>NZ_JBXEJE010000003.1:73222-317333 GCF_056820935.1 Streptomyces sp. Q2 | reverse complement strand
GGTTCACTTCATGCGCATCCACACAACCAACATGCTCTTGATCAGCATCAACGAATAGACCTGACGAAGCACTACTAGGCGGTCTTCGGTTCCGCCTGCTGCACGACCTCGAAGGACCACAGCGTGGAACCGCTCGCCGCCGGCTTGGGACGCTCACCACTCTTGGCGTCACCGCCCTGGTGGGCCGTCTTCATGGGCCCCTCCATCCAGGCCTGGAAGGACGCCTCGTCGCGCCACCGGGTGTAGACGAGGTAGCTGTCGGTGCCCTCGACGGGGCGGAGGAGTTCGAACCACTCGAACCCGTCGGAGTTCTCCACGGCGTGGGCGCGGGAGGCGAAGCGCTTCTCCAGCGTCTCGCGCTGCTCGGTGGGGACGGTCAGTACGTTGATCTTGACTACGCTCATACGTCCATCCTGGCCTATGGCGGCCGAGAGACGGGACGCGGCTCGTACGCCACGCGTCTTCCGGGGGCTCACGTGCACTTGGCCGGAGCACATGATCGGAGGAAGGCCGCCCGCACGTCGGGAGAATCCCCAGTGGAGCGAATTCGTTCGAGAAGCCTTCGAGATCGTGGCCGGCCGGGCGGTATCGGCCCGACTAAAGGGTTGTCCCGCAATGAGCGAAGCGCGGTGTAGCGGACCGGGTCGTCACGCCTCTTGGTAGAGGTTGACGATGTTGCCGTCTGGGTCACGGAGCCACACTGAGCGGCGTCCCCACGGCTGGGTTGTCGGCGGTTTGAGGATCTCAATGCCCTGAGCCAGCAGCCGGTCGTGGCGTGCGTCCACGTCGGTGACCTGGAACTCCAGGGTGAAGCCTCCACTCGCAGCGGCGGCCATCGATCCCGGCACCATCGACTCCATGCCCTGTGTGGAGAAGAACGACAGGATGGCACCGGGGACTTTCACCCGGGCGAAGGGGTCGCTCCCTTCGACATCTGCGTCCAGGATCGCGGCGTAGAAGGCGGCGAGGGCCGGTACGTCGTCGGTGATCAGGGCGGTGCCGGTGAAGTGTGGCTGCATCCGGGCATCGTAGGTCGAGGGTCGGACATCCGGCTCTGAGCGGGAGGAAGTAGTCGCGTTCGCGCGGGGTGAGCCGCTCCAACCGGGCCTGGATCGTCGGCCGGTTCGACGCGGTCCGGAACCGACCGTCGCCGAACGACGTCGGCTGTGGCCGTCGTGATCTGATGTCGGCGACGGAGGGGAACACCGGGCGGGATCCGGCGAGGCGGGGGATGGGGACGGGAATGGGTGTGACGACGTTGGGGACCGTCGAGCGGATCTGGCGGTATCCGATCAAGTCCACGGGTGGTGAGCAGCAGGAGCAGGCCGAGGTCGACGTCCGTGGCCTCGTCGGCGACCGTCTGTTCGCGATACGGGACGGGGAGGGCAAGTTCGGGTCGGGCAAGAGCACACGCCGCTTCCGGCGGATGCCCGGTCTGCTGCAACTGAGCTCCCGCTACCGGCAGGGGGCGGACGAGCCGGAACTCCTGGACCCGGACGGGATGCCGGTGCCGGACGCGACCGCGTACATCCGCCGCTACCTGGGACGGGACGATGTGGAGGTGGCCCGCGAAGGGGAGGTCTCCCACTTCGACCAACTCCCCCTGAGCATCCTGACCACCGCCACCCTTGACTGGGTCCGCGCGGCAGTGCCCGGCGTGCCGGTGGACGAGCGCCGCTTCCGCCCCAACCTCCTGGTGCGCACCCCACCCGGCACGCCCCCGTTCGTGGAGGACCACTGGTTCGGGAGCACGGCGCGGATCGGCGGCGGCTCGCTGCGCGTGGAGTTCATCCGCTCTAGTGAGCGCTGCGTGATGACGAACGCCGCCCAGCAGGGATTGCCGCACTCCCCGCTGGTCCTGCGCGCCATCACGCAGGCCCATGACATGCGCCTGGACGCGTTGGCCACCGTCGTCGAGCCGGGAACCGTGCGCCTGGGAGATGATCTCACCGTCGTCTGAGACGCCCCGCCTGGGCAGCAGCTGCCGTCCCTGCCGGAGCATCGGGCCGCCTTCACCGGCCGGCGGGCTGCCGCTGGCCGGTCGCGCGGTGTGGTGGATTCGGGCGAGGCGCCGGGTCGGCAGGGTGGCCGTCGGACAGGTGCTGTGGTCCCCGGCGGGCCTGCCGAGCTTGGTGGCGCTGGTGTCGGCGGAACCGAAGCCGATGCTGGTGAAGCCCTTGGCGCCATTCGCGCTGGTGGTGATGTCGTCCAGCACCCGGGTCCTGCCCAGTCACCGTTCAGGGGGTCGGGCCTGCCCGGCCTGCCGAGCCGGTCGCGACGGCCGCATCCGTCGGCGACGCCGTCTGCTACGGCGTCGACGTCAGGTGCGGTTTCGCGCGCTCCTGCGTTCGGCCCCCAGGCGCGTGAACAGGGTGAGGAGGTCGGGGCTGTCCACCGCCGCGGGGTTGACGACCTGGTCGGCGGGGGCGCCTTGGAGGAGGCGTTTGACGGGGACTTCGAGTTTCTTGCCGGTGCGGGTGTGGGGGATGCCCGGGACGGCGACGATCTCGTCGGGCACGTGACGGGGTGAGGCGCCGGTGCGGATGGCGTGACGGATCTTGTCCCGCAGGGCGTCGTCCAGGTCCACTCCGGCCGCGGGGACCACGAACAGGGGCATCCAGTAACCCCCGTCCGGTTCCTCGGCACCGATGACCAGGGCTTCGGTGGCCTCCGGGAGGTGTTCGACGACGTCGTGGATGTCGGCGCTGCCCAGGCGTACGCCGTTGCGGTTGAGGGTGGAGTCGGAGCGGCCGTGCACGATCACCGAGCCGTGCCCCGTGACCGTGATCCAGTCGCCGTGCCGCCACACGCCGGGGTAGGCGGTGAAGTAGGCGTCGCGGAAGCGGGTTCCGTCGGGGTCGTTCCAGAAATACAGCGGCATGGACGGCATGGGGCGGGTGACGACCAACTCGCCCACCTGGTCGACCACGGGGAACCCCTCGGCGTCGTACGCCGCCAGGGCCACGCCCAGATGAGGCGCGGACAGTTCCCCGGCCCAGCCGGGCGTGGTGGGGGCGCTGCCCGCGAAGCCGGAGGCGACGTCCGTGCCGCCGGTGATGGAGGCCAGCTGGACGCGCTCGCCCACGTGGTCGCGGACCCAGGGGTAGGCGGAGGCGGGCAGCGCGGAGCCGGTGCAGCCGACGGCGCGGATCGAGGAGAGGTTGTGGACGGACGGGTCGATGCCGAACTTGGCCATGCCGAGGAGGTATTGGGGGCTGGTGCCGAAGAGGGTGACGCGGTGGCGGGCGGCCAGTTCCCACAGGACGTCCGGGCGGGCGAGCGGAGCGGGGCTGCCGTCGTAGGTGCAGGTGGTGGCGCCGGTGAGGAGGGCGGAGGCGACCAGGTTCCACATCATCCAGTGGGTGGTGGTGTACCAGAGGAGGCGGTCGCCGGGACCCAGGTCGGAGTGGAGGCCGAGAATTTTCAACTGCTCCAGCAGGACGCCGCCATGGCCGTGGACGATGCCCTTGGGCAGGCCGGTGGTGCCGGAGGAGAAGACGACCCACAGGGGGTGGTCGAACGGCACGGGCGTACAGGCGAGTTGTTCCGTGCGGGTGACCGCGTCCTCCCAGGCGAGTGTCAGGGCCGGGTAGTTGCCCTGCGGCCAGGGCAGGCCCACGTGGTCCACCAGCACGGTGGCCTCGAGAGTGGGCAGCGATCGTGCAAGGTCCAGGGCGGCGTCGCGGCGATCGTGGGTCGTGCCGTTGAAGAGGTAGCCGTCCGCGGCGATCAGCACCGTCGGCTCCAGCTGGCCGAAGCGGTCGGCGGCGGCCTGCGGCGCGTAGTCCTGGCCGCAGACCGACCAGACGGCGCCCAGGCTCGCGGCGGCGAGGAAGGCGACGATCGCGTGCGGGGTGTTGGGGAGGTAGCCGACCACGCGGTCGCCCTGGCCGACGCCCAGGTCGCGCAGGGTGGCGGCGACGGACGCGACCTGGGCGCGCAGCCGGTCGCCGGACACCTCGTAGGCGGCTCCCGTCTCGTCCAGCGCGATGATCGCCGGCCGGTCGTCGCCGTGGTGGCGCAGGGCGTGGTGGGTGTAGTTGAGGGTGGCGCCGGGGAACCAGCGGGCGCCCGGCATCTTCTCCTCCTCCAGCACCTGCTCGTACGGTGTGGCCGCGTCGACGTCGAAGTACTCCCACACCGCGCTCCAGAACCCTTCGAGGTCGGTGACCGACCAGCGGTGCAGGGCGGTGTAGTCGTAGGCGTCCTCGACGTGACGCTGCCGTGCGAGCCGGCGGCCGAAGTCCGCGATACGGCTGTGCGCGGCCGTCTCCGGGGCGGGGGACCAGAAGGGGTCCGGGGACGACGGTGCGGCACTTGTCGTGGTCATCGCGCGGTGCTCCTCAAGGGTGCGGGGTGGTGGGTCGTGCACAGAAGGGGCGCCCAGGCCGCGGCGTCGGTGAAGCCGCCGTGTCCGGTGGGCACGCTGTCCAGGACGATGCGGTCGGGGCGCAGGAGTACGGCGTCCGCGTGGCCGTCGCGCAGCCAGGCGGCGAGGGTGCCGTCGTCGCCCGCCTCGTCCACGGGGACGATCCTGGCGCCGAGCCCTTCGGCGACGGCCCGCGTCGACGGGGTCAGGGGTACGGCGGTCAGGACGGCGAAGGAGTCCCCGAGCACGTCGTCGAGGCGGGTGCGCCGGCCGTCGGCGGTCACCCAGGGCTGGGGGCAGCAGGTGCCCGGGAGGCGGCCGCGCCGGATCAGCGGGCCGGGGGTCAGGGCGGGGCTGATGCCACGGCCGGCCAGGCCCGTCACACCCGGGACGCGGCACGCGGCGCCCAGCAGGGTCCGGCGGATCACGGCGGCGCGGTCCTGGCCGCCGGTCATGGCCCAGCCCGTGGTGACGGCGAGGCGGATCACATGACGGGCATGCGGCTTGCGTTCGCTCTCGTAGGTGTCCAGGAGCCGTTCGTCGGCGCCCTGTTGGAGGACGCGGGCGAGTTTCCAGGTGAGGTTGTGCGCGTCGCGTATGCCTGAACACAGGCCCTGCCCGATGAAGGGCGGAGTGAGGTGGGCGGCGTCGCCGAGCAGGAAGACCCGGCCCCTGCGCCAGCGGTCGGCGAGGCGGGCCCGGAAGGTGTAGGGGGCCTGCCGGATCACCTCGAAGTCGTCGCCGTGGGAGATGTCCACCCACGGGGCGACCAGTTCGCGCAGCCGCTCCCGGCCATCGGGGCCGTCGAGGCTGTCGCCGTCCCGCAGCCGGAACTCCCAGCGGTAGCGGTCCTCGCCTACGCGCATGAACGTCGCGGGCCGGGCCGGGTCGCAGACCTGGTCGACGCCTTCCCAGCACCGCACGTGGGCGCGGGTGCGGACGTCGATGGCGGTCCAGTGCTCCTCGAAGCGCAGGTCCTCCCATCCGGCGCCGATGGCGTCGCGGGTGAGGCTGCCCGCGCCGTCGCAGCCCAGTACGGCGTCGGCCCACAGATGGGTCTCGCCCGCGTCCCCGCGCACGGTCACGCGCACCGGGCCGTCGCCGTCCTGGTCCACGGCGGTCACTTCCACTGCGCCGCGCAGTTCGCACTCGGGGCGTCTGGACAGGGCGTCCCGCAGCAGTCGTTCCAGCTGCGGCTGGTCGAACATGCTGGTCTGCGGAAAGCCGTGGTGCCCGTGCGGGGAGCGCCGGAACTCGGCCATCACCCGGTGCCGGGCGTCCAGCAGACGTAGTCCGCCCCCCGGTCGTGCGACGGCGGCGAACTCCCCGCCGATCCCGGCGGCTTGGAGGATGCGCCGGATCTCGTCGTCCATGGCGACCGCGCGCGGCAGAGGGTAGACGTCCCGGTGGCGCTCCAGGACGACGGAGCGGACTCCGTGCCGGGCAAGCAGAAGGGCGGCGGTGACACCCACGGGCCCGGCCCCGATGATGACGACGGGCGTATGGGCCGCCCTGGTCGCGATGTCTCGCCGCCCGGCGGCCTGGTCTGTGGTCATGTGCGGCTCATCTCCCGTCTCAGTTCGCGTCGGTCACGGGTGTGCGCTGCTCACCGAGGTCGATCAGCCCGTCGGGCGTCGCGATCGTCGCCGTGATCACGTCGCCCTCGTGGAGGTAGCGGGGATTCCGGGCCTGGCTCTTGAAGAACGCCTTCCACTTGACGGCGGGTGGCAGCAGTGCGGCGATCTTCTCCACCGGTTTGGGCGGGGCCTTGAGGGCGGTGCCGCCGGGAGTGCCGGTCAGCAGCAAATCGCCCGGGTCCAGGGCCTGGAAGCGGGCGAGCAGCGTGAGCGCCTGCGCCGGGCGGACGATCATGTCGGCGAGGGTGCGGTCCTGACGCAGCTCACCGTTGACGGACAACGTCAGCCGCAGATCGAGGAGATGGACGAAGTCCTCCGGCTCCAGCAGTGCCAGGTAGGGGCCCGTCGGTGTGAAGGTCGGGTACGACTTGCTCTCGTAGAACTGGGTCTTGGTCAGCTGGACGTCACGGGCACTGACGTCGTTGGTCACCACGAGCCCGGCGACGTACGACGGCACATCCTGCTCGGTGACGACGGTGCCCACGGGCAGGGGAGCGCCCATGACCAGGCCGAGTTCGATCTCGTAGTCGAGGAACTGCACGTGCCCGGGGCGGACGATGGCGTCGTGGGGGCCACTGACCGAGCCGGATGCCTTGCGGAAGAAGGCCGGCGGGATGTCGCCGGTGAAGCCCGAATCGCGGGCGTGGCTGCGGTAGTTGACCATCTGGGCGACGACCCGGCAGGGCGTGGTGACGGGAGAGAGGGCCGCCAGGTCGGCGACCGGTGTGCCCATGTCGCCGGAGACCGAGGCTTCCCGGACGGCTTCCCGGACGGCGTCGCGGTCGGCCAGCAGTTCGGCGGTGGTGACGGCCTTGGTGTGGACGCGGACGGCGCGGTCCCCGAGGGCGACCCACCAGCTGTCGGAGGTGCGCAGGATGTTGGTGCTCATGAGTTCGTCGCTTTCAGCAGGCCCAGCAGCCGGGCGGGGTCGAGTTCGTTGTCGCCGCGCAGGGCACGCAGCACCTCGCGGACCTTGGCGGGGGAGGGTTTGGCGCCGAGGAAGTCCCGGGTCGCCGGCGGCCCCCATTGCGCGAGGCCGCTCGCCGACATGGGCGACCAGCCGGGCTCGACGTCGCGGGAGAAGAGGTCGCCGTCGGCGAAGTGCTCCAGCATGAAGTGGTCCGGATCGCGCCAGTAGTCGAAGAGCTGGCTGCCCAGGATGTGCCGGCCGATGCCCCAGCTGCGCCGGTAGCCGCGCTCGGCCAGGTACTCCCCGCCCGCCGCGATCGCGTCCAGGTCGGTGACCTGGTAGGCGGAGTGGACGTAGCCCGTGCCCGGCCCCAGATGCATCGCCAGTGTGTGGTGGTCCACCGCGACGCTTCCCTGGTCGCAGCGGATGAACGCCATGACCGGTCCGCGCTCGCGCTGACCGTCCAGGAAGTGGAAATCGCTGACGATCATGCCGAGGGTGTCCAGGTACCAGTCCAGGGCGCGGGCGAACACCCGCGTCTGAAGGACCACATGACCCAGCCGCTGGACACGTGACGGCTCGCGCGGCGGGCGCTGCGTGACGTTCGTACGACGGTGATCCGTCCCGAAGTTGAGCAGCAGCGGCCGCTGTTCGGGCAGCGCGGGAAGTTCCTCGCCCCGGTGCACGACCCGAACCGGAAGGCCTGAGGGGTCGAGCAGGTCGACCATCTTGCCGCCGCCGGGCGCGTCCACGTCCCGCACGGCGGATCCGGTCGCGCGGGCGAGCCGGTCCAGGTCCGCCCGTTCTGCCGCGCGGAACGCCGGGCCGATGAAACGGGACGTCCGGCCGCGTCGGATCACCATGCAGGGCGACCCGGCGAAGGTGCCCCGCAGCCACAGCGCGTGCTCATCGCGGGCGGCGACCCCGAAACCGAAGTCGCGGGCGAAGACCTCCGCGCGGTCGAGGTCGGGCTTCTCGAACTCCAGCCAGGCCAGGTCGGACACCTTGATCAGCGGATTGCGGGAGCGCCCGGGGTGTTCGTCGCGCAGTGCGCCCTCCTCGCTGTGGAGGTCCTGGTGAGCTGTTCTGACGTCGTCGTCGACGTGCGTTTGGGACACGGTGCCCTCCAAGCAACATTGCCGTAATGAGGGAATCATCAGCTCTGAGTTTTTGATCGTCAAGAGTTCGAACCGATGAAGTGATGGAGTCATCAGAAATGTGATCGTCGTCGCAGAGTCGTTAGACTCGCCGCATGCCGACCTCAGCCCCGCCCAGCAATCGCTTCGAACGACGCCGCGCCGAGACCCGCCAGGCGCTCGTCCGGGCGGCCCGGCGGATTCTGGCCGAGACCGGGGACACGAGCGCGAGCATCCAGGCGCTCGCGGAGCACGCGGACGTGGGTTTCGGCACCTTCTACAACCACTTCGCGTCGAAGGCGGAACTGTTCGACGCCGCGGTGGTGGACGCCCTCGAGGAGTTCGGTCAGACCGTCGACGAACATCTGCGGGGGACCGACGACCCGGCCGAACTCGTCGCGGCCGGCCTG
The DNA here is from genome assembly GCF_056820935.1 of Streptomyces sp. Q2. Classification (NCBI taxonomy): domain Bacteria; kingdom Bacillati; phylum Actinomycetota; class Actinomycetes; order Kitasatosporales; family Streptomycetaceae; genus Streptomyces; species Streptomyces sp. Q2. The sequence goes on along the minus strand of NZ_JBXEJE010000003.1, from coordinate 308,871 downwards.
CGGCTCAGTGTGCGGATGGCCGACTCCCACCCGGAGCTCATGCGGGTACTGCGCCACCGCGGACTCGGCCACAACCACTCCGACCGGGGGCTGGCGCCCCGAGCCCGGCGCGATCTGGAACGCGGGGTGGCCGTCGGCCGCTTCGCCGCCGTCGACCCGACCGTCGCCCTGTCCGCGCTGGGCGGGTCCCTGCTGTCCCTGGTGGAGCTGAGGTTCGCCCGCCCCGAGCTCGACGCCGACGAGGCGGCCGCCGGCCTGGCGGAGATGATCCTGCGCATGCTGGGGGTTCCCGCGGACGAGGCCCGCGACGTCGCCCGTCACCCCCTGCCCGACCTGGCCTGACCGCGCGGACCGGCCGGAGGCGTTCGGAGGGGGGCGCAGGGGCGGGATTTCAGCCGACCTTCGTGTGGTTCTCTTCCCTCGCGTCCATTCCTTCGGCTACCGGACCCTCCGGCCGGCGCTTGCCCGCGCCGGAGCGGCCGGGCAGGCCCGCCTGCCCGAGCCGTCGAGCGGCGGACGCACCCGGTCGTCCCCGCCGACGCCGCACCCGAACCCGGACCCGGACCCGGCGAGCGCCCTGGCGCGCTTCGTCCTCACGCTGTGGCCAGTGGGCGACCGCTACCGCACCCTGATCACACTCGCGCCTCACGACCTCGAGGCGCAGCGGGTGAGCGAGTTGCTCGCCCCCCGCGACACGGTGGCCGCGATCCTCGCCCGCGGCCAGCAGCAGGGCGTCTTCCACACCAGCGTGCCGCCCGGCCCGCTCAGCAGAGCCATCGAAGCGCACCTGCTGGCCCTGCTGGACAGCGTCAACTCCGGGATCTGGGCCGACGACGGCACGAGCGCAGCCACCGCGGCGCTGATCGCCGCGGGCGTCGACACAGGCGTCGCGGCCTCAACGGTCCACCACCAGCGCGCCACCCAGTCCGGCAAACGGTAAGAGCACCCCCACCTCCCGAGGAGTCCCCATGTACCAACGCCCCGCCGGCCACAGGCTTTTGCGAACGGACGTCATCGCCGTCGCCGCTCTTCTCACCCTTGCCTTCCTCACCGTCTCGGCCGACCGCTTGGCGACAGCCTGGGCGCAGGCTCGCGCCGCCAAGGCGTTCCAGGCAGGCATGGGGACTCCGCTGCCGCCCGAGGTTCACGTGCGCGGCTTCCCCGTCCTGCCGCAACTGGCCGAGGGCACCCTGCGCCACGTGGACATCACCGCGCACGACATACCGGCCCGGGGCGCCGAGCGCCCTCTCCCGGTGACCGAACTCACCCTCAGCCTGGACGACTTGCGCAAGTCCGGCGACGCCGGCGCGGCACACGCGCGCTCGGCGGAGGCCGTCGCTCACCTGTCGTACCCGGACGTGTCGAACGCCCTCGGCCTGGAGATCTCCCAAGGCGCCGGGCCCGGCCAGGTGAGTGCGGCCGTCCTGCTGCCTCCCGGCGACGCTGTCACCGTGACCACGAGTGTCTCGGCGGCCTCCGGCAACCGCATCGCCTTCAAGGACTTCCATGTCACAGGCGGCCGACTGCCGGTGGCTGGGGAAGAACTGCTCAACAAGGCCTTCGAAGAGCCGATCCAGCTGCGGAACATCCCCTCGGGCCTGCACCTGCGCGCGATCACCATCACGGCAACGGGCCTGAGCGCCCGCTTCTCGGGCCGCTCGGTCACCTTCCGCCCGGACGGCACAGGCGAAGCGGAACCGGATCGGGCGGCGGCGGCAGGATCCGCGCCCACCGTCGTCGACAGCGCAGGGTAGGTGGTCCACGGATTCTGGTCCCCGCCCGGGCGGTCAGCAGCGCACGGCACCCTCGGGCAGGTCCTTCTCCGCGATCAGCGGCAGCTCAACAGAGAAGAGCATGTCCCGGTAGCGTTCCGCCAGTTGCAAGGAATGCCCTTCTGCTGTCGCCACGAGCTCCCGGTAGAACCCGGGGCCGATTCTCCGTGCGTGCCTGGCCCATCCCGGAGGCACGGCGTTCTCCGGTGCCACCGTCGCCGGGCACGGGCGGCCCACTGACGGCCCGCACGGTCGCCGCGAGGATGGCCTGCGCGGCTGTGAGGGCGCGTCCCGCGGTGACGCCGTCAAAAACGGATACGATAAGGCCGAAACTCCTGTTTCGGAACACGTGTCCGCAGTGGACCTGGTCGAGAGGGTGACCGCTCCATGGCTTCGGAGGCCCAGCCGGTTCCGGGAAGTCCCGCTTGGTGGGCGAGCCGGACGCCCGCCCCCGCGTACCGGCGCGGGCGCCCTCCGATGGACGCCGGGCGGATCGTCGACACGGCTCTGAAGCTCATCGACGAGGTCGGGATCCAGGCGCTGACGCTGCGTATGCTCGCCGATGCCCTGGACTCGGGTACGGCGACGCTCTACCGGCACTTCAACGGCAAGGACGAACTCCTCGCTCTTGTCGCCGACAGGATCCTGGGAGAAGTCCGCGTTCCGCCCGAGGAGTTGGACGGCCTGTCGTGGCGGGAGGCCGTGACCGTCGCGGCGGAGGCTTTCTACGGCACCCTGTGCCGGCACCCCCACGCGCTGTCCCTGCTGGCGGCCCAGGTTCCCGTCGGCCCCAACGGGCTGCGGGCCAGAGAACGGCTCATCACGCTGTTCCTGAGCCATGGGTTCCCGGTCGGCCTGGCCGCTCGTGCCTTCACGGCCATCGGCCATTACGTGATCGGCTTCGCCATCCAGCAGCACGGCCCCGGGGCACCACACCCCGACGAGCAGTCACAGCTGCGGGACTATTACAACTCCCTTGACCGGGACGCCTATCCGGCCACGATGGCCGCAGCCGACGAGTTGACCTCCGTACCACTGCACGAGGAGTTCCGGTTCGGCCTGGACCTGCTCCTCGACGGGCTGGAGAAGGTCAGACTCACCTCGTCGTAGGAGTCGGAAAGCGGCAGGGTGCGGGGCTTGTACCGGAGCCGGCGATGCCGAGCGAAGAGAAGAGGCGACGGCACGGGCCGTACCCCTCCTCAGTGCCAGCGGATCCAGTCGGCCACGGCACGGCCCATGACCAGTTCCAGGTCGCGGCCCCGCAGCCAGGGCAGTTCCTCGGTGAACATCGTCACCGCCTCGCGCCAGGGGCAACGCAGACGCGTGATGTCGGTGCCCCAGAACATCCGCTCGGCGCCGTAGGCGTCGAAGACCTGCCGCAGTACGCCGTGCGTGCTCGCGAACGGGTACGGGTCGGTTGCCATGCTCGGTACGGCCGTGGCCTTGACGGCGATGTTGGGGTGGCGCGCCAGGGCGAGCAGTGCGTCGAGGTGTGCGGCCGCGCCGGGCAGCTTCTCGAACGGGTTGACCGCAAGGTGGTCGATCATCAGGCGCATCTGCGGGTACCGCGCCGCGATGTCGCCGACGGCGGGCAGGTACGGAGGCATGACCATGAGCCCCATGGCGATGCCACGCCGGTCGGCGGCCGCCCACAGCCAGTCGAGTCCGCCCGACGCGAGGCGGTCGGCCATCTCCGGCGCCGCCAGCATGAAGCGCAGGCCGAGCATGCCGGGTTTGTCCAGCCACGCGTCGACGAGGGTCTCGTCCGCAGCCTGGTCGAGGGGGAACCAGCCGAGTGTCGCGAACCGCTCGGGACGCTGTTTCGCCGCCTCCACCGCGTAGTCGTTCGCTCCGGCGTCCCAGATCGCCGGACAGTTGACCGCGCGGTCGACGCCTGCCTCGTCCATGTCACGCAGGGCGGTGTCGACGGTGTAGGGCCCGCGCCAGTGGTGGGGCGGCGAGCTCTCGGCCGCCCACAGGTGGATCTGTGCGTCGATGATCTGCATGAGTGCGTGCTCCCTGGTGTCAGTTCGCGATCTGGGGGCTCGGCAGGCCGCGAAGGCGCGCGCTCGTCCAGTCGGCGATGAGCGTGTCACGGTCGTGTTTGTGGTTGTAGACGCAGTGGTTGCCGTCGGAGAAGACGACCATCTGCTTGTCGTTCGTGGGCGCGCCCCGCAGGAGGATCTGTGCGAGGTCCATCGAGATCATGGGGTCCTTGCCGCCCTGCACGACCAGCAGCGGATAGCCGGAGTTGGGTCCGTCGGCGAGTGGCGTGACGGTTTGCCAGACACCCACCGCCCGGTCCGCGTCCTCGGTTCCGCACGCGGCCACCATCTTGGAGAAGAAGGTCCCCATGGTCGGCGGCACGAGCCACGGGGCGTGGATGCCGCCGTTGTCGACGCACGCCCTGATCCGGGTGTCCTGTGCCGCGACGGCCATGGCGACGCTGCCGCCCATGCTGTTGCCGATGAAGCCGATCGGGCGGCCCGGCGCGCGCTCGTCGAGGAAGTCGACGGCTCCTCCGTAGGCGTCACGCCACCGGGCGGTGAGGTAGTGCTCGTGCGTGAGCCTTGTTTCGCCTTGCCCCGGGCCGTCGAGCAGCAGTGCGTCGGTACCGCGTGCCGCGAGGGCCTCACCGAGGCTGTCGAAATCCATGGCCCAGCCCTCGACGCCGCCGATGACGACGGCCGAGCCGACCGCGGTGTCGTTCGCGGGGACGAGCCACCCCACCAAGGGGCCGGCGTCGGTGTCGATCGTCACGCGCTGACGTTCACCACTCGGTACGGAGGCCCGCGCGTAGAGCTCCGCGGCCCGCGCGAAGATCGTCCGGCGCTCGGCGGTGTCGGACAGCATCATCATCTGACTCATGCGCAGCAGGGCGGACGCCCGGCGCAGGTACCCGATCCGGGTCGGCTCGCCGGCGGCATCCATGGCGCCCTCGACGCGCCGCAGGCACACCTCCGCGAGCTCGGTGGCGGCAGAACGCCAGTCCTGCCCCTCGACCACACGGGCACGCAGCTCGACGGCATCCGCGCAATCGACGCCGTAACCGGTCATGCGCTCCAACGAGAACTGACGCAGCGCGGCCTGCGATTCGACCGAGAGCCCCGACGTGGCTTCCTCCGTCTCCGCGCGGCTGCCGACGAACGTCAGGGTCACGACCGGGACCAAGCGGTCCGCGGCGACCTCCTGCTGTGCTGACATTTTTGAGGCTCCTCCTGTTCGGCCTGGCGCGAAGCGGTACGCCAGGTGGCTGTCCGGCGAACTGCGGCAGTGTTCGCTGCGCTTCCGTGTCGGCGCGCGGCTGGACCATGGGCTGGGGCCTGTGACGTCGGGGAAAGGGCACGGCACCGGACAGTGGCCCCTTCCGGACCAGCACATGCGATTTCGAGTACAACGTATCCGTAATAATGTTTCGGTACAACGAACATGCAGGGCAGTCGCCAACGCTCCTGCGCCGGGCCGGAGTTGTGCTGGGTCAGCTCGGGGTGAACGCCTTGGTCGCGGTGGCGAAGGAGTTCGTCCAGTCGGCCGTGATGACGCTGCCGATGTATCCGTCGGGCCGGACCAGGATCAGCGCGTCGCCGTCGACACCGTAGAAGTTGGCCAGTTGACCGGTGTCGTCGGTGATGTGGTCACTGTCGATGCCGCGTCCGCCGCGGACGGCGTAGCGGCGCAGTTCGGCACCCTTGGCGGTCCACGTCAGGTCGGGCAGGGCCGCAGCGGCGTCGGGGCCGAAGGCCAGCAGGGTGAAGTGCGGGCCTTGGAAGACGTCGAACAGGCGGCCGGTGCCGGGTGCAGTGCACGGCGCGTCCGGTGCCCGGTCCCCGATGCGCAGCGTCTTGGTGGCCGGAGCGTCGGCGGGGGCGAGCGGGCCGCCGTGGTAGGAGAGCGAGAGCTGGCTCTCCTCGTCGCAGCGTTTCAGGCCGGCGACACGGTGGTTGCTGAGGCTCTGGTAGAGCTCGCTGGACTTGCCGAGGACGCCGGCGGCGATCGGGAGCCGTTCGGCCTCGTAGCTGTCGAGAAGGCTGTCCGGCGCGCCGGCGATCGCCTGGCCGAGCTTCCAGCCGAGGTTGTAGGCGTCCTGCACGCCGGTGTTGAGGCCCTGGGCGCCGGCCGGGGTGTGCACGTGGGCGGCGTCGCCTGCCAGGAAGACCCGGCCCGCGCGGTAGTGCTCGACGAGCCGGACGTTGGGCCGGAACGCCGAAGTCCACGTGATGTCGCGGAGCTTGAGGCCGGTGAGCGCGTGGAACTGGTCGGCCAAGGCGGCGTGGTCGAGGTTCGGTGTGTCGTTCGGCTTCAGCCGGATCATCACCTGGAACTGGTCGGAGTGCGGCAACGGGCACGCTCCCACGGACGCGCGGGGCCACATGTGCCACCGGTCGCGGGACAGTCCGTCGATCGTGCAGTCGATGATGAGGGTCCTGTCGGACTCGTCGGTCTCGCCGACGAAGCCGAGACCGGTGCCCGCGCGGACGGCACTCGCGCCTCCGTCGGCGCCGACGAGGTACTTGCTGCGCACCAGCTCGCCGGTGGAGAGCGTCGCCGTGACGCCATCGGCGTCCTGCTCGAAGCTCTCCAGGGCGACCCCGTACTCGATGCGCAACCCGAGGCGTTCGAGGAGGCGGTGCAGGATGGCGTCGGTACGGTGCTGCGGCAGCAGGAGGATGTTCGGGTAGGGGACGTCCGGGGTCGGCTTGTTCCGCTGCTGCATCTTCCATGGCGCGGTGACAGGCCCGAGGTGGAGCCCCGCGAGCGGGTAGGGCCCGCCCTCCGCATGAGCTTCATGAAGCACGCCGAAATCCTCGAGGACTTCCTGGGTGCGGGGCTGGATCCCCTTGGCGCGGGAGCCCTCGAAGGCGTGCGGCGCCTTGTTGACGACACGGACCCGAAGACCGCGCCGTAGCAGGTCGGCCGCCAGGGCGGAGCCGGTCGGGCCGGCTCCGGCGACGAGGACGTCGATGTCGTGGGTGGGTGTCATGGTGATCGACCTCAATCGGTTCTCGCGAACGGGGCGGCGAGCGGCCGCGTTGTGCTGGGCTTCGCGTCATCGGAATATTGGATACGGTGTAGCCAGTTTCTTATGGCTACACCGTATCCGTTTGGGGAGGGAGGGGCAAGCTCGGCGAGTCACGTCCGTGACGGCCGTCGATCGTTTGGGCGTCATGGCCGGTCAAGCGAGTGGATCGTCCTCTGCGGGGCGTCGCGGGATTCGCCCGAAGCTGGACCCTGTCGAGCTCCGCCGGGCCCTCAGACTGGGCACGTTCTTCCTGCTCGGCCCCATGCTGGTCCGCAGCCCCGGGCCGGCCCGGGAGATGGCCGCAGCCGGCTACGAGATCGGCATCCACGGCTGGCGGCACCGCCCCCTGCCGCTCCGGGGCCCCGGCAGGACATGCGACGACCTGGCCCGGGCGCGCGACCTCGTCGCCGAGGTCACCGGCGAGCCGCAACGCCTCTTCCGCCCGCCCTGCGGTGCGATGACCGCCAGCGCCCACCTGACCTGCCGGCGGCTCGGTCTGACGCCCGTCCTGTGGACCGCATGGGGCGATAACTGGCGTAGCCGCGCAACCCCGCAGTCGATCCACGACATCGCCACCCGACATCTCCGCGGCGGCGGCACCGACCGGCACTCACCACCGGGGCCATCGACGCCGATGCCGATGCGATTCCTCCAGTGCCGCGCCCGGGCTCGCGGTCCATGGCGCCTGGCTCGGTGCTGCCGGTGACGTCGAGATCGCGCTCGGCCCCGGGTCCGGTCATCGCTATTCACGCCCGGAATGTTCCGTTTTGAATCGGATGGACAGGGCACTCCGCGATGACGACGGACAGGACGCCGAGCGCGGGAGGTTCGCATGGCGGTACGCCATCGTCTGATCATGGCCAGCCCACAGACCGTATGGGCGGTTCTTGCCGACGGTGACCGGTACGCGGAGTGGGTGGTGGGCACATCGGACTCGTCTCCGCTGCGGGGGCGGTGGCCGCAGGAAGGCGCGGCGATCAGCTACGAGGTCCGGCTGGGTCCGGCCCGGCTGACCAACGAGACCGTGGTCCGGCGATGCGAGGAGGGGACCGCGCTGGAACTCGAAGCCCACGCCGGATGGCTCGGCACGGCGCGGATCTCCATCGAACTGCGCCCCTGGGGCGAGCACTGCCTGGTGATCGTCGACGAGCATCCCCTGCAGGGCGTCGGCGGGATGCTGCACACCATGGGGACCGAGGCCCTGATCCAGTTGCGGCACCGAGCGATGCTGCCCCGGCTCGCCAAGGTGTGCGAAGGGGAGTCCGAGCGGCGCGAGCACGGCGCCGAGCCGCACGTGAGTGCGAGCATCGGCCCAGCGGGGAGCGGCCATGCCTGATGCCGTGGTGATCGGGGCCGGCCCCAACGGACTGGTCGCGGCGAACCTGCTCGCCGACGCCGGGTGGAGTGTGACCGTCCTGGAGGAGCAGGGGGAGGCCGGTGGTGCGGTGCGCCACGACCGGGGCGTCGATCCCGCGTTCGTCAGCGATCTGTTCAGCTCCTTCTACCCGCTGGCGGCCGCCTCCCCGATCCTGGCCGGGCTGCGCCTGCAGGACCACGGGCTGCGGTGGAGTCACGCCTCGCACGTGCTGGCCCATCCGCTGAGCGACGGCAGCTGCGCGGTCCTCGACCGGCGTCTCGACGTCACCGCGGACTCGCTGGAGGCTTTCGCGCCGGGCGACGGAGCCGCCTGGCGCCGCCTGCACGACGTGTGGCAGGGCGTGCGGGAGGATCTCCTGCGGGCCCTGTTCACGCCCTTCCCGCCGGTGCGTGCCGCGGCGCGCTTGGTCGTACGCCTGCGTGGGGCGGGGGGCCTGCGTCTGGCGCGCAGCCTGCTGCTGCCGGTGCGGCGCATGGGCGACGAGGAGTTCCGCGGCGAGGGGGGCAGGCTTCTGCTGGCCGGCAACGCGCTGCACGCCGACCTGGCGCCGGAGGCCGCGGGCAGTGGCGGCTTCGGCTGGCTGATGTCGATGCTCGGCCAGACCTACGGCTTTCCCGTGCCGGTCGGCGGTTCCGGGGCCCTCACCGCGGCCCTGACACGCCGGCTGGGCACGCTGGGCGGCACCGTGCGCTGCGGGCAGCGGGTCGATGAAGTCGTGGTCCGGCAGGGACGGGCCGTAGGTGTGCGTACCGCCGGTGGGGAGACGGTCCCGGTCCGGCGCGCGGTGCTCGCGGACGTGTCCGTGCCCGCGCTGTACGGCGAACTCGTCGCCGAGGAGCACCTGCCGGCCCAGCTGCTGGCCGACCTGCGGCGCTTCCAGTGGGACTTCGGGACGTTCAAGGTCGACTGGGCTCTCGACGGCCGGGTGCCGTGGCAGGCCGCGGAGGCCGCGCGGGCCGGGACGGTCCACCTGGCGGACGGCGTCGACGAACTCACCCGCTTCGCCGCGCAGATCGCCATGGGCCAGGTTCCCGACCGCCCCTTCGCGCTGTTCGGCCAGATGACGACGTCCGACCCCTCACGCTCGCCGACGGGCACCGAGTCAGCGTGGGCGTACACCCACGTCCCCCGCGAGGTCGGCGGCGACGCGGGCGAAGAGGGCCTGACGGGCAGCTGGGACGCGGGGGAGCAGGAGACCATGGCCGACCGTGTCGAACGTCAAGTCGAACGGTTCGCTCCCGGCTTCCGCTCCCTGATCCGAACCCGCCGGATCCTCGCTCCGCCCACCCTGCAGTCACTCGACGCCAATCTGGTCGCCGGAGCCATCAACGGCGGCACCACGGCCCTTCACCAGCAGCTTCTCTTCCGCCCGATACCCGGTACCGGTCGGCCGGAGACCCCTGTGAGCGGCCTCTACCTCGCGTCCGCGGGCGCGCACCCGGGCGGCGGGGTCCATGGGGCGCCGGGCGCGAACGCCGCACGCGCCGCACTGCGGCGGCGCCTGCCACCGGGCAGGTCCACGGCACAACGCATCCTGGCCCGCCGCGACCGCACCGGCACGCGGCGCACCCACGGTGACCGACAGGCGGACGACCGATGAACACCGCGCCGAGCGGGCACAGCGCGGCAGACGAGAGAGCTGTCCGGTGTGCCGCGGCGGCCGGCGGACCCGGGCGGTCACGGAGCGAGTCGTGGGCGCGGGTCCGGCGCCACCCGCATTCGGACCCTTCCCTGCCCTACCGCTGGAGGTGAACCATGACCATCAACGGCGACGGACCCGACCCTGAGCATCAGCGGCCCGAAGGCGTCACCAGCAAGATGGTGGAGGCTCTCGGGTCCCTGTCCAAAGCGCTGGAGACGACCGAGCGCGCCCGCGGCCACCTTTACAGCTTCCACCAGCTGACCGGCACCGCGGACTTCGAACTGGACCGGGCGATACGGCTGTTGCGCGAGGCCGGTCGTCCCGAGTGGGCCGAGATGCTGCAGACGCAGGTCCTGGGCCGCAACGTCATCCCGGGGCACTGGACCTTCCAACTCGTCGAGGCTTACGACGCCACCTACTACCAGCCGTTCAAGGACCTCGAACGCGCCGCCGTGGAGGAACTCGCCGGCGGCCGCGACCACCTGTACGAAGCGGAACTGAAGGAAGCCCGCCGCACGGTCGGCCACCCCGATCACACCGCCCGTTCGAACACCGCGCGATAGTGCGACACCTGCGCATGTGAGCGGAACCGGTCGAGGACGGACCTACGGCACGGGACACCACAGGCGTGATCCGCGTCCGGCGCGAGGCCTCGGCCGCAAGCGAAGAGTGAGCCCGGTCCGAACGGGGCGCCGGCACGAAGGGAACGGCCCATGACAGACAGCCCGCTCGAGAACCGCACCGTCGTCGTGACGGGAGCCGCCCGCGGGCTGGGGGCGGCCCTGGCCCGGGACCTGTCGCACCGAGGTGCCCGGCTGGCCCTGCTCGGCCACGAGAGGGCCGGGCTGGAGACCGTCGCGGCGTCCCTGTCGACGCCGGCCTTGGCCGTCGAGGTCGACGTCACCGACGGGAAGGCGCTGGCCCGGGCCGCAGTCGAGGTGCGGGCGCGTATGGGCCCTGTCTCGGCCGTCGTGGCGAACGCCGGTATCGCGCAGGGCGGCCCGTTCGCCGCCTCGGACCCGGCAGGCTGGCGCCGTGTCATCGACGTGAACCTGACCGGCAGTGCGCTGACGGCCCGGACCTTCCTGCCGGACCTGATGGAGACGGCGGGCTACTTCCTCCAGGTCGGCTCACTCGCCTCGTTCGGCGCAGCGCCCATGATGAGCGCGTACTGCGCCTCCAAAGCGGGAGTCGAGGCCTTCGCCCACGCGTTGCGCGCCGAGGTGGCCCACCGCGGAGTGGCCGTGGGTGTCGCCTACATCAACTGGACGGACACGGACATGATCCGCGACGCCGACCGGTACGCGGTGCTGCGTGAACTGCGCGCCGCGATGCCGGCGCCCGCCCGCCGCGTGCATCCGGTCGACCGGGTCGCCGCGCGCCTGGCATGGGCCGTGGAGCACCGCCGTACCGCCGTATACATGCCCGCCTGGCTGCGCCTCGTCCAGGCGGGGCGCGCCGCGCTGCCGCCCCTCGTGCTCCGGGTGTCCCGTCGTCAGCTGCCCCGACTGGAGGCCGACGCAGCACTCCGCTCCACCGGCCCACTCGGCGCGGGCGGACGCGCCGACGAGTTGTCGGCACGTCAGGGCGAAGGCGGAGAAGACCCGGGGCACGCCGACGAGTACCCAGGGCCGGGGGAGGGCCGCCTGCGGGGTGTCCGATCATGAGAGTACGTACAGCGACTGCGTCGACACACAGGTCCCCGTGGACGGGCACGAGTACGAGTACGAGTACGAGTACGAGTCGCACGGGAAACGCGTGGGACCGTCCTGTCAGGGGCGGGGACGCAGTTCCGGAGCGGTCGGTGGCCGGCCCGTGAGGTTGGTGATCAGCTCGGTGCACAGGTCGCGGAGTTTGATGTTGCGGTGCTCAGAGGCGAACCGCAGGATGCCGAAGGCTTCGTCGGCGGAACAGCGGCGCTGTCCCATGACCACACCGAGGGCTTGGTCGATGACGCTGCGGTACCGCATGGCGTCCTGGAGCTGGTCGGCGAATTCCTGGGTGTCGGCGATGCGTTGGGCCAACGAGATGGCGCCGGTGGCTTGCGCGGCAAGTGAACGCAAGGCCGTGAGATCCGCCTGTTCGAACGCGTCCGGCGGGGCGGCGTACAGGTTGATGGCGCATGCCGTGTGGGTGTGGGCGGCGATCGGCAGCGAGAGGGAGGAGCGGATCCCGCAGACGGCGGCGTAGGGGGGATAGTCGCCCCACCGGGACTCCAGGAGCATGTCCCTGATGAGCAGTTCCTCGCCGGTGCGCAGACCCTCCAGGCAGGGGCGGTCGTCCTGGCCGTACTGCTTCTGGTCCAGCTTCTCAGCTTGTTCTTCAACCTCCGTCCCTTCTCTGACGCTCCCCCTTAATGGGGTGATCATGACGAGCTGATCCGACATACTGGTTCGATGCGGCACGATGATGAACAGCCTTTGTCCGGTGGCAACGTCAGTGATGGTGTCGTTCGCGTCGGGGACACCGTTCGCCGTCCGACCGGACCATGGACTCCCGCTGTGCATGCCCTGCTTGCCCACCTGCACGAGGTGGGATTCGGCGCGGCGCCTCGTCCGCTCGGCATTGACGATCAGGGGCGTGAGGTCCTGACCTTCATGCCGGGAGATGTGGTCTGGCCCCACCGGTTCTCGCTGATGGAACCCGCTCGACAACTGGCTCGCGTGGCACGGCTGATCCGGGACTTCCACGACGCCGTGCAGGACTTCACGGCGCCCTCCGATGCACGGTGGCAGACGCTGATCCCCGCTGAGGGCAGTGACATCATCGCCCATAACGACCTGGCCCCCTGGAACCTTGTGGTCGCGGACGAGGCGCGGTGGGCCTTCATCGACTGGGACGCTGCAGGTCCCGGCTCGCGCCTGTGGGATGTCGCATACGCCATTCACGGGTTCATCCCGCTGTCCGCGCATCCGGACTGGCAGAGCCCGGACGCGGCGGACCGACTGCGAGTCTTCGCCGACGCCTACGGTCTGGCTGAGTCCGAACGCCGTCGGTTGGTGCCTCTACTGGGGCGCCGTACGCGTTCCATGCACGACTTCCTGCGCGACCAGGCAGCCCAAGGAGCCCAGCCCTGGGCAAGGCTGTGGGCTGAAGGCCACGGCGACGCTTGGCGAAACGACGCCGAATACATCGAGCAACGCGAAGACCAGTGGATGCAGGCCCTGCTCGCTGGCTGAGGCATCAGCGCCCGTGCCTGGCTCCTGGCATCGAACGACATCTCGAACTGGATCACTCACCTGGGCATTCGCCGGACATTGAAGCGGCCTTCGCCTGATCATGTGCTCCGACCAAGGTGCACCGATCGAGACGAAGGCCGAGGGTGAGTCTGCTGCCTGCCACCGGTCCCGGGGGCGCGTTCGCGCAAGCGTCACGCTTCCCTACGTTGTTCTGCGGGACGACCTATTCGACTGCCTGACCGCGCGCGGGGACGGACTGTGCGACCTCGTGGACGCGTTGTTGTGCGCGGACGGTCCGGTGACCTCGCCGGTGGACCTGACGCTGGTGGCCGAGCACCGGCGCGGGCACGGCGCTATGTATGAGGCGTTGAACTGCGGGAGTGTGGACGTGCCCCGGCTGCGGCAGGTGCTGGCCGGTCTGCCGATGCCGCGGGCCGCCGACGGCCGCCTGGTCCTGGCGGCCGACGTCGGCAACTGACTCCGCCCCGACCAGCGCGGACCGCCTGTTCTGCCACGTCTACGGCCGCAGCGGACGCTCCTTGGACCAGTTCATCCCCGGCCGGCCGTCCTCCTTCGTCGCCGCCCTCGAATCGGGCCGCACATCCTGGTGCCAGCTCCTGGACGCCGTGCGTCTCGGACCCGAGGACGACATCGCCGAGGTCACTGCCGCCCAGCTGCGCCGGCTGGTCGAGGACCTGATCGAGATGGGCCGCTGGCACTTGGGCGACCGCGACATCCTCATCGTCTTCGACGCCGGCTACGACGCCCCGCGCATGGCCCACCTCCTGACCGGCCTCCCGGTCGAGGTACTGGGACGGATGCGCTCCGACCGCGTCATGCGACGGCCGACGCCCTCGCTCAAGGAGTACGCCCTGGCCTATCCCCAGGGCGGGCGACTGCCGAAGCACGGCAAGGAGTTCCGCTTCGCCAGGCCGGAGACCTGGGGCGAGCCGGACGCGGCAACCGTGCAGGTCACCGACCGGTACGGCACCGACCGCGCGATGGCCTTGGACCGCATCCACCCCCCGCCTGACCACCCGCTCCGCAGGGATCGACCACACCGGCGAACTCCCCATCATCGAAGGCACGCTGATCCGCCTCCAGGTCGACCGCCTGCCCGGCGGAGGCGATCCCCTCCCGCTCTGGCTCTGGTCGTCCGCGACCGGCCTGAACAGCGAGGACACCGACGTGCGCTGGCAGGCGTTCCCGAGGAGGTTCGACATCGAGCCTCTCTTCAGGCTGATGAAACAGACCCTCGGGTGGACCCGTCCGAAGCTGCGCACCCCCGAAGCCGGCGAGCGCTGGACCTGGCTGATCATCGCCGCGCACACCCAGATCCGCCTTCTGCGCGGCGCGGCCGCCGACCTGCGGCGGGCGTGGGAGAAGCCTGCCGAGCCCGGCCGGCTCACCCCGGCCCGCGTCCGCCGGGGGTTTCGGAACCTCCGGCCGCACCTGTCCTGCCCCGCCCGTGCACCGAAACCCTCAACACCCGGCCCGGGAAGGCCACCTGGCTCGAAGAACCGGCGGCCCGCCACCCGCTACGACGTGGGCAAGACCGTGAAACGACCCGAGAGCATCACCGAACGAAACCGACTCAGACCATCAAGAACAAGCTCAGCCTCGGTTCCCGCACTGACCACGGTCAGCGGCCGCCCGTCGCGTTCCAGGGTGAGACCGGCGCCTTGGGCGCGGGACATGTCGAGGGCGGCGTCGGCCAGTGTCTGCAGGAAGTCTTCCAGCGAGTCGGTCTCCAGCAGGCGCTGAGTGAGGTGGCTGCTGCCGTATGCGTCGTCGGCGCTCAGCTCAAGTTGCTTCACGGGGCCGCGGCCCTGTTGTCGGCATCTCGTCGTGCCTCCGGGGCGACGGAGTCCAACGTCCGAAGGAACCCTCCAGTGCGGCCGCCACTGACGTCGGCACAGTCACCAGCGCAGCGTGTGTTCCTCCTTCGAACGCTATGCCACCGGAGCTCAGGAGGCCGATCACGCTCGCTGTCAGGAGCACCGAGCGCACAGCCACCTCGCTGACCTGCGTGGACGGCCTGGCTCCCGGCTGCTCCAGGAGGTCAGGAGGGGAGAGCCCACGGGTCTGTGACTTCCTGGTCTCCTGACCCTGCTAGAACAGCTGTCGATGGGCATCCGAGAGCGCGACCGTAAGGTGTACCGGCCGCTGTGGCGGGCCGGCCTCGAGGTGATCCCGAACGCCGTGCCTGACGGCACGATGCCGTTCGTCCACGGATACGGTGCCGAGGAGGTGGGCGGCGGCTTCTCCCACCGGTACGACACCCCGCGGCTCGTCGAGCGGCTCAACGAGGACTGGTACGACCTCGCCGTCTCCTCGGGGCTGCTCGACCATCGGCGCGAGTTCCTCGCGCAGCTGCCGCAGGGCACCCGGACGCACCGGGCTGCCCTGCACCACCTGCACAGCGGCCGCCACGCCGCGCCGGCGCTCTGGACCCGGGTTCGGCTCCTTGAGCGCTGGGACATCATGGGGCGGGGCTCGGCATCAGCGTTCCTCGGCGTGCACGCCGGTCACCCAGGCTTCTCCATGATGGCGCTCGACAGCAGCGTGTATGTCCATGCCTCGACGGGCGAGACCGGCGTCGGTGTGCTCGCGGTACCCCACCCGGACCGCTCGGAGAACATCCTGCGGCACCTGGAGTGGATCACACGTCACGACAGCCCCTACGTCCACCGCGAGTTCAAGGAGCGGATAGCCGTCTGGCTCGCGGCCCGCGCTCGGAGCGCCGTGAGCCCTCCAGACCGTTGACGACGCCACCCGCCTCGCGAGGGATCTCCTTGACGACACGTTGCCCGTGAGCGTCGGTGATGTCGATGACGATGCCTGTCCACTCCTCGACGGGCTCCTCCGGCACGTGCCCGAGCCGGTACTCGGCATCCCGGAGCAGTTCCTCCGTCACCCGCACACCGGTCAGCCGCTCGGTGAGGGCAAGGACCGCCGCCTTGGTGTCGAAGAGCGAACCGGTATCGCCCTCGCCCTCGCCGTCGCAGAGCTCGAGACCGACCTCGCTCATCACGGCGTTCAGGTCGTCGGGGGTGCTGCCCTCCCTGACCGTGGGAGCTTCGAAGGTGGTTCGAAGTTCCCCGTCCTCGTACCAGTGGAACAAGTGGATGGGCTTGCCTCCGTTACTGGAATGCACCACGGCGCGTCCGCCTGCCGACAGGGCCTCCAGGAAACGCGGTGGCATCCCCACGCCGGCGTCGAATTGCAGGACGAGCGTGTGGTCGCCGCCGGTGCCCGGCACGGTGAACGCACCCGCGACGAAGGACTCGTCCCAGTAACCCGCCGCGTAGAGCAGTTCACTCTGCAGCTCGATCAACGCGCCCACCCCCGCGCACGTGCCCTGCGGCTCCGCCTCCATCAGCCGCAGCACCTCCCCGGGAGCGAGGCCCCGCACCACGGTCAGGGTGTATCCGTTCTCCAGCGCGTGGCGGAAGACCGGGGAGTCACGTATCCAGGCGTAGTCATGTGCGGTCACCGAAGTCATGCACCACAGTCTGCCCGCCACCACTGACAATCTCTCCGGTCCGCGAGGAAGGCTCCGGACCGAGTCCGGCGTCGGCCATTACTCAGCCGTCCGGCTCCGGTGTCCAGTACTGAGGGCCTGAGCCGCGCCAGTCGACGAGAGGGGAGTGGGGCAGCTCGGCGGGATCGATGTCCAACCCGGCGCGTCGAAGGAACTCGGCAATGTCGGCGAGGCTGTGGGCCAGGCCGAGGATCTCGCCGTCGACGCGCACGCGTCGGCCGCCCGTCGGCGACGGCGGATACACAATGACGCGCAGCTGTCCGGCCATGGCTCCAGGATCATCCGAGCTGTACGGGCCCGCATCCGCGCAGCCCATGCGGGGCTGCGCGGATGCGGGCGGCGGCTCGTAGGTGCGTGATGCCCAGTGTGAAACCCTGACTGACCCTCGACCTGGCCGTGGCCGTCAGGGAGAGATCGATTGTTTGTCGTCGGCTGGAGGTGTCACGTCACCCGCCCCTGTCAGGCGGGGAAAGAGGTGTTCCTCGAGAGCGTCCATGGCAAAAAGGAACGCCATCATCACGGCGGGCGCGAGCAGAGCAAGCAGGATCACAGGACCTCCCGGGGGATGGTCGGCCTGTGCAGCCGATGGTGCTGCTTCTCAGCATGGAGCCGAACGGCGTAGTGCGCATGTCATGCGCTGGGGCGCGCCATGTGCTAGAGGATGCTAGAGGACGTTTTGTGAGCTTCCGAGTGGGTCTGCTGAAGTGGTCAATGACGTCGCGTGTGCGTCGTTCCCCCAGGTCAGGAATGCTTCGGTTCGTGCGCTGCAGAGGCCGGGCGGCCGAGTCCCAGACTGAGGCTCGGCAACGGGGCGGCCACCGAGCCAACCCGTCGCTGGTTGCATGGCGAACGAGCAACGGCCACCGACCCTCGCGCCCGTCAGTATTTGGCGGTGTGATCCAGGATCGCGACGGTGAGCGGCGTGTGGATCGCACGGGGGAGTGCGTGCCCCATGCCGGGGATGTCGACGATGCGTGAGCCGTGGATCGCCTGGGCGAGGTGATGAGGGTGCGGCGGCGGGAAGACCGGCTCGGCGGGGGCGGAGATGACGAGGGTGGGCACCGTGGTGCGGGCGAGCTGTTCGGTGCGGTCCATGCCGGCGGTGTCGGCGCGGGCGTGCGCGGTGCTGGTGGCATAGTGCCCGGTGTGCTCGATGACCCTCCGCTCAAGAGCGCGGGCGTACTCGGCATCGAAGGGAAGCTGATCACCGCCCAGCAGGCGCCAGTGCTCGACCCGCCGGTCCAACTCGGCCTCGAGGCCGAGGTCCGCCACCGGGCGGGACCATATCTCCAGCAGGCTGGGGGCGATGCCGGGGAGTTCCTCGGGCGCGGTCCGGGTTCCGTCGGGCTGGGCGTACGGGACGGTGCTGAGTGCGCCGGTGCCGATCAGGGTCGCGCTGAGCAACCGGTCGGGATGGTCGGCGACAAGGAGTTGCGCCAACATGCCGCCAAGTGACAAGCCCACTATGTGGGCGCGTTCGATGCCGAGGCCGTCCAGCACCGCAAGGGCGTCTTTCGCGAGCTCGACGATGGGATAGGGCCGCTGGTCGTACGCCCAGGTGGAGCGGCCGGTGTCGCGGTGGTCGTAGCGGATCACGCGATGGTGTGGGGTGAGCAGGTCCACCAGCTCGTCGGGCCAGCCCAGGCCGGATGCTTGGGCACCCATGATCAGGAGCAGTGGAGACGCATCGGCGGCACCGCGGTCTTCCACCCAGAGGCGTACGCCGGGTGCTGCGTCGATGAAGCGTTCCATGATGCTCCTTCTGCAGGAAGCTAACGAGACAAAGGCGAGACGAGACGTATCGTATCGCATCGACTTCGCGGACGACAACTCCTTTCCCGCCCTCAGCGTCTGAGATGCGATGGGCGCCGATCGAGGCCGTCGCCAGGGCAGTTACCGTGACGTGCTGCGTCGATGCTCGTCGACACCCCCCGGCTTTGCTTGCGGCGCTTTCAGCCTGGCGATGCGCTGACGCTCGCGGCCTACCGCTCGGCCCGGTGATCGCCCGCTATCAGGAGTGGACTGCTCCCGTATCGCCTGAAGCCGCTGCCTCGCTGCTCCAGGAGTTCACCGCGAGTGACCCCGGGCAGCCTGAATGGTTCCAGTACGCGATCGAACTCAAGGCGGACGGCTGCCTGGTCGGCGATGTCGGCTGAAGCTGCACGACAACCGCATGCGGGCTGAGCTCGGCTTCACTCTGGCTCCGGGTCGGCGTGGGTACGGGTACGCCACCGAAGCCGTGCGCGTTGTGCTGGACGGTCTTTTCGCGCGAGGGCTTCGCCGCGTGTCCGCAAAGTGCGATGCCCGTAACGTGCGTTCGGTCAGGCTTCTGGAGCGAGTGGGTTTCCAACTGCAGGGCAGGCGTCCCGAATTCACCTGGATCAGGGCGAGTCGACCGACGACCTGCTCTTCGGTCTGCTCGCAGAGAGCTGGAGGCAGCAGACCGCCTGAAGCGGGTGGCAGACGGCCGGCAGCAGGGTGCCTCCGTTGCCGGGCAGGGGCGTTGAGCCGCCGGGCGGGAGTCGGTGACAGCTTGCATGGAACTGCTGGCGCTCGTATGGGACGCCGGGTGGCAGCCCTGCGATGTGCCAGTGCACGTGCGCGTTCCCCTGCTGGCTTCCCAGCGACAGCAGATACGTCCGTTCCGGCGCGAAGACTGCTTCCACAGCCAGAGCCACCGTGCGCACGACGAGCATGAGAGCACTGAACGCGGCCTCGTCCAGGTCGCGCACCACGTTCTCGACGTGCGCTTTCGGCGCCACCAGCACCTTGCCCGGCAAGGTGGGCCACCGGTCCAGGAAGGCCACGTGCGCCTCGTCCTCGTAGACCGTCTCATGCTGGTAGTCCGGGTCTCCGGCCACATACGCACAGACGAAACAGGGGCTGTTACGAGCCCTGGCTGCATAAGCCTCGAGATCCATTGCCTCCCGCTCCCCGGCGTCTCTTGTGCGTGCCCGCCCTGACGAGCGTCCGCGACGACCTCAACTGACGCACCCCTACGACCGTGAGCGTGCGGAGGGCAAACGCCACGCCAAGGTCATGATTTCCCTCGTCGGCCGCACAGTCAGCGCCCTGTTGCGGCTGTTTTTCGGTGACGGCAACGTTCGCAGTCGCCTCACCCCAGCCCACCGGCTGGATCCCTGCGGCTCTGTTCGCCGTCGTGCCCCTGCCGGAACCGGTCCGTAGCCGCCAGCAGCGCCTGTGTCGTCGCATCCCCCGACAGTCCGTGCCCCTCCTCATCGATCAGCACGAGTTCCGCATCCGACCACACTTGAGCCAGCCGCCACGCGACGTCCGGAGGCCCGCTGATGTCCATCCGTCCGTGAACCATCACGCCGGGGATGCCGAGGAGCTTCCCGGCGTCACGCAGCAGCGCCCCGTCCTCCAGGAAGCCGGCGTGCCGCCAGTAGTGCGTGACGAGGCGGGCGAAGCGCAGCCGGAAATGCGGGTCCTCGAAACGAGGATCGGGCCTGTGCCCTCTGTGAGTGGACACGTGCACGTCCTCCCACCGACACCACTCCCGTGCCGCGCGCTCCCGTACGGCCGGGTCGGGGTCGTCCAGCAGCCGGGCGTACGCCTCCACCAGGTTGCCGTCCCGCTCCCGCTCCGGTACGGCGTCGCGGAACCGGGCCCATTCCTCGGGAAAGACGCGCCCCATGTCCCGGGTGACCCACTCCACCTCGCGGCGGGTGGTGTTGGTGACGCTGAAGAGCACCAACTCGGCTACGTGTCCGGGGTGCTGCTCGGCGTACGCCAGCGCGAGGGTCACGCCCCAGGAGCCGCCGAGGACCAGCCATGCGTCGATGCCGAGGTGCTGCCGCAGCAGTTCGATGTCGGCGATCAGATGCGCGGTGGTGTTGGCGGCGAGCGAGGTCTGTGGATCGGCGGCGTCCGGCGTGCTTCTCCCGCACCCGCGCTGGTCGAAGAGCACGACGCGGTACGCCGCGGGATCGAACAGCCGACGCCAGAACGGCCCCGCCCCGGACCCCGGCCCGCCGTGCAGGACGACGGCGGGCTTGCCCGCGGGATTCCCGCAGGCCTCCCAGTACACGCGGTTGCCGTCGCCGACGTCGAGCATGCCGTGCTCGTACGGCTCGACAGGGGGATAGAGCTCGGTCACTGAGACGCACCCTCCTCATATCTGACAGTGCTGTTAGATTAACTCCATGAGGAACCACCCGGACCCGGTCGCCGTAGGTACCCTGCTCCGCCACGTTCTCGAACTGCTCGACGGCGACGTGGCCAAGGTCTACGAGGAACAGGGCCTCGCCGAGTATCGGCCCCGTTTCTCCCCGGTCGTGAGGGCTCTCCTGTCCGATGGCCCGCTTTCGATTCGCGACCTGGCCGCGGCGGTGGGTGTGACGCACTCCGCCGCCAGTCAGACGGCGGCCCAGATGGCCCGCGCCGGCCTGGTCACCCACACCCCTGACCCGCGAGACGCCCGCCGCCGGCTGATCGAGCTCACGCCCAAGGCCCATGCCCTGCTGCCGCAGATCACGGCGGAGTGGGACGCGACGGTGGCGGCGATGGCCGAGCTGGACGCGGAACTCTCGATGCCGCTGGCGGCCCTGCTGGCGGAGGTCACGGATGCGGTACGCCGCCGCCCGTTCCGGGATCGGATCGCGGCGGTGTATCGGCCCCGGCCGGGTTCGGGCTCCCGCTGACCACGCCTCAGTCGTGTGGAGAAGTCGGCCGTGTAAAGAAATCTTGACACCATGTCAACGCTACTTTACATTCGTGGCATGCCATTCGAAGAGAAGAGCGCGTGGATCATGGCGGTCCTCGCGATCGGTACATATGCGGCCTACGGCGCCGTCATTCTCGGGCGGGCAAGCGACGTTCCTCTCGCCGAAGTGGCGTACGTGTCGACGTTGTTGTGGGCCGTCGGCGCCTCGATCGCCGCGTCGATCGTTCTGCACGTCCTCGTCGCGACCTTCTCGCCGAAGGACGCCCGCAGGAAGGACCAGCGCGACAAGGAGATCACTCGGTTCGGCGAGTACATCGGCCAGTCGTTCCTCGTCGTGGGCGCAGTGGCGGCCCTCGGGATGTCGATGGCCGAGCTGGACTACTTCTGGATCTCCAACGCGATCTACCTGGCGTTCGTCCTGTCCGCGATCCTCGGGTCCGTCGCGAGGATCGTCGCCTACCGCCGTGGCTTCCAGCCGTGGTGAAGCCCAAGCCGAAGCCCAGGCCCACCCGCGTCACGAACTCGATCCGTTCCCTCCGCTTCACGCACGGAGAAATGACCCAGGCACAGCTGGCGGACCGGATCGGCGTATCCCGCCAGACCGTCATCGCCATCGAGCAGGGCCGCTATTCGCCCTCCCTGGAAATGGCATTCCAGATCGCCAAGGTGTTCCACGTCCCGCTGGACGACGTGTTCCAGTACTCGGACCATGAAGAGGAGACACCATGAAGGCAGTTGTTCAGGACACGTACGGCCCGGTGGAAGTCCTGGAACTCAGGGACATCGACACACCGGAGCCCGGGCCCGACGACGTGCTCGTGCAGGTCCTCGCGGCGGGAGTCAACCCGGCCGACTGGCACTGCATGACGGGCATGCCCTATCTGATGCGCCTGATGGGATACGGGCTCCGCGCGCCCAGGAACCGCGTCCGTGGCCTGGACGTCGCGGGGCGGGTCGAGGCGGTGGGCACGAACGTGACGCGCTTCCGTCCGGGCGACGAGGTGTACGGAGCCTGCGACGGCTCCTTCGCCGAGTACGCCCGTGGCCGGCACGACAGGCTGGCACCGAAGCCGGCCAACCTCACCTTCGAGCAGGCGGCGGCCGTCCCCACCGCTGCCTTCGCGGCCCTCCAGGGCCTTCGCGACACAGGACAAGTCCGGCCAGGGCACAGGGTGCTGGTCATCGGCGCGGCAGGAGGCATAGGAACGTACGCCGTGCAGCTGGCCAAGGCCTTCGGGGCGGAGGTCACGGGCCTGTGCAGTACGACGAAGACGGAACTGGTCCGGTCGATCGGCGCGGACGACGTCATCGACTACACCCGCGAGAACTTCTCGGCCTTCACGGACGGGGCCCGCCGCTACGACCTCATCCTCGACACCGCGGGCAACCGCCCCTTGGCACTCCTGCGACGCGCCCTCGCCCCTGACGGAACCCTCGTCCTGGTGGGCGGCGAAGGAGACGGACGGTGGCTGCAAGGCGTGGACCGCACGCTGCAGGCGATAATGCTGTCGCCGTTCACCACGCAGAAGCTGCGCGGCCTGATGTCCGCGGAACGTCTCGCGGACCTTGAGCTCCTGACGAAACTCATCGAGGCCGGCCAGGTCACGCCGGTCATCGAGAGGACGTACTCGCTGGGCGAGGTTCCGGAAGCCATCCGGCATCTGGAGCAGGGCCATGCGCGCGGCAAGATCGTCGTCACCATGTGAGGCGACGGTCCACGCCCCACGGATCGGTGATCAGGGGTGAACCGCCGCCGGGGTTCACTCGTACCCCTTGTCGTACGCCTGGCCGCTCATGTGAGTAGGAACAGCCGGAATACGGAGAGGTACGTGTCGCAGCACTACAAGCAGTCACAGCAGTCACCGCAGCCACAGCGAGCGCGTACCGGCCGCGGCTCGCCCACACTTCGCCTGCTACGCGGTGCCGCGCTGGCCGCAAGCCTGGCGTTTCTTTCCCTGGCCACGGCCTGCAGCGGTGGCGATGAGGTCGGCGCTTCGGGGAGCGGTAAGCCGTCGGAGATCTCCGCCGCCCCAGCGGCCGGTGTGATGGCCCCGGCGAAGGTCGAGGTGATCGCTTCTCTGACCGGGTGCAAGGCCAAGATCCGCATCGAGGCCGATGAACTGCGCCAGGGTCTCTGCCACACGCCGAAGGTCGACTATCTCGTCACCACCTTCCCCGAGGAGCGGTACAAGCAGGCCTGGCTGGAGTCCGCCGCCATCTACGGCGGCAAGTACCTGGTCGGCTCCCGCTGGGTGGTCAGCGCGAAAGAGCCGGAGATGCTGGAGCAGTTCCGCGACAAGCTCGGCGGCACCATCCGGCAACTGCGGGGTATCGGCCCGACCGCGGCGCCGAGCACGTCGTAGCGGCGCCCTCTCTGTCGAACCACGAGGTGACAACGGCACTTACCCGTGGGGCACGAGATCCGCCATCACGGAACGCGGCAGCGACGGATTGGCAGCCGCTGCCCCCGCCACCTGGCAGTCGGCGTCGGTGAGCAGTTCCACGATGACCGGCGGCGGGAGTGCCGGATGGCCGGCGGCCACGGGCCTTGCCTGTCTGTCCGCCAAGCAGGCGAGCAGGGCCTGGGCCGTCGCGTTTCGATGCCGCGCGATCTCGCGAAGCGCCTTCTGTGCTGATGCTTCGTGCCGGGCCAGATCCGTCAGCAGCGCCGGGCCGGCGTCCGGGTTGGACACCACCTTCGCCAACACCCGGACTCCGTGCCGGTCGACCATGGCGCGCAGCTGTGCTTCGGTGAGGCCCGGGTGTGGAGCGATGGACTTGACCACTTTCGCGTCGGGGTCGGTGGCCAGCGCGTCGCGGATCTCCGGTGGCAGATCGCGGCGTTGGGCCAGGAGCATGCGCGCGGCCGGGTTCGGCGACTGGGCCAACTTCTGAACCTCGGCAGGAGATGCGGCGGCGATCCGGGGCAGCAGGGTGGCCCCGATCTTGGTGGCGCCGGCCAGTTGGGTGAGCACGTCGAGCGGCACGTGTGGGTTGTGCGCGAGCCTGCGCTGTACGTCGTGGCCGTGGTCGCCGGCCAGTGCGCGGATGAGCGCGTCGTCGATCGCGGGATTCTCGGCGAGGTCGCCTCGGACACCGGGAACAGGGTCTGTGGCCAGCCGCCGGTACACCTCCGGGGGCAGATCGAGGCGGGCGGCGAGCGCCCAGCGCACGAGATTCGAAGGGTGGTACGCGAAGTCGACGACGGCTTCGGCGGGTGTCGACGGGTTCCGCAGTGCGGCCTCCTGTATGTCCTGCATCGTGGACTCGTGGGATCCGTCGCAGGAAGCACCTGACACCAACTCGCAGTCGGGCCGCGGGCATTGCGGATCGTGCACGAACGGCGTCGCTCCATGGTCACAGACCAGGCATCGCCGCGCCGCAGGCAGCCCCTCGCCGGTGATGAGCGCCGCCAGTACGTCCGGAGGCGTCGCCTCGTTGGCGGCCACCGCGCGGCGAACCTCGGCATGCGGATGCCCGGCAAGCCCGGCGGCCACGTCGGGTGTGCTCCACAACGCCAGTTCCGCGACGACGCGTACGTCCGGGTCCGCGGCGAGCGCCTCCACGACGTCGTCCGGGAGACCGGAGCAGCCGGCCAGCTTCTCCCGGCGCTCCGGGACCGGATCCACTGCGAAGAAGCGCGCCCACTCCGGGTTGCCGGCGCGCTCGTCGAGCAGGGCGAGGGCGGTGTCCGGCTGTGCCGCCGGATCGACGTCGGCGGCGGTCAGCCTCCCCTCGTAAGCAAGTTGCACACCCCTCTCCTCGACGCGCGAGACCAGCGCAACGGCCTGCGCATGGCTGAGGTCTGCCCGACCGGCGAGGTACAAGGCGATGTCGGCGTCCGCGATCGCGATCAGCCGGTCGACCAGCTCGGACGGCAGGGCCGTATTGGCAGCGAGCCCGCACAGGACATGATTCACCAGGGCATCCTGCCTGAACCGCGACCAGTTGGCTCACCATTTCGACGCCGATGCGTTCTGGTCGGCAGGGCGGCGAAAGCGTGTCGTCGTCGGGGCGGGCAGAACCAGTGGCCACCTGGTCAGTGGAACAGTGCGGTGAGCAGGTCGTCGCCGATGCGGCGTACCGACCGGATGCCACTGCATCCGGTCGTACCGTGATGACGGTGAGTCGGCGCTCCCACACGGCCTCTCCTGCCGAGCGGGCCACCGACCGTGGCCGGCTCACAGGCGGATGACGATCAGGGCCGTGTCGTCCGTGTTGCCGGTGGGGGGCAGGAGGTCGGCCAGGAGGGCGTCGGCCAGGTCCTCGGGGGCGGCGAGCCGATGGCGGGTGAGGGAGTCGGCGAGGCGGTTCAGGCCGGTGTCGATGTCCTCGCTACGGCGTTCGATCAGGCCGTCGGTGTACAGGACCAGGTGGGACCCTTCGGTGAAGGGCGCGCGGGCTTGAGGGCGGGGCACCGGTTCGGGCCGGGCGCCGAGCGGCGGGTCGGTGGCCTGGTCGAGGAAGACCACGCTGCCGTCGGGGTGGAGCAGGGCGGGCGGCGGGTGGCCGGCGCAGCTGTAGGTGATGGAGCGGTCGTCCCAGTCGATGAAGGTCGTCGCCGCGGTGGCCGATTCGGCACCTTCGACGAAGCGGGCGTACAGACCGAGGGCGTCCAGGGCCTGGGCCGGGCCGTCGGCGACGCGGCAGGCAGCGCTCAGGGCACTGCGCAACTGTCCCATCACGCAGGCGGCGGCGAGGCCGTGGCCGACGACATCGCCGACGGCGACGGCGAGCCTTCCGCCGGACAGCTCGACCAGGTCGTACCAGTCGCCGCACACGTTCAGGGCGCCGATGGCGGGCTGGTAGCGCACGGCCGCCTGGTGGTGGTCGAGGGGTCTGGGAGCGGGCAGCATCGCCGCCTGCAGGGCCAGGGCGACCTCGCGTTCGTGCGCGTGGGCCTTGCGCAGGCGTTCGTTGACCTCCTGCAGTTCGCGGGCGCGGGTGTAGAGCTCGGCCTCCAGTACGCGAGCCCGGCTGTCGCTGCCAGGGCCGCCCCGGGCGCGGATGAGCTCGGTGATCTCCTCGACGCGGTGCACGATGAGCGCCACCTGGCCGTCGGGGCCGAGGACGGGTGCGTTGACCGGGCTCCAGTAGTGCTCATGCCAGTGACCGGACCGCTGGGGATCCTCGATGTCGTAGCGGAGCAGCGCCATGGTGTCGCGCTCGCCGGTGGCCACCACCCGCAGCATCGACTCCCGGGTCTCCCGCATGCCGGCCGCGGCCGGATCATTCGGGTTCTCGGGGAAGACGTCGAAGATGTAGCGGCCCAGCAGCTGTTCGCGGGTACGCCCGGCCAGTCGCAGGAAGTCGTCGTTGGCGTCGGCGTACACCAGGTCAGGGGTGAGCAGCGCCACCATGCCGGGCAGGGCCCGGAAGACCACCGCATAGTCGATGTGCGGTTCCGTCATGTATTGCCTGCCTCGGCGCCGAGCGTCACTGTGCCGTTCCACGATAGGAGCGAACACGTCACGGAGCCCGCCGGGCGTTGCTCTCTCCGCGGCCGGGAAGCCCCACCCGCTGAGTGTAGAGCGAGCCGGGGGGGACGAAGATCTGAAACCCGGAAGTCCCCCGTGTGCGGGTGGAGCCGGGGCCGGTCGGCGTGGCGCTGTAAGACGGGGGCAGGGCACTCGTAGGCACGGCCTGAGGTCTGTCTCTCAGTCCCCGAACGGGGTCCGATGGCAGCCTGATGTTGACTTTTCCGCACGCGCATCCCGTTCGTGGTTCGCCGGAAGGGTGACGACCGACCCGCGCGGCAGGGGCAACGGGGTTGCCGGCACCGTACCCAAGAACCGCGCGGAGACGTCACACTGCCCGTGACACTGTGATACCCGTGTCGCCTGTGGCTGCTGTGACGAGGCACGGGCTTCGAGCGAAGGAACGCCATGGCGCGCATCACCGGCAGAACCATCCTGATTGTCGGCGCCTCGTCGGGGATCGGCGCAGAGGTGGCGCGCCGCCTCGCCCCCGGTGGCAACCGATTCGTCATCACCGCACGGCGTGCCCCCGAGCTGGCCGCCGTCGCGCAGGCGATACGAGCCGCGGGCAGCGACTGCCTGCACATCGCCGCCGACGCACTGGAACCGCGGGCGGCCGCCGATGTCGTAGCGGCCGCGGCGGCGGAGTACGGCTCCATCGACGTCGCGCTGCTCAACGCCGGCCAGGGACCGGACATGTCCATGGATCAGGTCACCGTGGACGATGTCTCACGGATCATGGCGTTGAACTACGACGTCGTCGTCAACTACCTCGTCCCTCTGATCGGACAGATGGGAAGCCAGAGGGGCGGGGGACTGATCGCCCACACCAGCTCACTGGCCGGGCTGCTGGGCATCCCCCGCCAGGGACCGTACTCGGCGGCGAAGGCGGCAGCGCGTACGCTCATCGACGCCGCGCGCGTCGAACTGGCGCCCCGGGGCATCCGGTTCACGACGATCCATCCCGGCTTCGTCGCCACCGAGCGCATCAGCGAAGACGGTCTGCCCAAGCCCTTCCAGATCAGCCAGGAGCAGGCGGCCCGGCATGTCGTACGCGCCCTGGAGAAGGAACCGGCGCAGGCGTACTTCCCCTGGCCCACAGCGGCGCTGGCCCGCACCCTGCGCGCCCTGCCCACACCGGTCTCCGCAGTGCTCCTGCGCAAACTGGCTTCCCTCTAGTCGTCCCGGTCGGTGCGGTCCCACCCGGCCGAGCTCCCGGCCCGGTGGGAGTGACGACCGGGCCCGACGAGCGGAGCCGTCGAATATGCGGTGCGGTGCCGGTCGGTGGGAGTGCAGACTCGCTCCATGGCGGACATGCGCGCATTCCGGGACGAGGTCGGCCGCTGGGCGGCCGGCGGTCCCGGCGAACCGGCGAGTGATCTGGCGATACAACTGGGAGTGCGGACAGCGGTGCTGCTGGAAGGGCCGAGCGACCTCGCGGCCGTCGAGGCACTGGCCGCACGGCGTGGCCGGGACCTGGCCGCCGAAGGGGTGTGCGTCATGCCGATGGGCGGGGCGATGAGTGTCGGCCGCTACGCCGGACTTCTCGGGCCACCCGGCCTCGGCCTGCACCTGCGAGGGCTGTGCGATGAGGGTGAGCAGCGCTTCTATGACCGCGGCCTGAAGCGGGCCCGGGCGCCGCACCGGGGGTTCTTCGTGTGCGCCGCTGACCTGGAGGACGAGCTCATCCGCGCACTGGGTACGGCGCGGGTCGAGGAGATCATCGGGGCCGAGGGTGACTCGCGGGCCTGGCAGACGTTCCAGCGCCAGCCCGCACAGCACGGTCGGCCCCGGCACCAGCAGTTGCGGCGCTTCCTGGGTACGAAGAAGGGCCGCAAGATCCGTTACGGCCATCTCCTGGTGGAGGCCCTGGACCCCGGACAGGTACCGGCCCCGCTCGACGACCTCCTCACGAGCCTGTGACCGACGCGGAAAGCGCGGTGGGGTCCCCGCAGTCGGCCAGTCGGCCAGTCGGCCAGTCAGAGGGTCGGTATTGGCCATCCCCCGGACAGGTCCGCGCGGCGGCTTGCCCAGGCGCCCGAGTCGGCGCTGGACTGCTGCCCGTCGTCGGGCACATCCCGGCCGGGACGGAGGAAGAGCGGTGTGCGTCTTCGAGGCAGGGCGGACGGTGGTACGGCGCGACGTGCACCGCTCCGGGCGGGTGTGGAGCGAGCAGGCCATGCGGGTCATCGCCGACACGAGCGAAGCCCTGGTGACCGCCTGCGCACCGGGAGCGGAGGCCCGTTGGCCCGCCCTGTACGCCAAGGCCCGCGCCGACGGCGACCGCTCGGTACGTACCGAGGCGTTCGACGCGTTGGCCACGGGGGAGTGGGACCTCTCGCCCGGGGCGTGGCAGGACACCGAGCTGCTGCTGTGGAAGCCGCCGGCCGGATGGTTCAGCATCAACGCCTTCTTCACGCCCGCCGGGCTGCGGAACTGGTACGTGAACTTCGAACACCCCACGCTCCGGACCGTCGACGGGTTCGACACCTTCGACCTGATCGTGGACCTCGTCGTCGACCCTGATCTGACCATCCTTACGTGGAAGGACGAAGACGAGTACGCCCACGTGCGACGGCTGGGCATCGTCACCGACAGCGAGCACCAGGCCGTGGACGTCGCTCGCGCGCAGGTCCTGGCGATGATCGAGGAACGTTCCGGCCCCTTCGCGGAGGCCGACGTCTGGGCCGGCTGGAGGTGGGACCCGGCCTGGCCGACTCCGCGCCTGCCGCGATCTGCTCCCGCCGCGAAGGGGGCTGCGCCGACAGGGAGTTGAACCGTTGGCTACAAGAACAGGCGCGAGTAAGCAAGGGAGGCGGGCGCCCAAGTGCTGGGCAGCACTGGGCCTTTGCTGATGAGGGGCGCACTGTGTGAGCGTTGTGACGCATGTTGCAGACTGACCGCATGACTCGCATGAGGAAGGTCGCCGCCGCTCTGCTAGCCGCATCGGCCGCGCTGCTCGCGATACCCCCCACCGCCTCCGCCTCCACCGCTCCGACCCCGCACACCGCCCTCTTCAGGGAGAGTTTCGACCGTCTCCCTCTCGGCCCGGTGACCGCGGGGCGTGGCTGGTCCGCCGACACCGCGGACGGTTCGCTGACCGTCGAGCCCAGCACCACCGGCCGCGGCCGCGAACTACGGCTCCACACCGAGGGCAACGGCCGCGCCTTCATGGTCCTGTCCGACCTCGCTCCCCGCGGCAACAGTTTCTGGGCCCGGTTGCGCCTGCGCGTGAACGAGTTCCCGACGGCCCCGGACTGGGCGCACTGGACCCTCGCGGAGGCATCCGGTTCCGATGCCCCCACCCTGGTACGCCCGTTGGGCGGTCAGTACGTTCCCACCTCACGGGCCAACTTCCTGGGAGTCGGCTCCGATCTGGGTGCCACCGGGGACTGGACCGCCTGGAAGACCTCCGCCCCCGCCACCGCCGCCACATGGCAGTGCGTCGAGTTCCACCTCGACGCGAGGGACAACCGCGTCACCGTCTACCTGGACGGCTCGGAGCAGTCCGAGTTGACGGTGTCCACGAAGGAACACGGCGGCACGAGCGACGACTTCGTCTTCCCGCGCTTCGACACCCTCAAGCTGGGCTGGCAGCTGTACCAGTCCGACCCCACGCCGTCCTCCTACGACGTCCGCATGGACGACGTGGCGCTGAGCAGTGAGCGGGTCGGCGGGTGCACCTCATGACGCGACGCATGCCTCGCAGAGCGGTGTTGGGCGGGATCGTCGGCGGGCTCGCCCTCACGTCCCTGCCGGCCGGCCCGGCCGTCGCCGCCGGACGGGACCGCGAGCCGTACGTCCCGCTGGCGGTGGCCGGCGGGGGCGGTCCGGCAGGATCGGACCGGGTCCATGTGCTCCAGGTCGGTCCGGACACGGCAGACACGGTCGTGGTGCTGGTCCCGGGGATGTTCGGGGCGGCGGGCGACTTCCGCCTGCTCGCCCGGGACCTCGTCCAGGCCGTGCCCGGTGTGCAGGTGTGGGCGTTCGACCGACGCGAGGAGAACCTGGCCGACCGCTCCGGGTTCACCACCGCGGACCCCCTCGGGTACTACCTGGACGGCCACTACCGCTCCCAGGACCCCGCCGCCTCCGCCTTCGCCGCCCGTTGGGGCCTTGCCCGCACGGTGCAGGACCTGCGCACCGTCGTAGCCGCCGCGGGCCGCGGCGGCCGGCGACGGGTGGTGCTCGGCGGCCACTCCTGGGGTGCGACCACCGCGATGGCCTACGCGGCCTGGGACTTCGACGGGCGCCCCGGGTACCGGGACCTCACCGCGCTCGTCCTGATCGACGGTGGCGTGCACGGGGCTTTCGAGGGGACCGGACAGCCGGTGCACAACGCGCCGGAGGAGGTGCGGGAGCGGCTGGCCGCCATCGAGGGCGGGGCGGTGTTCGACATGACCCTGAGCGGAGTCGGGCTGGGCGGCCGGGCGGAGAGCACACAGATCTGGTACCAGCTGGCGGGCTGGTACGCCCACCGCGACCCGAACGGCCGATCGGTCCTCCAGCCCCGGATGCCCGACGCGCTGCGGACGCCGTATCCCGTCACCAATGCCGGTCTGCTGGGCACCTTGGTGGACGCCGGATTCGGCTGGCCGAACGACATCAGCGTCCACTCGGGGCATCTTGCCGACAGCGGTGAGGTGCGCGGCTGGGTCGACACGGGCATCACGCCCATCAGCCGTGTCGCGGCGGCGTACGCCGGTGGCCCGGAGCCGGCCGTGTGGGAGTGGTACTGGCCGTCCCGGCTGTCGGTGGACCTCGACGTCGTCGATCCCTACGCCGACACCGACCTGGCCCGCTCACTGGGCCTGCGGCTGCGGCACACCGGGGGCCTGGACGTTCCGCTGTGTGCCTTCGAGACGAGCTACGCGAAGGGGACGATCGTGTCGTCCGCGCGCGAGGTCGTGGCCAACTCCCGCATCCCTTACGCAAGCTACGCGTCGGACGACGCGATGAACCATCTCGACCCGCTGTTCGCCGACGCGCGGCACAACACCCTGACCCACACCCTCGAACCGTTCCTCACCGGACTGCGCTGAGGAGTGACGACAGGCATCGGCGGGGCATCGCAGGGATGCCCCGCCGATGACGGGCGGGCTATTCCCCCGACGGTGAGGTCAGCGGGACACCCAGGGCGACCGGTGTGCCGAAGTTCGGTGTGCCGTCGGCGTTCCAGGTGAACTTCTGCGCTCTGGTGCTGCGGTTCATGTCGCAGCCTCCGCTCGCCGAGTTGTTGGCGTGGTAGACCATCCAGTCCTCGGTCCCGTCGGGTGACTTGAAGAAGCCGTTGTGGCCGGGCCCGTAAACGCCGGCCGCGTTGGACCGCTGAAAGACCGGATTCGGTGACTTGACCCAGGAGGAGGAACTCAGTGGGTCGCCGCCGTTGTAGGTGAGCATCCCCAGCTTGTAGTCGGGCGTCGAGCAGTGGCTGGCGGAGTAGACGATGAACGTCTTGCCACCCCGCTGGAGGACCTCGGCCCCTTCGTTGACCGCGCCGCCCACCGTCTCCCAGCCCAAGGTCGGGGTCGACAGCACCCGCCGGGTCCCGGCGGCGGTCCACGGGTTCGACAGCGGGCGGATGAACATGGGCTGAGAACCGTTGTAGAAAGTGCCCAACAGATAGAGACGGCCGTCGAGTTGCAGGATGCCCGGATCCAGTTCCCAGGTGTTGTCCTGGGTGGGGTCGAGCAGGTCGGCCTTGAAGCTGTAGGGGCCCATCGGGTCCAGGCCGGCGCTCTCGAGGACATGGATGCGCTGGGTGCCCAGGTCGTACGGTTCCCGCCCGGCCGTGTAGTAGAAGTACCACCGTTTCCCGTTCGGGCCGTCGAGCAGGTGGAACTCCGGGGCCCACATCGTGCCCGCCCCGTTGGGCCGGGTCAGGTTGAAGATCACCTGGTCGGTGGCCGTGGCGAGCCCGGCCAGCGTGCTCGCCTTGCGCATGGTGATCGTCGAGTTCCAGGTCGTGGTGGCGAGGTAGTAGAAGCCGTCGTAGTAGGTCAGCCAGGGGTCCGGACCGTGTGCGGAGAGCGGGTTGGTGAACGTGTGCGGGCTCGTGCCGCCGCCGGTGAAGGCGGGCAGGCGCCACACCCTGCCGTTCGAGGCGGCGCACGGCAGTTGCACCAGGTCGGTGTTCGAGGCCGAGGAACCGCCGCTCGGGGCGACGCACTTGCCGGAGCCGACCGACACCAGGTTGAAGGTCTTGTCGGTGCCGGTGACCGGCACGGGGACGAGCCGCCACCGCTGGTTCGTCGCGCCGTGGCAGGGCCACTGGATGATCGCCGCGTTGTCCGCCGTGGACGCGCCGGAGACGTCGACGCACTGGCCGGACCGGGTGGTGATCGTGTACGTGTCGGTCGTTCCCGCCACCAGGGTGTAGCCGAAGCTCTGGTCGGCTCCGGAGCCGCAGGTGAAGGCGCGCAGCTGTGTGCCGTTGGCCGACGAACCACCGGGGAGGTCGAGGCAGTTGCCGCCGTTCTGGTTCACTCCCGTCGATGTGAACGCGACGGCGGCGGAGGCGGGCGGCGCCACGAGGAGGGCGACCGCCACGGTGAGCAGGGCGAGGAGCGCGGACAGGCATCTGGAACGGGTCACGGGCCGTACACCTTTGCTTCGAGGAGGCCGACGGAGTTCGTGCCGTTGCTCGTGAGCAGCACCCGCAGTCGCGTGGTGTTCGTGGCGGGGAAAGTGACGCTGTTGTACTGGTTCTTGGCCAGGGGGTAGCCGCTCGCGCCGGGCACGTCGACGTAGGCGCTGCCGTTCCAGTACTGGAGCTTCCACGCGGCGGGCATGTCGATCCCCTGGTCGTCGTCGAAGAAGTACACCTGGGCCCTGTTCAGGGATTTCGCCGACGGCCAGGTCAGCTCGGCCCACTGCTGACCGGTCTCCGGCCAGGTCCCCCAGCGCGGGTTGACGGTGTCGTTGGACGACGGCGGGTCGATGCCGTCGTTGACCGCGGTGACGCTCTCCCAGGGGGAGGTGTACGACGCGGACACCGCGGCGGATGCCGCGTGGTTGGCCGGTGGCTGGACGCCGCCCCGGTTGAAGACCTTGACCTCGGTGAGGCCGGTCTTGGCTCCGGAGGCGTTGGTGGCCAGGACGCGTATGCGCTGGGCGCTGATCGCCGGGAACCGCACCAGGTTGTAGTTGGCCCGCGGAGCTGTCGGACTCCTGGTCTGGCCGGGCACGGTCACCCATGAACCGCCGTTGTAGGACTGGATGGTGTACGAGGCGGGGGCCCGGTAGGTGGTGCTCGCCGGGCGGCTGTCCTTGAAGTGCAGGCGCACCTCGTCGAGCGTGCGGGCGGTGCCGAAATCGAGCTCGTACCAGTCCTGGCCGTTGGGGGAGCCGCCCGCGCCCCAGAAGGGCTCGTTGGTGGGGTAGCCGTCGACCGCGCCCGTGACGTTGCTGCCGGATGCGGTGTGGGAGGCGGACACGGTCGCACCGGAGGCGAGGTTGGTGAGGTCGGCGGTCAGGTCCACGCCCGCCTTGGCGAGCATGTCGACCATCCGAGGGCTGTTCTGCACGACCTGCCGGGGAGCTTTCAGCCCGGCGACGGCCGTGTGGTGGGTGACCGTCCCGCTGGTCGTCACGTCACCGGTGGCCGGATCCCACGTGAAGGGCACCAGCGAGCCGACGGTCGCGGCCCGGCTGTCGTTGACGTAGATCGAGTAGCCCTCCGGGACGCCGGGGTAGCGCACCACACCGTCGGCGGGGTCGTCCCAGACGACGGACAGGTCGGCGCCCCGGTAGCGGAGGTTGTTGACGGTGAAGTGACTCCAGCCGATGTCGATGGGGGAGAGCTCGACCTTGGCGTCGTTGCGGGGCCGCAGACCGGCCACGTCCTCGATCACCGTCCAGTTGCTGCTGCCGAGGATGTTGTGGTGGATCCAGGAGCGGTAGTCGATCGAGCTGCCGTTCCAGTCGGCCCAGAACTCGTTGGCGTCGGGCCACTGGGTGTTGCCGCCGATGTACTGCGCCCAGGTGTTCCAGTAGAGGAGCTTCTTGTAGTCGGTCGCGGTCATCCACGAGTTGGGGTAGTTGCGCAGCACCGAGGAGTAGAGGCGGAACTGGACGGTCGAGTTGATGGTGGAGAAGTTGTTGGAGCCCGGTTCCCCGGCGTCGGCCGCCGCCTTCTTGTCGACCTGGTTGGCCGTGTAGAACGGGAAGATCGGGTACTGGGCCGGGTCGTCGTACAGGCGCAGCGCCCGCTTGTACGTCGCGTTGTCGGGGACGGCCCCTACGGAGAACGGGTAGTAGTTGTTGATCTCCTTCCAGGGCACCCATTCGTCGGTCGACTTCAGCCGGTGCTCGAACAGTTGCCGGTCGGGGTTCCACAGCACGTTGACGATGGCGTCCTTGATCTGCGTCGCGAGGGTGCGCATCTCGTTCGCCTTGGCCGTGTTGCCGGTCGCCTCGTAGGCCTGCGCGGCCGCCATCGCGCCGCTGTACTGGTAGGCGGACTCGGCGCGGTCCATGGTGCCGGGCTTCCAGTGGAAGGAGACCGCGTCGGCGTCGTTCCCGGTGAGTGCGCCCCAGTCGTACTCGATGAGCTTGTTGTTGTCGTGGTCGTAGTGGGCGAGTTGGCCCTTGACGTCACCCTCGGCGTAGTGGGCCAGACTGGCGGCCACGGCCGGCTGGCCGCCGTGGATCTGGTAGCTCTTCCACGCCGCCTCGGCGATGTACTGGGTGTAGCTGTTGGACCAGTTCTCCGGGTCGCCGGGGTTGTCGAGGAAGCGACCGCCCTTGGAGGTCTGGCCGACGCCGAGCCAGTCGCCGTACGCGTAGGCGGGATCGCGCAGGTACTTGAGGTCGTCGATGTGCATGGGCTGGGTGAGCGCGATCGCGTTGTTGTAGCCGAGGACGCCCTCGGTCGAGGTCGGGAACTGGAAGGTCTGGCCGGGGATGTCGGCGTCGAGGTTGTTGAAGCGCATCAGCCACCAGCGGTAGTAGACGCTCTTCTTGATGGCGGGCTCGGGCACGTCGATGTAGGGCACGTTCTGCGCCCACCACAGGTTGTAGGCCTTCACATGGGTCGCGAACGCGGTCGCGGGGGAGTGGCCCGCGTAGGCGTTGTACTCCGTGAGGGACGCGGGGATCTCGTCGGTGACGAAGCCCATCACCACTTTGACGGTCACCGTGGCTCCGGCCGCGATCGTCACCGACCGGTTGAGCCCGCCGTCCGAGACCGTGAAGCCGTCGCCGGTGAGGCGTGGGCGGATGGTGGTGAGGTTGTTGTAGGCGTTCACCTGGCCGGTGAGTTCGCTGCCGGTGCCCGTGGTGGCGTACGGCGAAGTCGCCCGCAGTTGCAAGGTGGTGGAGGCGGAGCCGTTGTTCTTGACCGACAGGTTGGTCACGGCGACGTTGTTGTCGGTGACGAACTTGGTCTGGTCGACGGTGATCGAGCCGCTGGTGTGCACGCTCTTCCAGTGGCTGGGCGTCTGCCGGCGCTGGGAGACCTGCTCGGTGAACGTGCCCGGGCTGATCGCCACGGTGTAGGCGTTGTTGTCGCTGATGCTCTCCCAGTAGGCGACGTGGCCGCCGAAGCCGAGCACCGCGGGGTTGTGCGTCTTCATGAACAGCGCGCGGCCGCGGCTCATCAGCCAGGGCCCGGCCGGGTCGTCTCCGGAGCGGGCCAGCAGGCGGTCCATCCAGAAGTCGGTCCCCGAGCTCTCCGCGTCGTAGATGCTGCGCATCATGTCGCCCGGTGTGTAGGCGACGGGCGGGGCCGGGATCGCGGGTCCGCCGAAGGTGGGGAACCCGATGGTCTGCGCGGCGCTCGCCGGGGTCGCGGTGAGGACGGAACAGACGCTGAGCACCAGGGCGACGAAAAGGCATCTGAGGCGCCTGAGCCGTGGCAGAAGGGCGTGCGGTCTTCTCATCGGATGCTCCCTGTCCGGTTGACGACAAGCGTTCGCTCGCGCGAGGGCGCCGGCGTTCATGACCCCGAGGAGTGCGAAAAGCGACCTAAAAGGTTTTCGCAACGTAGGAGCGAGCTGATGGAGTGTCAAGAGGGTTGAGAGAGAACCCGGTTGGGGACACGAGCGGTTCAGGACACCGGTGAGGTGAGTCAGGACAGCGGTGCTGTGGATCCCCTGATCACCAGGCGGCAGGGCAGGGCCTCCACCCCCGAGCGCCGCCCGCCGGCGATCGCCGTGAACAAGGCGCGCGCGGCCATCCGCCCGACCTGCTCCAGGTTCATGTCGATACTGGTCAGCGGCGGCCGGGAAGCGGAGGTCAGGACCTGCCAGTTGTCGAAGCCCATGACCGCCACGTCCTCC
This sequence comes from Streptomyces sp. Q2, assembly GCF_056820935.1. NCBI lineage: Bacteria > Bacillati > Actinomycetota > Actinomycetes > Kitasatosporales > Streptomycetaceae > Streptomyces > Streptomyces sp. Q2. The sequence goes on along the minus strand of NZ_JBXEJE010000003.1, from coordinate 271,892 downwards.
GGCACCCGGTGCCCGCGCTCGCGCAGCACCTCGATGACGCCGCGCGCGATCTGGTCACTGCCGCACAGGACGGCGTCCACGTCGGGGTGCTGATCCAGTAGCATCGCGGTGGCCGCCCGCCCCCACCCCTCCGACCAGGCGCCGAACCGTGGTTCGCCGACCAGGGCGAGACCGGCGCCGGCGAGCGCGGTACGGGCCCCTTCGGCCCGCTCCCGCGCCGCGAGGTACGCGGGGTCACCGGTGATGTGCGCGATCCGGGTGCGGCCGCACGCGATCAGGTGCTCCACCGCCATACGGCCGGCGTCGACGTTGTCGGGAACGATGGACAGATCCTCCGGATCCTCCGACGGGGCGTACGCGTAGACGACGGGCACGGGCAGTTCCCGGCCCAGGGACGGGCGGGGGTCGGTGCGGCTGCCCACCACGATGAGCCCGTCGACCCGGCGCCCGAGCAGCGCGCGCACGTGGTGCTGCTCGCGGATCGCGTCGCCGCGCGCGTCACACAGGAACACCGCGACCTCGCCCGCGCCGAAGGCGTCCTCGGCGCCCATCAGGATCGGGATGCTGAACCGGCCCTCCAGGTCGCTGGTGAGCAGACCGACGGTGCCCGTCCGCCCCGCGAGCAGACCACGGGCCACCTGGTTGGGCTGGAACGACAGCCGCTCGGCCGCCTCGACCACCCGCTGCCGCGTCTCGGCGCGCACCTGGCTGCGGCCGTTGAGGGCCTTGGACGCGGTGGCGATGGACACGCCCGCCAGCCGGGCCACGTCGCTGAGCGTGGAGGGCTGCGAACGCGAGGAACCGGCGGCCTGGGGCATGGGCGTTCTCCTGTCTCGCTGCGCGTGCCGAGGCCGGCGAGGATGGCACGTCGTACATAAAACCGTACGCGAGTTGTTTCGGCCGAGGGGCGGGCAGGCGGCTTTCACGGGTTTCGGTTGGTCTCCTGGAGCCGCTCCCTGCAAGGGGATTGACGGGCAGTCAGCCGGGTTCTAGCTTTTTTGAAAGCCTTTTCGGTTCATTTCCGTCGAGTTCAGCGCCACCACATCCATCGTCCCGAACGGCCGGGCCACCACGGCCCGCCGCCACACCAGGGGGATCGCCATGGGGAGTACGGCCGGACCACGTGGACGCATACACCGACTCGCCACCGGGGCCATCGCGTTGCTCGCCGCCGCGAGCCTGGTCACGGCCTGTGGGTCCGGGGACGGCGGTTCGGACGGCGAGGGAGGCGCAGCGGCCGACGTCAGGGGAGCCGACGACGGCACCACGCTGACGATGTGGACCCGCGCCGCGACCCGCCCGCAGAGCGAGGCCCTGGTCGAGGCGTACAACGCGAGCCACAAGAACAAGATCGAACTCACGGTCGTCCCCACCGACGACTACCAGGCCAAGGTCGGTGCCGCCGCCGGATCCCGCGACCTCCCGGACCTCTTCGCCTCCGACGTGGTGTTCGTGCCGAACTACACCACCAGCCGTCTCTTCACCGACCTGACCGAACGCATCGACGCCCTGCCCTACGCCAAGCACCTGGCCCAGTCGCACATCAAGGCCGGTACCCACGAGGGGAAGAAGTACGTCGTGCCGCACACCCTCGACCTGTCGGTGCTCTTCTACAACAAGGACCTCTACCGCAAGGCGAAGCTCGACCCCGACGAGCCGCCCACCAGCCTGGGCGAGTGGGACCGGCAGGCGCGCGCCGTGGACGCACTGGGCGCAGGCGTCAACGGCACGTTCTTCGGCGGCAATTGCGGCGGCTGCGGCGTCTTCACCTGGTGGCCGTCCATCTGGGCCGCGGGCGACGAGGTGATGAACACGGAGGGCACCGAGGCCGCCCTCGCCTCCGACACCGCGAAGAAGGTCTACGACACCTACCGCGGCTGGGTGGACGACGACATCGTGGCCCCCGGCGCACGCGACGAGACGGGCACCACCTGGACCGGCATCTTCCCGAAGGGCAAGGTCGGCGTGATGCCCATGCCGTCCACCACCCTGGGCCTGATGCCCAAGAACCTCGACCTGGGCGTCGCGCCCATCCCCGGCCCCGACGGCGGCAAATCCACCTTCGTCGGCGGTGACGCCATCGGCATCTCCGCCACCAGCAAGTCGGCCGACCAGGCCTGGAACTTCCTCGCCTGGTCCCTGGGCGACAAGGCACAGGTCGAGGTGGTCGCCGCGCACAAGGACGTGGTGGCGCGCACCGACCTCGCCTCCAACAAGTACTCCAAGGCCGACCCGAGGCTGGTGACGATCAACGAGCTCGTCGCGGTCGGCCGTACCCCGTACGCGCTGAAGTTCGGCCAGACCTACAACGACCCCAACGGGCCCTGGCTCACGCTGATGCGCAACGCCGTCTTCGGTGACGCGGCGTCCGTCGACAAGGACAACGAGGCGGTCAGCGCTTCGCTGGCCGACTGACGGGACGATGGTGAGCGCAAGCGCTCCGCGCTCCCGCACGTCGTACGGCCGACCCCTCGCACGTCACACGGCAGCAGAGGAGAGCCATGCAGGTGAAGGCGCCCGACCGGGCGGCCGCCGAGCAACGGGTCCGTCCGCAGCAGCCGGCGCGTCGGCGCCCTGCCGCCACAGCCCTGTGGCACTCGCGCAGGGTCCAGGGCCTCGGTTACGCCGCCCCCACGGCCCTGTTCGTCGCGGTCTTCTTCCTGCTGCCCCTGCTGCTCGTCGGCAAGATGTCGCTCAACGACTGGCCGCTGCTCGCGGGCGACCAGGGCGGCAACGCTCCCGAGAACTACACCGACGTCACCGACAGCACACTGTTCTGGCCCGCGGTCCGCTTCACCCTCCTCTACACCGTGATCGTGACGGTCGTCCTCCTCGCACTGGCGCTCCTCCTCGCCCTGCTGGTGCAGGAGTCCCGCCCCGGCGCGGGCTTCTTCCGCACCGTCTACTTCCTGCCCGGCGCCCTGGGACTGGCCTCCGCCTCCCTGCTGTTCTGGGGCCTGTACAGCCCCACCACCGGCCCTCTCAGCCGTGTGCCGGAAAGACTCGGCCTCGCCGACGATCCGGTTTCCTTCCTCGGCACCCCGACCTCCGCCCTGCTGTCGACGGTGTTCCTCGTCGTGTGGAAGTTCGCCGGCTTCTACATGCTCATCCTCCTCGTCGGTCTCCAGCGCATCCCCCACGAGGTGTACGAGGCGGCGCGCATGGACGGCGCGGGCCGCGGCCAGATCTTCCGCTCCATCACCCTGCCGCTCCTGCGACCGTCCCTGGCCCTGTCCCTGCTGCTCTGCGTGACCGGATCACTGCTCGCCTTCGACCAGTTCTTCATCCTGACCAAGGGCGGACCGGACAACAGCACCGTCACCATCGTGCAGCTGATCTACCGCGAGGCCTTCCAACGCCTGAACCTCGGCACCGCGGCGGCCCTCTCGATCATCGTGCTGGCCGCGCTGCTCCTGCTCAACGCCCTGCAGTTCCGCGGCCTGCGCCGCGCCGACGAATCCTGAGGAGGGATGCCACGGTGCTCACCCGAGCCCTGGGCCGGACACCCCACTACGTCGTCGCCGCCGGACTGGCCGTCATCTTCCTCTTCCCCCTGCTGTGGAACGCCTGGGCATCGGTCAGCGCCCAGCCCGGCACCGCACAGGAGTCCGGCTACGGCCTCGGCAACTACCGGACACTGCTCGACTACGACGCCGGCCTGTGGCGCTACCTCCTCAACAGCACCCTCGTCTCGGCGCTCACCGTCGCCCTGACCCTCACCGTGTCCCTGCTCGGCGGCTACGCCTTCGCCCGCTTCGACTTCCCGGGCAAGAACCTGCTGTTCCTGCTGACACTGGCCATCCTCATGGTCCCCTACGCCACCCTGCTCATCCCGCTCTACGTGCTGCTCGGCAGGCTGCACCTGCAGAACTCGCTGATCGGGCTGAGCCTGGTCCTGGCCATGTTCCAACTGCCGTTCGCCACCTTCATGATGCGGATCTCCTTCGAGGCGGTACCGCGCGAACTGGAGGAGTCGGCGCTCGTCGACGGCTGCGGCACGGCGGGCGCACTGCGCCGGGTCCTGCTCCCGGCGGTCCGGCCGGGGCTGATCACCGTGGGGCTCTTCGCCTTCCTCGCCGCCTGGAACGACTTCATCGCCCCGCTGATCCTCATATCCGACAGCGAGAAGGCGCCCCTGCCGCTGGCCGTCGCGAACCTGCGCCAGCAGAGCATGGGCGCCGTCGACTACGGCGCCACCGAGGCCGGTGTGGTGGTCCTCGCCGTGCCCTGCCTCCTCCTCTTTCTCCTGCTGCAACGCCACTACGTACGGGGCTTCATGTCGGGCGCGCTCAAGGGCTGAACACGGAGGGCTCCGGGTGGCTCGCAAGCCCGCTACAGATACGGACAACCGAAGGGACGTACCGAAGGCATGAACTGGTGAGGGAGAACACGGCACGATCACACGTCCTGCCGGTGGCACCGACCCGGGGCCGGCTGCGACCGCTCGGCCTCGACGAGGTCAGGATCACCGGCGGCTTCTGGGCCGGACGCCGGCAGACCAACGCCACCGCCACACTCGGCCACTGCCACGACTGGATGGAACGCGTCGGCTGGATCGGCAACTTCCGCGCCGTCGTCGGGGGCCGCATCCAGCACGACCGGAGTGGCCGCGAGTTCGCCGACTCCGACGTCTACAAGCTGCTCGAAGCCATGGCCTGGGAGTTCGGCCGCAGCGGTGGTACAACGCTCGACGCGGAGATCGCCGCGCTCACCGAGTCCATCGCCCCCGCCCAGGAACCGGACGGCTACCTGAACACCGCCTTCGGCCGCCCCGGACAGCAGCCCCGCTACAGCGACCTCGAATGGGGCCACGAACTGTACTGCTACGGCCACTTGATCCAGGCCGGAGTGGCCCAGCTCCGGACCACAGGCGAGCAGGAGCTCGCGAAGATCGCCCGGCAGGCCGCCGACCACGTGTGCGCCACCTTCGGTCCCGGCGGCATCGAGCGGGTCTGCGGACACCCCGAGATCGAGACGGCGCTCGTCGAACTGGCCAGGGCGACGGGGGAGCAGCGGTACCTCGACCAGGCCGCGCTGTTCGTCGAACGCCGCGGACACCGCACGCTCGCCGACATCGAGTTCGGCCGGGCCTACTACCAGGACGACCTGCCCGTACGCCGAGCCACCGTCCTGCGCGGGCACGCCGTCCGCGCCCTCTACCTCGCCGCCGGGGCGGTCGACGTGGCCGTCGAGACCGGCGACGACGCTCTGCTCGCCGCCGTCGTACGGCAGTGGGAGACGACGGTCGCCCGCCGGACCTACCTGACCGGCGGCATGGGCTCCCACCACCGCGACGAGTCCTTCGGCGACGACTTCGTCCTGCCGCCCGACCGCGCCTACTCGGAGACCTGCGCCGGCGTCGCCTCCGTGATGCTCAGCTGGCGGCTGCTGCTGGCCACCGGCGAACCGCGCTTCGCCGACCTGGCCGAACGCACCATGTACAACGTGATCGCCACCTCCCCGTCCGACGACGGCCGGGCCTTCTTCTACGCCAACACCCTGCACCGGCGCCGCCGCGGAACCGTACCCGCGCCGGACGCCGAGAGCCCGCGAGCCGAATCGAGCCTGCGCGCCCCCTGGTTCGCGGTGTCCTGCTGCCCGACCAACGTGGCGCGCACACTGGCCCAGCTGCCCACGTACCTGGCGACGGCGGACGACCACGGCATCCAACTGCACCAGTACGCCGACGCGGAGATCACCACCTCCCTCACCGCGGACCGGCCTCTGGCCCTGCGGGTCCGCACCGACTACCCGGCCGGCGGCCACGTGACCGTGCGGATCGACCGGTCACCGCCCGACGCCTGGACTCTCTCGCTGCGTGTCCCCGCGTGGACCGAGGGCGCCACCGCATGGCTCGTCGACGCCGACGGCGCGCGCAGCGCCGTCGCGCCAGGCACCGCCAGAATCACCCGCGTCTTCCTGCCCGGCGACGAGATACGGCTCGAACTGCCCGTGGCACCGCGCTGGACCGGTGCCGATCCGCGCATCGACGCGATACGCGGCACCGCGGCCGTCGAACGCGGGCCACTGGTGTACTGCGCCGAGTCCGTCGACCTTCCGGGTGGACACGACGTCGACGCGATCCGGGTGGAGCCGGGGGCCGAGCTCCAGGACGGACCGGACGGCGCTGTCGTCGCGCCCGGCGGACTCGCGGTAGCGGGTGGTCCGAGCGAGACCGCATGGCCCTACCGCCCGCTCGACCGAGCCACCCCCACGCCCGCCGACAGCGATGGCATCGTCCTTATCCCCTACCACTCCTGGGCGAACCGCGGCCCCTCGACGATGCGGGTCTGGCTGCCGACGACGGAATCGGACGACGCCACGGGGGGATAGCCGTCCAAGGGGACGGTCGGCAGGACGGGACCTCGACGACCGCCCCGTCGACACCGGAGATCACCCCCGCGCCGCCCTGTCAGCCGTGGGAGACGTTCAGCCCGTAGAACGCGACCCGCGCCCCCTTCGTGGTGCTGTCGGAGGACGACTGGTTGTAGGAACCGGCCTTGAAGTACTGCTTGTACGGGAAGAACGACGAGGGAATCGCGTAGTGCGTGGTGCTGCCGTCGACCGTCAGGTCGATGGTGTCGCCGCCGGAGACGGCGATGGTGTAGCTCCATGTCTTTCCGACCGGGACATGTCCCACGGTGTGCAGGGTCTGGCCGCCCGCGGGCGAGTTCTCGGTGCCGACGACGATGTCACCGCTCGCCCGGTAGTACAGCTCCACCAGCGGTTTGGTGGAGGAGCCGCCGGAGCCGAGGTGGATCTGCCCCACGCACACGTTGGAGGTCATCGAGACCACGCGCAGGGTCGCACTCAGCCGGTGGCTGCCGCGCAGCGGCCAGTCGGCCGCGCCGCCGTCGCGGTTCATCTCGCGCAGTTCGGAGCGGGCGTACTTGGAGTTGGGAGTGGTGACGCCCTTCTCGGGTGCCCAGAAGGTCATCGCACCGTCGCGGGTGTCGGTGTAGAAGTACGCGTCCTGGTAGCCGGCGGGCCCCTGCAGCCGGGACGAGGAGATGGTCGTGGGCTTGCCGGGGGAGCCCACGGGTTCCTGCAACTGCCAGACCGACAGATCGAAGTTGCCGCCGGGGGCGACCTTCGGATCGGCGGCCTCGGCGGTGGAGCCGCCCAGGAAGGCCGCGGTGGTGATGGTGGCCATGACGGTGGCCGTCGCGAGAACTCTGGTTCGGGTCATGGGGCCGTCCTTCAGTGATCGTGGGGGAGGAGAAGGCGCCGTTCAGATGGATGAACACGGAGCGCACCCGTGAATTGGTGTGCGTGTCGCGACGGTAAAGGTCTGGACCAAGCTCGTCAAGTGTCCGCGCCCGGCGAGGAATTGGGGCACGGATCTTGACCCTCACGGATTCCGGGCTTAACGTTCCCGCGTTTGCAGAGAATTGAAACGATTCAATCAATTACTTGGGGCGACACATGCAGAAGTCCATTCCGCGGCGTGGCGGGATACCCCGGCGCACGGTGCTCGCGGCCTCCCTGGCCGCCGGCGCCACCACGGCGTTCGCCGCCGTCGGCTCGACGGATGCCGGCGCCTTCCCCCTGACAGGTCGTCAGGGCCTGTCCGGCGACTGGTTCGCCGGCCCGCCGCGGTCCGTGCGCCCCAAGTTCCGCTGGTGGTGGCCGGACGGTCTGGTCGACCCGGCGGAGGTCGCCCGTGAGATCGACCAGATCGCCGACGCCGGCTTCGGCGGAGCCGAGATCGCCGCCGTCCACCACAGCATCAAGGACAAGTCCGCCCTCGACACGGCCCACCACGGCTGGGGCAGCACCGCCTGGCGTGACGGCGTCGAGGCGGCCCTGCGCCAGGCCGCCCGACGCGGCCTGACCATCGACCTCACCCTCGGCCCCAGCTGGCCCGTCGCCGTCCCCGGCGTCACCCCCGACGACGACACCGCCGCCCAGGAACTCGCCTACGGCCGTGCCTCCGTCCCCGCCGGCACCACCTACCAGGGACCGGTCCCCGAACCCGTGCACAAGGCCGCCTCCAGCGTCACCCGGCGCCGCCTGCTCGCCGTCCAGGCCGCCCGCGTCGAGCCCGCCAACGCCACCCGCAAGGAGACCGGCCTCGACCTCGCAGGCGTCCGCGACCTCACCACCACCGTCCGCGACGGCACCCTGACCTGGACCGCCCCCGCGGAGGGCGACTGGGTACTGATCTCCTACTGGCAGCGCGGCACCGCCCAGCAGCCCGAGTCCGGCCCGCACTCCTCCCCGGCCGCCTACGTCGTCGACCACTTCAGTCCCGCCGGCACCGCCGCCGTCACCGGCTTCTGGGAACGCGCCGTCCTGACCGGCACGGTGCGGCGACTGCTCAAGGCCGGGGGCGGCGCCTTCTTCGAGGACTCCATCGAACTGGAGACCGATTCCCTCGTGTGGACCTCCGCCCTGCCCGACGCCTTCGAGCAGCGCACCGGCCGCTCCCTCCTGCCGTACCTGCCCGCGCTTGTCCTCGACAAGAGCAACCCCGTCTTCGCTTTCGAGGCGCAGCTCACCCGGCAGATCCGGCACGACTTCTGGGAGACCGTCTCCCACCTCTTCAACACCCACCACGTCACCGCCCTGCGCGACTGGGCGCACTCGCTCGGCATGTCGCTGCGCGCGCAGCCGTACGGCCTGCAGACCGACGCCATCGCCTCCGCGGCGATCCTGGACATCGCGGAGGGCGAGTCGCTCGGCTTCAAGAACCTGGACGACTACCGATGCCTGGCCGGCGGTCGGGACATGGCCGGGCACACCGTGCTGTCCTGCGAATCGGGCGCCTACAACGGCTCCGCGTACAGCACGACGTGGGACAGGTTCCTGCGCACCATGGGCGGCGCCTACGCGGCCGGTGTCAACCAGACGGTCGTGCACGGCTTCTCGTACGCCACCGCCCCCGGGGTGAGCTGGCCCGGCTTCGCCGCCTTCAGCCCCTACAACGGTACGGCCGGCTACGGCGAGTCCTGGGGGCCCCGCCAGCCCGCCTGGCGGCACGCCGAGGACATCACCGGCTACCTCGGCCGCGTGCACCAGGTCCTGCAGACCGGTACCCCGCGCGCCGACGTCGCCATCTTCCGCCAGACCGGCTACACCGCCACCGGCATCGGCGCCTCCTGGTTCACGGCGACCGGCGTACCGCTCGGCTGGACCCACCAGTTCCTCAGCGGACCGCTCCTCGACCTGCCGGCCGCCCGCGTCTCCGGCGGCCGCCTCGCGCCCAACGGCCCTGCCTACAAAGCCCTGTTCGTCGAGGGGGACTTCTTCTACGGCTCCACCGCGACCCTCGCACTCGACGACGCCCGCAAGCTGCTGAGCCTGGCCCGGGCAGGACTGCCGATGGTCCTGCTCGGCGCCTTCGACCAGGCGCTCACCCCGGGCGTGCCCGATCAGGGCGAGACGGACGCACTGCGCGAGGTCCTGACACGCCTCCTTGCCCTGCCGCACGTCACCGCCGTCACCGACAAGGCCGCCGTCGGGGACGCCCTCACCGCCCTCGGCATCACCCCCGACGCGCGCTACGCCACCCCTTCCACCCTCCTCAACAACCACCGGGTCAGCGCCGACACCGACTTCTACTACCTCTGCAACGGCAAACACGCCGAGACCGTCAAGCCGCCCGTCGCGACCATCGACCACGACGTCACCCTGCGCCGCACTCGGCGCGGCGCCACCGTGCCCTACCAGCTCGATCCGTGGACGGGCGAGGCGACGCGCATCGCCCGCTACACCCAGGTCGGCGACGCCATCACCGTGCGTGTCACCCTCGACCCCGGCCAGGCCGCGGTCGTCGCGCTCGGCAGACCGGGACTCTTCGGCGACCGAAACGGCAGCAGCCCGCACGCCGTGTCCGGCGACGCCGACCGGGTGCTCTTCACCGACCGCGGCCTGGCCGTGCGCGTCTCGGCACCGGGCACCTACACCACCCGTCTCTCCCAGGGCCGTACGGTGACCACCAGGGTGCCCGCGGTGCCCGGCCCCGTCACCCCGGACCGCTGGCAGCTCGACGTCGAGGACTGGTACCCCGGCGCGGATGCGACCAGCACAGACATCGTCCGGCGTACGCTCACCCTCGACGCCCTGCTGCCCTGGTCGCAGATCCCCGAACTGGCCGACTCCGCCGGCATCGGCCGCTACCGCACCACCGTCGTCCTGCCCTCCGACTGGACCTCGTCCCACGGCGCGTACCTCGAACTGGGCCAGGTCAGCGACACCTTCCGGGTCTCCGTCAACGGTACCCGGACGGGCCCCGCCGACCGACTCCACCCGGTCGTCGACCTGGGCGGTCACCTGCGGCGCGGCGTCAACGTGATCGAGGTCGAGGTGGCGACCCCACTCATCAACCGCCTCCGCGTCGCCCAGCCGGCCGTCTTCGGCGCCACCGCCCGCCAGGCGTACGGGCTCACGGGCCCCGTCCGGCTGGTGCCGTACGTCCAGGCCGCGGTGCGCCCGTGACGTGAGGCCCTGGGGGCGGTAACCGGCCCGCCCCCCAGGGGTACTTCCTGGCGCTTCCTGCGCTTCCTGCGCTTCCTGTGGTTACGCCAGAGCGCGGCCCCGGCCAGATCGCGGCCGCGGCCAGGGCGAGGATGTGCTGGGCGAGTCGGACAGCGCCGCCCTCGCTTGGTCCGGCCCGCCGTGCGTGCACAGCGAAGCGCGGACTCACGCGGGTCCGGTATCGGGCCCACCTGGTCGACGGCTGCCCGGCTTGCACCGGCCTGATCGGGCTTGCCTTGGCGTGTACTGACTCACACGGGCCCGGCTATGAGTTGGCTGACAGCCATGACCACTTCCCTGCGTGCAATGCGGGGGGTGGGAATTCGGTGGAAGACGGAGCCGCCCGGCTGAGACGCTCTGACCATGAGTCGCCACCAGCCCGACGACGCGTCCCACCCCTCCTGGCTGGGAGAGCCGATCGACGCTCGCCCGCTGTTCGGGCAAGAGCTGGCCTCGCTCCTCGACCTGCTACGCGGTCTGCGGCGCAGTGAGTGGAGCAGAACCGCGGTCCCGGGCTGGACCGTGCACGATCTTGCCGCCCACATCCTCGGCGACTACCACGGCCGCCTCGGCTGGAGCACAGAGGGCCACCAGCGCGCCATGGCGACCGGAGAGACGCTGGAAGCGTTCATCCACCGGGTCAACCAGGAATGGATCGACCTCCACACGGATCACCGCCCCGCCGAGCTCATCGAGGCCCTGGAACGAGCCGGGACCCAGGTCACGCGTCAATTCGAGGGCACCGACCTCGGCGCAGCGGGCCTGGGAGTGTCCTGGGCAGGGGTCGACCCGGCGCCCAAGTGGCTGGACACCGCCCGGGAGTTCACCGAGTACTGGACCCACCGCCAGCAGATCCGCCTCGCCACCGGCCGGGGCACCGACCCGGAGCCCAACGCTCTGTCCGCGGTTCTGGACACCTTCATGCGGGCCTTGCCCCACACATTGCGTCACACACCCGCACCCGCCGGGACGCAACTCCAGGTGGTCATCGGTGAGCCGGTCGTCGGCGCCTGGACCGTGACCGCCACGGCGGAGCGCTGGTCACTGGCCGAAGCACCCAGTGGCCGGCCGACCGCATCGATACGGCTGGACCCAGAGACCGCCTGGCGACTCTGCACCCGCGGCATTGAGCCTGACACCGCCCTCGCCCGGGCCCACATCGGCGGAGAGCGCCAGATCGCCGAAGCCGCCTGTCAGATCGTGTCCATCGTCTACTGACGACGTTGCGCAGAAAGGTAGTTGGCCAGAGGTCCGGTCGCACTCGTCCCGGAAGCCGGGGGACGGTGACGCCGCTTCCCGGCTCCCGCCGCCCCTACGCGCGGGACATCCGCTTCTAGCGGCGGACTGTCCCGCCGACGTCGACGGAGACCTTCTCGGCCCCGATCCGCCGCATGCGCTCAGTGCCCCATTCTCCCAACGAGGTCAGGGCCGTGTTGAGCGAGACGCCGTGCTCCGTCAACGAGTACTCGACCTTCGGTGGCACTTCCCGGTACACCTCACGATGCACGAGCCCGTCATCTTCCATCTCCCGAAGATGCTGAATCAGCATCTTCTCGCTGACGCCCGGCAGACCGCGTCGAAGCTCGGCGAACCGGCGGGTCCCGTAGTGGTGCAACTCCCAGAGGATCAGCGACTTCCACTTGCCGGCGACCACGTCCATCGCCGCGTCGATGCCGCAGAAATAGGGACCACGTCGTGCTGATGTCGCCATCCGCCCCTCCTGGACGTGCTTACCCGCGAGTGAGTACCTCACTAATTAGTCCGTACTGGTCAACCCTACCGGCGGCGAAGAGGATTCAGTTGAAGGACGAACACGAGGGGGAATCCCAAACATGACAACCGACAACAGCGTCCAGGTGAGTGTGCTCGGGCTGGGGGCGATGGGCGGTGCGCTCGCGGGCGCCCTGGTGAAGGCCGGGTACCCGACAACGGTCTGGAACCGCTCACCGGGGAAGGCGGACGACCTCGTTGCGCAGGGCGCCGAAGCCGCTGCCACGGCCGGCGACGCGGTCCGCTCCAGCCGGTTGGTGATCGCGTGCCTGCTGGACCACGCGTCGGTCCACGAGGTGCTCGACCCGCTTTTCACCGAGCTGGCCGGACGAACCCTGGTCAACGTGACCACGATGTCCCCGGCCCAGTCACGGGAGTTGGCCGCCTGGGCCGCCCACGCCGGGATCGCGTATCTGGACGGCGGCATCATGGCCGTACCGCACATGATCGGCGGGCCCGGAGCCTCGATCCTCTACAGCGGATCGGCCGAGGTCTTCAGTCGGTACAAGCCGCTGCTCGACGTGTGGGGAACCAGCACCTACTTCGGTGAGGATGCCGGACTGGCGTCCCTGTACGACCTCGCCCTGCTCGCGGGGATGTACGTCATGTTCGCCGGATTCATGCACGGCGCCGCCATGGTCGCCCCGGCCGGGGTGACGGCGGTCGAGTTCGCCGCTCAGGCCACGCCTTGGCTGACTGCCATGACCAGCGCCTTCCATGGATTCGCCGCAGTCATCGACGGCGGGGACTACACCGTCGAAGGGCAACAGAGCCTGCGGTTCTCCGACCTCAGTGACCTCCTGGCCGCCAGTTCCGACCAGGGCGTCAGCACCGAGGTGATCGCCATGGTCCAGCGGCTCATCCAACGGCAGACTGATGCAGGCCATGGAGAGGAAGGCTTCGCCCGCATCATCGAGAGCATCAAGCAACCGGGCCGGGCCGCTTCTCTCAGCCGTTCGTGATCAGGGCAGGGGAGCTGCCGACCACGTCATGGCTTGCATGGCCGCGGTGACTGTCCCATAGTCCGAGGTATGGACGAGCGCGAGGCGGCGCTCCGACAGGCACACGGCCATGCCGTCAGCTGGCTGGCCAGCCTGTCCGACCGCCGCGTTCCCGCCCGCGCCTCGGTCGACGAGATCGTGCGCGCGCTCGGTGCCGAGCTGCCCGACGGTCCCAGCGCGCCCGCCGACGTCGTCGACCTGCTGGCCACGGCCTGTGAGCCGGGGCTCACCGCGTTCCCCAGCGGCCGCTTCTACGGCTTCGTGGTCGGTGGTACCGAGCCGGCCGCGCTGGCCGCGGACTGGCTGGTCAGTGCCTGGGATCAGAACTGTGTGATGCGTGCTGTCTCGCCCGCCTACACGGCGGCGGAGGACGTCGCGAGCACGTGGCTGCTCGATGTGCTCAGCCTGCCCAGCGACAGCGCCGTGGGTTTCACCACGGGTGCCACGATGGCGAACTTCACCTGCCTCGCCGCCGGGCGCGACGCGGTGCTGCGGCGCGCCGGCCGGGACGTCGCCCGCGACGGACTCGCGGGCGGGCCGGCCGTGCGCGTCATCGTCGGCGAGGCCCGCCACATGGCCATCGACCTGACGCTGCGCTACCTGGGACTGGGCAGACCCGAGCTGGTGAAGGCGGACGATCAAGGTCGCATCGAGCCCGACGCCCTGCGGCACACCCTGGCAGCCGGCGGCCAGAGCCCCACGATCGTGATCCTTCAGGCCGGAGACATCCACTCCGGCGCCTTCGACCCCTTCGTCGAGACCATCCGGGCCGCACGCGACGCGAACGCATGGGTGCACATCGACGGCGCCTTCGGATTGTGGGCCGCCGCCTCCCCGATCCACGCCCATCTGACGTCGGGCTGCGCGAACGCCGACTCCTGGGCGACGGATGCCCACAAGACCCTGAACGTCCCCTACGACTGCGGCCTCGCCGTCGTGCGTGACCAGTCCGCGATGCGGGCGGCGATGGGCCTGCACGGTGACTACCTCATCCAGGACGAACACGGCGACCCCATCGACAAGGTCCCCGAGCTCTCCCGGCGCGGCCGGGCCTTCACCGTGTGGGCAGCACTCAGGTCCCTCGGCCGATCAGGTGTGGCCGACCTCGTCGAGCGGCTGTGCCGACACGCCTCCGCGTTCGCCGCCGGCATCGCCGGGATCGACGGTGCGACAGTCCTCAACGACGTGGTGTTCACCCAGGTCTGCGCCGAGTTCGGCGACGACGAGCGCACGGAACGGGTACTCGCCCGGCTGCTCGACGACGGCACGGCGTGGATCAGCGGCTCCACCTGGCAGGGTCGCCGTGTCATGCGGATCTCGGTGAGCAACTGGTCGACGACCGACGACGACGTGACGCGTGCCCTCGACGCGATCAGGCGCGCCTCCCTCGGTGCCTGATATGAAAGCCGCTGTCTCGAGGGGACGTGCGGAAGACACTTCACGCACCCGGGCCGGGATCCGGATGCACGGCCGACTCGATGCCGGCGCGGGCCGCTTCGAGCTGGGCGGCGAACGCGATGCCGAGGAAGAGCGCGACGGCCGTGAGGTTGGCCCACAGCAACAGGGCGATGAAAGCGGTGAGCGGTCCGTACACGGCGCCGAAGGCACCGCTCTTTTCGACATACAGGGCGAGCAGCCATGTGGCCGACACCCACAGCAGGAGGTGGACGGCAGAGCCGAAGGCCAGCCACGTGTAGCCCGGCTGCACGCGACGCGGTGACCACCGGAAGATCACGGCGGACGCCAACCAGGCCAGCGCAAGTCCCACCGGGATGTCGAGCACGCCCCACCATGCGGGTCCGCCGCCCTCCCGCCCGGTGGAATCCGCGACCGCGTCGCCGACGGCCTCGCCGGCGACGAGTACGACGAAGCCCAGAACCAAGGGCAGACCGGCCGAGAGGGCCAGGATCAGTGCCCTGGCGTACTTGCGCGGGAAGGGACGGTCGCGCTCGATGCCGTAGATGCGGTTGGCGCCACGCTCGATCTGCCCCATGGCCGAGGCCAGGTTCAGCAGCGCGAACGCCAGACCGAGCCAGAGGGCGAGCGTGCTCCACACGTCGCCTTGGGCACTGCGCCGGGTGCCGTCGAAAGCGTCCTCGACGATGTCGGCGCTGGCACCCGGCACGACCCGGCCGAGGGTGAGCTCGATGATCCGGCCCACGCCCTCCGTGTGCACCGAGGTGGCCAGCCCGACGAGCGCCACGGTGCACGGCACCAGGCCGAGCACCACTTGGAATGCCAGCGCGCGGGCGTTGGTGAAGCCGTCCGCGTAACGGAACCGGGCGAAGGAGTCGGTCAGCAGCCGCAGGCCTCCGTAGTGGCGCAGCGCGGTGAACGCTTCGTCTCCGGAGAGTTCCTCTCCGATCATGTCCCGGGTCTGGGGGACGTGGACAGCGGTTCCCATGGCGTGGACGCTCCCTTGTCGTGCGGTTGCTTCCTGTCCGGTTGCCCCGTGAACCTTCCTGTCCGACTGCGTACTACGTACTCCTGTGCATGTGCCGCGGGACGGGCTGAATGTCCAGGGCAGCCATCTTCGGTCACTCGCGTCCCGGAGGTACACGTACGTACGGTTCGGGTCAGCGGGCCGTTTCGACGTACGACGCCAGGTTGGCCAGCGAGGAGGCCATCCCGGCTTCGTGGACCGCCTGGTCGATGCCGGGTGGCACGTCCGTGGCGGTGACGGTCACCTCGGTCCCGTCGCCGGCGGCAGCGAGGTACCAGGTCATCGTCATGGTGCCCGCGTACGACGGATCATCGGCCTCGAACACCGCCCGCTGCACCACGCGCTCCGGTGGCACCAGCTCGGCGAACGCGACATCGACGACATCCGTCGCAGCTGAGGTCTTGCCAGGGCTGTCGGCGGGGTCGAGGTAGGTGAGGACCATCCGGAACCCGCCACCAGGCCGGGGATCCCACCGCTCCAGCCGCCCGCGCATACCGTCCGGCGGCAGCCAGGCCTCGAGCGAATCCCGGTCGAGGAGGGCGCTGTAGACGGTCGCCGGTGGTGCCGCGATCACCTGGCTGGCGCGGTCGATCCTGCTCATGGTCCGATCCTAGGACCGAAGTGGTTGCACTGAGGCCCGGGCGACCGGTGGTTCGGTGGTCAGGCCGGATTCCGGCGCCGGCTCGCCCCCGGTTCGGCTCGCAGCTCCGACACAGGGCCGCTTTCCGCGAAGCGGGACTCGGCTCCCATGTTTCGCGGGGTTGCCGCTTCCTACGGCGTGTCCTGTGCCGGCTGGTTGCTTGCCGCGCGGGCTCGCCGGACCAGGGCGTACGAGCGGGTGGTCTGACGCATGACCAGGTTCTGCAGCGCCAGTTGGAGTCCTCGGTCGACGTTCGCTCCCACCATGAGCCAGAAGTCGGCGGCGTGGTCGGCGTACGCCTCCGGGTGACGTAGCACCAGGTGGTCGTAGCGTTCCGCCGCACGGTCCCGCCACTGCTGGGCCTCCTGGTGCCGGCCCGCGACCCGGAGGACGAGCGCGAGATGGGAGGTGTACTCGGGATCGTCGCTCGTCTCCACCAGGGGGCGCAGGTGGGCGATGGCGGCATCGAGGGCTCCCAGGGAGAGGTCGACCTCGGCGAGGTGGCCGGTCGCGGGGGCGTAGCCCGGGACCCGGCGCCGGGCTGCCTCGAACCACCCCCGGGCCGTGGGCAGATCGCCCTGGCGCAGCCACATCACACCGCGCCGGAAATCCAGTTGGGCGAGAGGGAAGGGTGAGACACCTCGGTAGCTGCGCTGCGCCTCGTGGAACACATGCTCCGCCTCGTCGGTCTCGCCCTGTTCCGCATGGAAGACGGCCAGGGCACTCAGCCTCGTGAGGTCCGACTGGTGAGGGGCCGCTTTCGTGAGCAAGGACCGGGCTTCGGCGTAACAGCCCACCGCCTGCAGGATCGCGGCCCGTTCTCCGTCCAGGGTGGCCTGCGCCGCTCCCATGCGCCCCGCCGCGTCGAGGTCGGCCATGGCTTCGGCGAACCGGTGCAGGGTCGCCCCTGATCGGGCTCGGGCCAGCAGGGCGATGCTGTCCTCGGGCGCGTCGCATACGAGCCGGTCGGCGAGCTGCGCGGCATGGTCGTAGTCGGTGACGCGGCCCAGGAGATGGCCGCGCAGGGTGAGCAGGTCGACCAGGACCGCCTGCTGTGCGACGGCGAAGGGGGTGGCGGATTCGGATCCCGGCCGCTGTTGTGCCGCCAGGCCGTCGATCTGGGCCGACAGGTTGATCAGGGCTATGGTGCCGTTCGTCGTGACCGGCCAGTGGTCGTCACGGACGGGCCGGGTCGTCATGCGACTTCCTCCTGCGGCTGCTGCGGCGCCGACACTGCGGCGAGCAAGGTCATGATGTCCGGCGGGTTCGGGTTCGGGGCCACCAGGTAGGGGAACTCGTGCGTGGCCGGCTGGGTCGCATGGTCGACGCCGTCACTGATGCGGGGTCCGTCGACGCCGTTCACGAGAAGCGTGTAGAGGGTGTCCACGATGTCGTCGTTGGGTGCCCGGCCGCCGCAGGTGGTGTGTTCGCGTCCGGCGAGCAGAGCGGTCTCGATCTCGAAGCAGCTGTTCTCGGAGAACGGCTTCGAGGCGTCGACGACGAGGAAGTCGGCCAGGAACAGCTCGGTCAGCGGGTGTGCGGCCTGCTCGTCCAGCGGCCAGACGGTCTCACCGTCGAGGCGGTCGAAGAAGGCCAGATTGGCGTTGAACCGCGCCCGGTAGGCCCCGGCGTAGTCCTGTCGTACGGCGAAGGCGTCCTCCTCGTTGTAGAGGTCGCGGACGTCGATGTCGCTGTTGACGGGGTCGAACTTCTTGCTCGCGAGGATGACGTTCTTGATCTCCGGCCGGCCCACGCGCTCCAGCCGGACAGGGCGTCCGCCGGAGGTCACGGTCTCACCCACGATGCCGAACAGGGGGCCGCTGTCCGGGCCGAACACCGCCTCGGTGTCGACCTCGATGACGATGCTCAGAACGTTCATGCCATGCACGGGGTTGGCCGCGTCGGGCTGGAAAGCCAGTTTCTCCGTGGCTTCCGTGGCCACGACGCCCGCGAGGTTCATGAAGAACGGGTCGAGCCGTGGCCCGGCGAAGATCCTCAGCCCCGCTGCCTCGGTGGGCGCCTCGTCGCCGACGGGGAAGAGGACATGGTCGCCGTTCGGCGCCGTGCAGGTGCCTGTCTGCAACGGTTCGTCGCCGCCGGGGACCTGGCCGGGAGCGGCGAAGGTGAAGTCGAATGCGTACTTGGTGTCGCCGACGGTGAACGCGGCCCCCTCGGCCGCCCGCGCGACCGGCCGGCCCCGCAGGCGGTAGGTGATCGCGTCGGAGAACAGCGCCGTGGGAGCGGCGGCCGGGAACATGTCGAGGACGATCACCAGTCGGCCGGGCCGGTCCGGGCTGGGGAAGGCGAAGACGTCGGTGACGTCGGACGCGGGATCGAAGAGGATGCGCGGTCCGGAGAAGTGATCCGCCATCGAGGACTCCTTGGGGTGGGAGGCAGGACGAGCCCTTTTTGAGGCAAGGGAACTCACAGCCGGAACGGCATGCGGCGGAATGCGAAGGGGGTGCGTTGACAAACCGTAAACAGCAAACTGATGATGTAATCAGTTATGTGGAAATGCTCAGATGGTGGGCCCAGTCAAACTGCGCGCAGGCTGGAAAAACCTGGTGTGTGGCGTATGCGCAATGTCCCGTAACCGCATCGGCCTGGCTTGTTCGAGCTGCCGCACCGCGCCGGCCCGCAAGGGGGGCGCGAGACTCCAAGGAGAGGTGCCATGAGCGAGAAGGATCTGCACGCGAGGTTCCACGAGCTGCCCGAGGCCGTCCGCGAGAAGGTCGACTCCGCGTTGGCGGACGCCAAGATCGCGCTCAAGCTCCGTGTCGCCGAGATTCTGGCCGACAAGGAGGACATGGCCGAGCACGCCGTCACGACGGCCGGGCACGTCGGCGCCAAGAGCGGCGAGGTGTCCGAGCTGACGACGATCCTGCCGCTCAAGCCGAACGGCGCCGAGCGGCTGCGGAAGTTCTTCAGGCTGCTGGGCGGAAACCTGGCCGGCGCCGGCCAGGTCGGCACGCTGCACAACATGCGGTTCGTGTTCCTCGACGACGACACGAAGCTGCTGTTCGCGACCGCCTTCGACGGCGAGTGGGACCCGTACATCGACGACTTCGCGACCAAGATCCCCGAGATGATGGACTACATGTTCAACAACGTCGAGGGCTGGCCCGGCATCGCCTCGCCCGACGTGAAGGACTTCATCGTCAAGTACCAGATCCCGGCCGAGGCATGGTTCGTCGCCCATCCCCACCTCACCGTCGCGGAGGCCGGCCGGCTCAAGCGGCAGGACGCCGCGCTGCAGACCTTCCTGACCGAACTCAACTGAGGCAGCGCTCCATGCCCTCCCCCTTCCGGCGCCTGCGCCGACCCCCCACCCTGGATCTTGGCGACATCCAGGCGACCTTGCTGCGGGCCCGGCCCGAGCCCTACTTCGGCACCCACGCGATCCTGGAGATCACCGAGCCGGCCGCGGGCAAGGACCTGCTGCGCCGGCTGGCGCCGCGGGTGACCTCGGCGGACCGCTGGGACGAACCGCAGGCGTCCTGGCTGGCCCTCGCCCTCAGCTGCCAAGGACTGGTGGCGCTGGGCGTGCCGCAGGAGTCCCTGGCCTCCTTCCCGGCCAACTTCCGTGCCGGGATGACCGCCCGCGCCGAGCGGCTGCGAGACACCGGCCCGAACGCGCCGGAGCGCTGGGAGTTCCCGTTCGGGAGCCCGCGCGTGCATGTCGCAGTCAGTGTCTACGCCGCGAGCGAGGACGACTGGCGTCGCGAAGTCGCGGCATACGAGAAGAAGTTGGGTGACGTGCCCGGGGTGCGGCTGCTGTCGCACCAGGACTTCGCGGCCGACGGGTTCAATGTGTTCGGCTACCGGGACGGGTTCAGTCAGCCGGTGGTCGAGGGGAGCGGGGCGGAGCCGCTGCCGGGCGACGGGAGGCCGATCAGGGCCGGCGAGTTCGTCCTGGGTCGCCCGAGCGAGACGGGTCTTCAGCTGCCCGTGCCGGCTCCGGACGTCCTCGGCCGCAACGGCACGTACGTGGTCTTCCGCAAGTACCACTCCCACGTCGCCGCCTTCAACAGGTTCCTGGACGACAACGCCTCCACCGAGGCCGAACGCGAGTTGCTGGCCGCCAAGTTGGTGGGACGCTGGCGCAGTGGCGCCCCACTGGCCCTGGCCCCGGAACGCGACAACCCGGCCATCGGCGGGGATCCGAACCGGATCAACGACTTCGACTACGCCGTCGACCCGCGCGGGCTGCGCACCCCGCTGGGCTCCCACATCCGCCGGATGAACCCGCGCGACACGAAACTGACGGTGCTCACCGACGTCAACATCCGCCGGATCATCCGGCGTGGCACCTCCTACGGCAGTCCGCTGCCCACGGACCGGCTCAAGGACGACGGCCAGGCGCGCGGCCTGGACTTCATCGCCCTGGGCGCCCGTGCGATCGACAACGTCGAGTTCCTGCAGAGCGAGTGGGTCGGCTCCGGCAACTTCGTGGGCCTCGGCAAGGAGAAGGACCCGATGATCTCGTCGCAGGACAAGGGCGCGTACTTCACCGTGCCCGGGACCCCGCCCCGCAGGGTGCAGGGCATCCAGTCCTTCAACACCCTGCTCGGCGGCGAGTACTTCTTCATGCCGAGCCTGTCCGCCATCCGCTGGCTGAGCACCTGACCCGCCCCATCGAACGGCTGTCGGCGGGCGCTGCCACCACACCTTCCACGGTGCCCGGTACGAAGCATGGATACGCGGTCCGCTGTCGCCCCCCGGAGACCGACGTCGCGTTCTACCGGAGGCTCCTTCTCCTGCCCGAGCCCAAGGCGCAAGGACAGGGGAGCGCTGGGTCCTGCCTGACGCGGGATGTCTGCGACGCTTACGGGGCCGAGGCCGAGGGAGGGGTATGCGGTTCCGGCTCCCGGGCACCGGCACCGGCCCCCGACGCCTCCACCAGTACCTCCCCGGCCGCCCTCCGCACGTACAACACCGACCGCCCGGCCCGCCGCCGCTCGACCAGCCCCGCGTCCAACAGCACCCGCAGATGCCGCCCCACCGACCCCAGTCCCTGCCCGGTCACGGCGACCAACTGCGTCGTACTCATGGGAGTCCCCAGCAGCACCAGCAATCCGGCCCGCGCAGTCCCGATGAGCGCGCCGAGCCCGGCCGGGACGGGCCGCCGGTCGTGGTCCTCGGCGAGCACCCCGAGACACGGGTAGACGACGGCGTAGCGCTCCTGTCCCTCCCACGAGACCCACCCGGCCCCCGTCGTCACCGGCATGAACAGCAACTCGGCCCCGGCGGCGACCTCCCGCGGGGGATACGCGTGCGGGTTGACCTGGAACCGGTTCTCCCCGAGCCACCGCGTCCACGGCCGCAGCTCGTCCAGCAGGGCCGCCCAACCGCTCTGGCCCACCCGCGCGGTCCGCGCGACCATGTCGGCCTCCAGGACGCGCCGCCGCCGCTCCCAGTACGGCCGTACGGTCTCCTCCCACACGTAGGTCAGGAGCGCGGCCGCCCGCTCGGGCAGGTCGTCCCGCTCCAGGGCGGCAGGGAGCGGGCTCCTGAGGGACACGAGGAGGTTGGCCCTCGCCTCCTCGGCCCTGGCCGCCCGCACCCGGGCCACGGTCTGCTCGAAGCTCTCCCCCTCGCACGAGGTGGGGCAGAAGAAGTCGGCGATCCAGGACGTGCCGAGTGCCGCCCGCACGAGCAGCGCGGCCACCGGGTCGGCCGCGAGGCGCGCGCTGTAGCCGGGCAGGTGCGCGCGCAGCCAGGTCTTCTCGCCCGGATGGGCGCCGGTCCCCGCGTGCAGCAGTTTCAGGCTCGCGAAGGTCTCGGCGAACGGCGAGAGCACGAACCGACTGCGGGCCAGGGTGTCGGTGTCGATCTGCCACAAGCCCATGCGTACGACCTTTCGCGTGTCGGCGAAACAGTAAACACGGCTCCTGGGACGCTCCGATACTTCGGCGCATGCGCAGCTACCGCTCCCTGCTCCGCGCCCCGGAGTTCACCCCGTTTCTGCTCTCGTTCGCCGCTTTCGCCGCGGCCCAGACGATCGGGGGCCTGGCCCTCGCCACGCTGGTGTTCCGGGCCACCGGCTCCCCGCTGCTGTCGGCGGTGAGCATGTTCGGCCCGCAGCTGGCGCAGTTGCTGGGGGGCGCGTTCCTGCTCTCGGGCGCCGACCGCCTGCCCCCGCGCGCGGCCCTGTCCGCGCTCGCCCTCGCCT
Organism: Streptomyces sp. Q2; assembly: GCF_056820935.1. NCBI lineage: Bacteria > Bacillati > Actinomycetota > Actinomycetes > Kitasatosporales > Streptomycetaceae > Streptomyces > Streptomyces sp. Q2. The sequence goes on along the minus strand of NZ_JBXEJE010000003.1, from coordinate 249,387 downwards.
TCGCGGCCGGCACGGCGGTGCTGGCGCTGCCCGGCCTCCCCATCCGGGCGGTCTTCGCCGTCGTACTCCTGCAGGGCCTGGTCGCGTCGCTGGGCGGGGGAGTGCGCGGGGGACTGCTCAACGAGATCCTGCCCAAGGACGGCTATGTCCTGGGCCGTTCGGTGTTCAACATGCTCTGGGGCCTGACACAGATGGCCGGATTCGCGACGGGCGGCGCGCTGCTGGCGCTCCTGTCCCCCCGGACCTGCCTGCTCCTCGCGGCGGGGCTGTACGTGATGTCGGCCCTCGTCACCCGCCTGGGCCTCACGGCCCGCCCGCCGCGCTCGTCCGGCCGCCCGTCCGTCTCGGCGACCTGGCGCACCAACGCCCTCCTGTGGTCCTCACGTCCCCGCCGCCTGACGTACCTGGGCCTGTGGGTCCCCAACGGCCTGATCGTCGGCAGCGATTCGCTCTACGTCTCCTACGCCCCCGCGGCCGCCGGCATGCTGTACGCGTTCGGGGCACTGGGCATGTTCGTGGGCGACATGGCGGTGGGCCGCCTCGTACCACCCGCGGCGCGCCCCCGTCTGGCGACCCCGCTGCGCCTGCTGCTGGCGGTTCCCTACCTGTTCTTCGTCCTACGGCCGGGAGTGGCGCTGTCGGCCGTGGCCGTCACCGTCGCCTCCGTCGGCTTCGCCGCGAGCCTGGTCCTGCAGGAACGCCTGATGTCCCTCACCCCCGACGACCTCGCGGGCCAGGCCCTCGGCCTGCACGCCACCGGCATGGCCGCCCTGCAAGGCGTCGGTGCCGTCCTCGCGGGCACGCTGGCCCAACTGTCCTCCCCGGCAACGGCGATGACGCTGATGGCGGCCGGATCGGTCACCGTGACCCTGACCCTCGCGGCGCTGGGCAGGCGAGAGGAACGACAGCCGGCCGTCCCCGGTGCCCGTCCGGGCGCCGTGTCGGAACCCGCCCCCACGGACTAGGGTCTGCCCGCGGATCGGGCTCTACAGCCGGCCGTGTCGACCGTGTGCGGCGGGCTGACGTGGGCGACCCACTGGACGAACGCCAGTGCCCGGAGGGCCGGATCCTTCTGGACGGTCCACGCCACCCCCGGGTGGCCCGGCAGGAGCAGCGTCCTGCCGGGCAGGCGCGCCGCCCATCGCTCGCGCGGACCTCAGTCGCCGGATTGCTGCTCATGCCGGTGGGTCCCACGGGCAAGCTCTTGCAGGATGTCGTGCTCGCTCTTCCCGGTCATCCGGGCCATCGTGCGCAACAGCTGCGCGCACAGGGCCGCGGTTCCGTCCATGAGGGCCTCGGTCGCCATGGGGTCCTCGCGTCGCCGTTCGGCAACGTACTCGGACAGCAGGTCATCTCCTGACACGTAGGCGGTCATGAACTCGATGCCGGCGCGGATGCGGTCGTAGTCGCTACTCATGGGCGAACGATCGCATAGTGGGGCCGTCATGGCTGAGCCTGCCCTGCTTTTTCGCAGCGTGGCCGGAGGCGGTCGTTCGTAAGATCGCCCGACGGGGGTTTCGGGTGTGGCCCCTGAGCTTGTCGCCGGTCGATGGCCCGATGGCCCCACATGACTACTGGCAGGGGCCAAGGGGCCAAGGGGCCAAGGGGCCCGCACCCTGGAATTCGTCGTGCGGGGTGCGGGCTGCCCTTGGCGCGTGTGCTTACGAGGTCCAGCCGCCGTACGGCACGGTGATGAGTTCCATGGCGTGGCCCGCCGGGTCCATGAAGTACACGCCGCGGCCGCCGTCGTTGTGGTTGACCGTGCCGGGCTGCTTGCGCTGAGGGTCGGCGTAGTGCTCGATGCCGCGCTGCTGGATCTGCGCGTACGCCGCGTCGAACTCCTCCTCCGAGACCAGGAAGGCGTAGTGCTGGGGAGTGATCCGGTCTGCGGGGATCGTGGCGAAGTCCAAGGTGACGCCGTTGCTCAGGTCCACCGCGATGAACGGGCCCCACTCGGCTGTGATGGAAAGGCTGAGCAGGTTCGCGAAGAACTCCGCGGACTCCCGGTTGTCCCGGGCGTGGACGATCGTGTGGTTCAACTGGACTGACAAGGAATGCCTCCGAAGGCATCTCCCGACACCTCCATGCCTCACCCAGCCGGTGACCGACACGCGATGTCGCCGTAGATCTTAGAGAGCCCGGCGGTAGGCGTCACTTGAGTCTTCTGGTGGTGGGTAGGCGTCCCAGCGGTAGCGCGGCGGACACGCGTGCGGAGCGTGACGAGTGCGCATGGCCGCGCCCGGCTGATCCGTAGATTCTCGAACGTCGGCTGAAGCCTGGCCGGGCGGGCGGCTGCTGAAGGGTCAGGCGGCGGGAACCGCCTGCGGATAGAGCACGCTCGGGTCGGCGGACAGGGCCGCCTTGAGCTGGACGCTGTTGTTGTCGGCGAGGATCTCCATCTTCCCGGCCTCGATACCGTCGAGGGCGGCGCGCACGACATCGGCGGGGTCGTTCTTCTCCACGTCCCACCCGGCCATCATGTCGGTGCCGGTGCTGGCCAGGTGCAGGCCCGTCACCGCGGTTCCCTGGCCCGCGAGTTCGAGGCGGATGCCGTTGGTGAGGCTCCACGCCGCCGCCTTCGACGCGCTGTAGGCGTTGGCCCCGTCGTAGGCGAGCCAGGACATCGCCGACAGGACGTTGAGGATGGCCCCACCGCCGTTGGCGGCCAGGACGGGAGTGAACGCCCGGACCACGTTGAGGGTGCCGAAGTAGTTGGTGTCCATCTCCAGCCGGATCTTCTCGGGGTCCCCGGTGACGAGGTTCTGCTGGGTGAAGACGCCGGCATTGTTGATCANGCCGAAGTAGTTGGTGTCCATCTCCAGCCGGATCTTCTCGGGGTCCCCGGTGACGAGGTTCTGCTGGGTGAAGACGCCGGCATTGTTGATCAAGAGGGTGACGTCCGAGGCGGCGCCCGCCGCGGCGGCGACCGAAGCCGGATCGGTGATGTCGAGCCGCAGTACCTCCACACCGGGGAGGTCGACGAGGTGGGGGGTGCGCGCGGTCGCGTAGACCTTGGTGGCGCCCCGGTGCAGGAGCTGTTGGGCGAAGTGCCTGCCGATGCCGCGGTTGGCGCCGGTGACGAGGGCGACGGAACCGGTGATCTTCATGGGGAGTCTCCTGGCAGTGGTGAGGTGATTCCTGTCCGGGCTGTTCACGGGCTACGCTAAAACCTGACGTTGACGTCAGAGGCAAGGAATGTGATCCAGGTCATGGAGGGGGCGTTGATGCGCATCGGTGAGCTGGCCTCAAGGGTGGGCGTGAGCGTGCGGGCACTGCGCTACTACGAAGAGCAGGACCTGCTGGCCTCGGCGCGCAGCCCCAGCGGCCAGCGGCAGTACCCGGACAGCGCGGTCGACCGCGTCCAGCTGATTCAGCAGCTGTACTCCGCAGGGCTGCCGAGCAGGGCGATCCTGGAACTGCTGCCGTGCGTCGAGACCGGTGACGTGACCCCCGCGCTGCTCGACCGGCTGTCGGCCGAGCGGGACCGCATCGATACGCAGGTCAGCACACTGGTGAAAACCCGGGACCGGCTCGACGCCATCATCACCACAGCCTCCACAGCCAGGAGCGCGGGCCGGCCCTGCCCTCGTTGAGCAGCGCGCCTTCCCCAGGCGTGCGGCAGTGCTTGTCCGCCCGACGCAGACGGACGCCCGTCAGCAGGCGTCACTTGAGTCTCTTGGTGGTGGGCCGTCCGTCCCAGCGGTAGAGCGGGGTCGCGCGGCGGATGAGCATGCGGAGCGTGACGATTGCGGCGGACAGGTAGAGGTAGAAGTCCACAGCGCACTGGCGCTTCTCGGTGCAGCGGCAGAGCTTGCCGAAGCCGTTCGTCCATGCGTGGCTCCGCTCCACGACCCACCTCTTGCCGGCCTGGATCGGTGCGGGCACGCCCTTGCGGGCGATCTCGCCGGTGAAGCCCAGTTCCTCGAGCGCGGCTCGGGTCTTGTCACTGTCGTAGCCCCGGTCCAAGTTGACGTTGACCTGCTCGGGAAACACACCGATCTGCTTCTTCGCGGCCTCCAGGGTGGGCACGAGCAGCGGGGAGTCATGACGGTTGGCCCCGGCCGAGACGAGACCGATCGGGACGCCGCGGGCTTCGGTGGCCACTGAGCGCTTCAGGCCCTGCTTGCCCCGGTCGACCGGGGAGCGTCCGGCTCTCTCGCCGCCGCAGGGAGCCTTGGTGATGCACCCGTCGACGGACAGCTCATGGAGTTGGAGGCCGATCATGCGGTCGTACGCCTGCACGGCCAGCCCGTGGACCTGCTCGGCCATGCCCAGCTGTGACCAGTACTTGACGCGGCGTCGGATGGTGCGGTCGGAGCACTGGCGGTCGGCGATCCGCTCGTATCCGGAGCCGTGCACCAGGGCGGCGATGACGCGCTCGAAGACAATCCGGTCCGGGATGCGCGGGTTGTGGCAGCCGAGCGGATGGGTATCGACATGCTCGGGCAGCAGCGCTGCGAACTGGGCCCACAGGGGTTCGAGCAGGCATGATGGCAGGACAGGCACGAGCCCTCCGGTGATCACTGAGCGTCAAGAACTCCATGATCACCCAGGCTCGTGCCTGTCTTGCCTCCGGGTCGTCACACGGCCATTCGCCACACCTACCGCCGGGCTCTCTTAGCCCGCTGCCACCGGGGAGTACATCGCCGATCAGGTGGCCGCCGCCCGTGGCGCGGGTGCTGTTGCGAATGCCGCGGATCCCCGGAGCGCGAGTCCGAACGCCATCGCCGCGGCTGCCGCCGTAGCCTGACGCACGATCAGCGCACTGCCCCACGTCCGAGGCCGAACCCCGCGCAAGTAGGGTGACCGCGTTGCGAACGGAACAACGAGAATCCAGGGGGATGCACATGCGGACGCGCAGAACAATGGCCGGTATCGCGGGGACTGGGATGCTTGCGCTGGTCGTCACGGCGTGCGGGTCGGGCGGCTCGGACTCTGCCGGTTCCGATGGGGGGACGGGCTCGGGTTCCGGCAAGGGAACGAGCAAAGCCGCCACGGCGCTGCCCATAGAGTCGACGGCGCGGAAGGCGACCTGGTCCGACCGGGACGCGACGCACGAGCTGAGGCTCGCGCCCAGCCGGCTTGCGCGCGGCACGGCGGCAGACCTGGAAGATGTACAGGTGGACGCGGACCTGAAGGGGATGGTCCCGTACTACCTGACCGTCGCTTACACGAACACCGGCTCGGCGCCCCTGGAACAGCCGGACCCGGAGGCGAACTTCACGGTCACCCTCGCGGACGGAACGCCCGGCAGGGCGGTCTCCTTGTGGAACTCCAACTCCCTTTCCACCGAGTCTAGTTCGTCCCTCCCCGACAACTGTGACAAGGCAGGCCCCGCCTCCGTGGCGGCCGGCGCCACGGCCACGGTGTGCCGGCTGGTGATGGTGCCCAAGGGGCACGAGCCCGCCACGGTGGCGTACGCCGACGAGGCGGGCGACACCCTTCTGTGGAAGGTCGGCGACGGCAAGGGCGATGACGACGGGGGCCGGTTGCTGGCCGCGGGCACGACCGCCGACTCGACGTACGAGAACGCCACCACCAAGGGCGGCGCGGTGCCGATCCGCGTCACCCCGAAGAGCGTGCGCGCCGGGAGCCTCAAGGACCTGGGAGACTACGAACTGAGCGACTCCCAGAAGAACATGGTGCCCTGGTACGTGACCTTGGCGTACCGCAACGCCGGCACGGAGAAGCTCCTGCCGACCATGGACGACGGCGTCAACCTGCGCAGCGCCGGAGGCCGCGATGTGCAGCCCTTGACGCTGCTCGACCTCTCCTTCTCCAACACCTCGGAGGGCGAGGGCATCGACGAATGCCGGGGCAGCGTCCCCAACACGCGCCTGGAGCCGAAGTCGGCGCTCACCCTGTGCACGGTCCACCTGCTCCCGAAGGGCGACAAGCCGGCGATGGTGTCGTTCCAGGGAGAGGGCAAAGGCGCGAAGACGTTGACCTGGCGCGCCAACTAAAGAGGGACCGGGAGCCCGGTCCGGCCTGCCATCGTCGCAAACCGCCCGGAGCGAACGTGGCGTGGATGGCCACTTGGACCGGGCCCGAGTACACGCGGGAGAGTCACCGCCCAGGCACCTGAGGAGCGCGGGATGGTGCGCTCTCCCCTCGGTGCACTCCTGCATCAGGGTGCTCACCGCGCCGAGCGCAAGGGAGACCATGAAAACCGCTGCTGACTCGATGACGTTGATCAGCATGCCGTTGAAGGTCCCGGCCTTCCGGCGGTTCATCATGCTGGCCCACGCGGACTACACGTTCGTGGATACTCCCCTCAGCTGCGCCGCATCCTGGTAGATCCACCCGCGGGACCTGGCCGAACGCAACTTCGAGAACGTGCGGATCGACATACAGGCATATGTATGACACCTACGCAGAGTGTTCATCACGGGCCAGCAACTGAACCGTCACTGCGCGCCTCACTCGGGTGGTCACCCGCCTGCCGGCCGGTGACCACGCGTCGGCAGAGGGCTACTCCGGCTGTGTCACGGTCAGCGCCCACCGAATCGAGTCGGTAGAAGCGTCGACAGCCACAGAGAAGGATCCCGGCCGAACCACGCCGGCCGCCATGGTTACCGAACCCACCCCGGCATCTCCGGCCGGGCAATCGACCGAGAACGCGGCAACTTCCCCTTGCTGCGACTCCATCGTCACCCGCACGTTGCCGCCACCCTCGCAGGCCACGGTGAGTACGGTCGGCAGCCCTTCCCACGCGCCCCCCGACACGAGACCGCCATCTCCCGTGCGTTCCTCCACCCACACCAAGCCCTCGGGGCCAGGGTGGGGCAGTAAGACATCGTTCGATGCGGCGGCAGGCGCCGCCCCCACACCCGTCAGCCCTGACGCCGCCAGTGCCGTCGCGGCCAGAACTGTCCTCATCCGTCCCACGTTCGCTCCTTCTTGATCCGTCATGGACACCACAGTCTGACCAAGACGAATGACCTCGCGCATGAGTTCTTGTACTCAGGAGACTTCGGCGAGGTCTTACTGATGGGCATACCGATCCGGTCGACGCCGAGCGCGCCGGCAAACGCCGACCCACTCACACAGAGGGGCCGGTCACCAGATCTCGCTGGCCGTCGGCAGATCCTCGCAGCAGCAGCTCAAGGAGTAAGCCCCCGTGCGTTGTCTACCGCCTTGCCTGTACCGGAGTGCCGGATGAACGCGCGCCGCGGTCGGCTCCCCAGAGCGGAGTGATCAACCCTCACGCTCCTGGCCCTGATGCGCCTGTCAGGGCCCGCTGGATTTCAGCCGTGGGGAAGGGAGTGTGCTTGGTCTGCGTGAGCAGTCGATGCTGGAAGTCGTCCAGGACGATTGCGTGCGGGGCGTGACGGTCGATGATCGCGGCGAGATCGGGTGGAACGCCGACGGGTTGGTGACCTTCCACCCAAGCGCGCAGGAAGGCTCCGTGGTCGGTGCCGAGACGCACGCCGTCGGGCAGGTGGTGGCGAAGCAGGTGACTGGGTGCGTAGGTGCGGTCGTACAGGAGGTGATCGGCGAGGAAGTCGTTCTCCTCCGCCGAGAGTTCGAAGTCGCGGCTCGACGCGAGACCGAAGTCCGCGAAGTACACCCGGTGGCCGTCGGTGAGCAGGTTGGCGAAGTGCGCGTCGAAGTGGACCATTCCGCGCCCGCTCATGAACTCCGTCCCTCGCAGCAGCGCATTCTCGACCCACCCATGAGGTGACGCGACGTCCGGCTCCGGCAGGGCCGCATCACGGATGTCGCTGAGCCACGCTGCGAGCGTCTGGGGCACATGCTCCAGGAAGAGCACCAGGCTGAAGGAGGACCTTCCGATGGCCTCCAGCCGGCGGCGTACCGCCGGCGAACCGTCCCAATGGGCGACGGCCGCCTCAATGCCCCCGAGCCCGTCGGCGAAGTCGGCTGGGGGAGTGTCGGGCAGAACCCGCCAGTGATACAGCAGCGGGAAACCGGCGTACTCGTCCTTCAGTACCCAGCCTGTGGTCATGGTGTGCGCGGCCAGTTCACGCCAGGCACCGAATCCCGCCGACCCCACCCCGTACTGGTAGAAGAGAGGAAGCTCGAAGAGGTTGGCGGTCGACCGTACGCACTCCGGCCGCAACTCGATGTCGGTCAGCGGGACCCGCTTGACGAAGACGCGTATCCCCTCGACTTCCATCTCCGCCGACCTGCCGCCGATACCGGAGCCGAGACCCGGCGCGGCGGCCACCGCCTCCTCGAGCCGACGGTCACTGAACAGGGACAGCCGGGCTCCCACGGTCGCGTATGCGGACACCCGCGCGGCATGCGCTGACTCGGTCCCGTCCATCGGCAGCTCCACCCTCACATCGACACTGACTTCTGTTGATCATGTCAGCTGAGGAACTGCCCCGGGACGGGGCAGTCAGCGGAAGGCCGACGGTGTCCGCGTGAACCACACGCGATCGTCAAGGCAGGGGCCGCCAGGCGAACACCGGTTCCGGGGTTATTGGGGCTGGAGGTCGGGCAGTCCTCGAACGAACCCGATGACCAGCGCAGCCACCGTTTCCGGGGTCTCCACGTGCATGAGGTGGGTGGCGTCGATCCGGTTGACGCTGATCGTCGGCCGGGTGCGGACGAGTGCGGCCAACTCGTCGGAGACCCCTCGTGCGAACCTGGTGCTGAACTCGCCGAACCATTCCATGCCAGGCGCGGGGGGTAGCCGTCGGCCGGCCTGCACCAGGAGCAGCGGGGGATCGACGCCGTCCAGCCATGTGGTGACACCGAGCGCGCCGAGCTTGTGGAGTTCGTCGAGGATTCCCAACGCCTGTGTCCGTTCCGGCATCGTCTGCCACCTCCCGTCGGGCAACGGACGTGCGGCCGCGCGGGTGGCGGCCTCCGCGCGGTCGGCGGGAATCCCGAGCCGGGCGGAGTTGCTGACCTGCGTCTCGATGTACTCGGGTGGCGCGATGGCCCCGGCCGACGACAGCAGCACCTCACTCACCCGTTCAGCGCCGGGGTACTCGCGTCCCCACCAGAAGCCGTCGAGATTCACGGCGGCACGGGCACGGTCCGGGTTCGCCCGGGCGTACTCGACCGCGACCAGTCCGCCGAGGGAATGGCCCACGACAACGGCCTCCGGCACGCCGTGCGCGTCGAGCGTGTCCGCGATGTGCCGCACCACCGTGGGGATGGTCCAGGGTGAGATACCGGGAGAGCGGCCGTGCCCGGGAAGGTCCACGGCGAGGACACGGTGTCCGGCGGTGAGCAGGGCGGCCGAGGCGTCCCAGTCGGTGAGTGACCGTCCGTAACCGTGCAGGAGAACCAGTTGCGGGCCTTCGCCCCCATAGTCATGAACTTGTAGGAGTGTCATTGGGCTTCACAGTAGGTGGCACCCCGGCATTTCGAACACCGGATTAAAGGTCCCCGTCGAACGCCAAGTGCGCACGTGCGTGAAGTGAACCTCGCTCTCTCCCTCGACTACTGCGGCTTGGTCGCGATCTGGATCAGGTTGCCGCAGGTGTCGTCGAAGACGGCGGTGGTGACGGGACCCATCTCCAGGGGCTCCTGGGTGAAGCGGACATCAAGGCCGCGCAGGCGCTGGTACTCCGCCTTCACGTCGTCGACGGCGAACTGGGCGAGCGGGATGCCGTCCTCGACGAGCGTGTCGCGGTAGGTCTTGACGGCGGGGTGGCCGGCGGGCTCGAGGAGGAGTTCGGTGCCGTCGGGCTCGTCGGGCGAGACGACGGTCAGCCAGCGGTCCTTCTCGCCCACCGGGACGTCGTGCTTCTTCATAAAGCCGAGGATCTCGACGTAGAAGTGCTCGGCCTTGGCCTGGTCGTCGACGAAGACGCTGGTCAGATGGATCCTCATGGGGTGCTCTCCTCTGGTCCGGAGGTGTCGCGAACGAGCCATCGCTCGGCGATCTGCCGGAGCGGGGCTGTGTTCAGGTCGTGGAACTTGTAGCGGCCCTCCCGTCTGGTCTCGACGAGCTCGGCGGCCTCCAGCACGGCGAGGTGCTGGGAGACCGCCTGGCGCGAGATGCCGAGCTGGTGCTTCATGCTCAGTCGGGAGCAGATCTCGAACAGTGTCTGTCCGGACTTCTGCGTGAGCTCGTCGAGGATGGTGCGGCGGGTGGGGTCGGCCAAGGCTTTGAAAACGTCGTCGGCCACGACCACAGGATAGGCAACTATTCACTTGCCTATCAAGCCCCGGGTTCGGTGTGCCGGTGCGCTGTACGTCGGACGACAGCGAAGACAGGGCCTCCGGCGCAGCGGTTGGTTTCGCAACCTCGAGCTGCCGGAAGGCCCTGTCTTTGTCAGTGCGGCGGATCAGGTGTTGGGACCGCAGTCAGTGACCCACTTGTGGGACGCGGCGTTGTCGTGGACGCCCGCGTTCCAGCCCGAGTACCTCACGTTCTCGGGCACCTGGTTGCTCACCCAGCTGAAGATCTTCGAACCGTCGCGCAGGTTCCAGGTCTCCCCGCGCGGCAGGCAGGCGTAGGCGCTGCTGTACGACTCGTTGTAGTAGATGTTGACGTCGTCCCGGCCACCCGAGGTGCCGCTGTTCTGGACCTCGTCCACCTTGTTCTGCACGTTGTCCGGCCAGTCGGCGGTGTTGCCCTGGGCGTGCAGCTCGCCCTCGCCGTCGGCCCAGGCGCAGAACTCACCCGTGGTGCAGGGCGCTGCCTGGGCGAAGCCGGGGGCGGCCAGGACCGCGGTGGCGGCGATGACGGTCCCCGCGAGCAGGGTGCGGATCTTGGACATTCTCTCGTTCACCTCTCGGTTGTCGGTAGCTGTACTCACCGCGACGTCAGCCCTCACGGACGATGTCGCGAGCCTTGGGGACGGCGGCCTTCTGGAGGCGCCGCACCATGTCGAAAGCCTTTGAGTGCTCGTCGTAGAGCTCGTCGGCGTACTTCTGGTCCAGCCGTGCCGCGGTGGCCGCGAGGCCGGACGTGTGCGCGCAGCGGGCTTCCGCGGTGGCGACGCGGATGTCCTCGGACAGGGCGTCGGGGTCCTTGTCCGCGAGCCGTTCGCCGCGCAGCGCCGCGGGCGTCCGGGCGCTGATCGCGTGCCCGCCCATGCAGTCGCTCCAGGAACGGACGGCCTTCCTGAACGCGGGGTCCTCGCTCACCCGCCCGATGCGGAAGCCGGGCAGGTTGTCGACCATCCTGGTCGACCGGTACCAGGCGCGGATGTCGCCGTAGAGGGTGCGCCAGGCGTCCGCCACGCATCCCTGGTCACTGCGGCTGAAGGTGCCGCCCATGGGTACCTCGGCCCGCAGCGCCCGGCGGTCCGAGGACGGGCCGTCGAGGGCGACGCCCCAGGCCTGGTAGCGCTCCTTGGCCAGGCCGCGGAGGTAGCGCGCCGAGGGGGAGTCGCGGTCCTGCTCGTCGAGCCGTGCCTGGATGTCCCGCCCGTACCCGTGCCGGGCGGCCCACTTCTCGTCGTCGACCACATAGGGGAAGGTGCGGTAGTCGGGCGCCGGGATCCGTGGAACGGGCCAGTACTCGAAGCCCCGCTGCGCCATGCAGCGTTGCACCAGGAGCTGTTCGGCCCGGTGCAGGACGTCCAGTTCCGCGCCCGTGGCCGCGCGGAGCCGGTCGTGAACCGCCGCCGGCTGGGCGGCTGAGCGGTCGCCACCGCCGGTCAGGACGGCCGCGACCACCAGACCCGTGCACACCGCCGTGGCGCACAGCCACCTCAACACTCTCAGCTTCATCTCGACTCCCCGTGCCCGCCTCGGTCAGGCGCACTGACGGCTGACGCCGCCCGTCTCGTCGCCCTTGAGGAAGATCGCGCTCACATAGCCCACGCCGCCCGAGCGCAGGGACAGTTGCACCCACTTGTCGTTGGAGATGCCCTCGGCGTTCACGAGCTGGCCCGTCACCCAGCAGTTCGCCGGATAGCTCTCGTTCGGGTACACCTTGCTGACCGCGTCGCACGAAGTCGACGCGCAGCTGCGTACGTTGGCCTCCGTCCACGCGGTCACCGTGGTCTGGCCGCCACCGCCCCCCGGAGTGCAGGGCAGGTTCACGCCCCGGTCGCGCAGATACGGGACGGGGTCGATGCCGCGGATGGTCGTGGAGGTGCCGATCCTGACCCGCAGGTGCAGATGCGGGCCGCTGGACTCGCCCTCGCTGCCCATGAGGGCGATGCGCTGGCCGGCTTGCACCTGCTGGCCGACGGAGACGTCCCGCTGGTACATGTGGCCGTACTCCGTCACCGTGCCGTCGGAGTGCAGGATGCGGATCCACTGGCCGTAGCCGCTTGCCGGACCGGAGGCGATGACCTCGCCGGCGCCGACCGCGTAGATGGGTGTGCCGAGGACGTTGGCGATGTCGACGCCGTCGTGGGTGCTGCTGTAGCCCTGGCTGACGGAGCCGGCGGCGGGGCACGAGGCGGCGAAGGCGGCGGCTCCGGTGGACTGGGCGGGTGCTTCGGCCGCGGCGGGTGCCGCCGCCAGGAGCGGCAGGAGCAGGGTTGCTGCCGCCGTGAGACCGGCACGCAGATTGAAGCCGGGCAGACCAAGACGCACGAGTGGTTCCCTCCCAGAGGTTCCCGGACAGTTGCTGTGCGGTTCCTGTGTGTCGCTGAACCGAACGGCTCGGAACGTATCCGGGGGACACCGGGGGAGGGCATCCGGAACGTTACGGAATGACAGCGCACGGCGACCCCCGATAGGGCTCTGGGGGCTCGCTGAATTCCAGCGAGCCGGAGACCAGTTGGGGGAAGAACCCACGTGAAACCGATATCCCGCAGGTTGCTTCGGGGCCTGTGCGCCCTGCTTGTCCTCGCCGGCCTGCCACCGGCCACCGCCGTCGCCGAGACCGCGGCCGACAAGAACCCGAGAAGCAGCTGGCAGGTGGACCTGACCAGTACCACCGCCGACCAGCGCAACATCGGACACCGCCCGGACGACAGCATCACCGTCAAGAGCGCCCGGGTGCGCACGCCGTCCGAGCCCGAGGCGTCCTTCGCCGTCTACACAGCGCCCGCACAGAGCCTCGGCCGCCAGGCCAGCGCCTTCACCCTCCGCCGCCAGGCCGAAGTACCCTCCGGTACGCGGCTGTTGACCGAGGTGCGAGGCAGCGCTCACCCCGGTTCCTGGACGGAGTGGCGCACGCCGGACCGGGCCGGGAAGTTCAGGCTCGCCGAAGCCGTCTCCGTGCTCCAGGTCCGGCTGACGTTCCTCGGCAGCCGGGACGCCGGCCCCTCGGTCTCGGACGTCACCGTCCACGCGGACCGCGAACAGCCCCGGTTCTCGGCCGGTGCGCGCGGCGCGGTGGGCGCCACCGCCACCACGTACCGCCTCTTCGCGACCCGCGAGGGACTGGAGGGCCATACCACCGCGAACGGCCATGTCATCCAGCCCCGCGACCACTTCGTGGCCCTGCCCTCACGCCGGATGCTGGCGAGCAACGGCGGCCACGAGTACCAGGTGCGGCTCTGCTATCCGCGTACCGGCCGCTGCGAGACCGCACCCGTGTGGGACGTCGGCCCCTGGAACACCAGGGACGACTACTGGAACGCGCCCTCCGTCCGTGAGATGTGGGGCGACCTGCCGCAGGGCAGGCCCGAGGCCCAGGCGGCGTACCAGAACGGCTACAACGGCGGCCGGGACGAGTTCGGCCGCACGGTCGCCAACCCCGCCGGGATCGATCTCGCCGACGGCACCTTCTGGGACGGCCTCGGCATGACGGACAACGACTGGGTGGACGTCACCTTCCAGCCCACGGACGGCGGAGGCGGTCCGACCACCGTCACGGCGTGGACGCAGGCCAATGTGCGCGGCTGCGCGTCGACGTCATGCGACGTGGTCAGCACGGTGCAGGCGAACGAGAGCTATCCCGCGAACTGCTGGAAGGTCGGCCAGACCGTCACGGCCGAGGGCTACACCAACGACAAGTGGGTCGAACTGCCGCTGCGTGCCGGCGGCGTGGGCTACGTCAGCGCGATCTTCCTCACGGGCGACGACAAGGGCGGTGTGACCACCCGGTGTTCCAGCTGACTCCGTAACGTGCGGGAGTCCGCTCTCGGCCCTCGTACGGCACTGTCCTGGGAAGGACAGGACATCGAACAGGGGTGAGGTTCCATGCGGCTCCCACGGGGGACACGTTCGGGTTGGGCGGCGGCGGTGCTCGCACTGCTGATGACGTTCGGGCTCTGTGCCACGGCGGCACCCGCGACAGCGGCCGCGGTGCCCGCCGCCCGGCCCGACTTCAAACTGCCGTTCGCCTGCGGCCAGACCTGGCAGTTGCAGACGTACCGGGGGCACACTCCGGAGGACAAGAAACTCGACATGTACCGCGTCGGCGGCGAGACCCTCGGGGCCCCGGTCGCCGCATCCGCCGCCGGCACGGTCACCGAGTTCTTCGAGCCCGGCGGCCTGGAGATCAACCACGGTGGCGGCTGGTTCACGGTCTACCTGCACATGGACCGCATCGACGTGCGCCTCGGTCAGCAGGTCGCCTCCGGGGCGACGCTCGGACGACTCGGGCTGGTCGGGACCAGCTCGGCACATCTGCACTACGAGCAGCTCTACGACACCAACGGGGACAACGACGGCGAGACGGACGAGATGGTCCACCCGGTGCTCCAGGGCACCGAGTACCGGCTCTCGCCCGACGGGCCCTTCCCCCGGGTGACCAGTACCAACGCCTGCGGAGGAAGCGGCGACCCGGACAGGTACTGGGTGGACACCCTCGCCGACGCCACCGGTTACGCCGCCGTGGACTGTGTCGGCGACAGCAGGCCCGAGTGCGCCGCGCAGGGAACCCTGCTCAAGGGCACCAACTACGTCCTGTGCAAGAAGTGGGGCGACGAGGTGCGGGTCGGCGGCTCGTACAACCATTGGTGGCTGCTGACCGACCTCGACACCGTGACTCCCGGGGGCCAGGGGCGCGCCTACGTCTCCGCGTACTACCTGGAGCGCTGGGGGAACGACGAGGCGAAGGACAACGACGGACGCGAGATCCGTCAGTGCTGAGTCACGCGCACTCCGGGACGGTGGGAAGGTCCCGTGTCCGTACGGCGGGAAGCCAGGCGGTCCCGCTCTGGGGAGTCGGGAGACGGACCCGGAACCACTCGGTGGACCGGTTTCCGGCCTCGTCCATGACCGGCAGGCCCTGGGGCATGCGGCAGTCGACGGACAGCACGTCTCCGTGCCACACCCGGGTCGCCACGACGTTGTCGATGGTGTAAGCGGCGAGAGGGTCGACAGCGAGACCGAGACTGCACTGCTGGTCGCGTTCCTCGGCGCGGTCGCGGCACACCTTCTCCACGTTGAACACCTCGACCCGGTTGGCCGGTCCCGCGCCGGCCGAAGTGACGGTGCGGTCCGGTCGGGCTCCCGAGGAGCGGTCGTCACCGCCGGCGGCCACATAGGACCAGGCGGCGGCGGTCGCTCCGCACACGGTGGCCGCCACGGCGGCGGCGAGCAGCGCCCTCCGGCGCATCCGGACGCGGCCACCGGGAACGGCCGCCGCCCCGCCCGCCTCGATACGGGCCAGCAGGCTCGCGGCGGTGTGCTCGGCGCGGGCCGCGTGCGTCGGGGCGAGACAGTCGCCGATCAGCTCGCGCCAGAAGGGCGGTACGGCGTTGTCCATGAGAAGCGGCGTTCGCCCCGTGGCGTACTCCTGCACGGCGGCCCTGCGCGCCATGGGCGTGGCGCCGGGAAAAGGGGAGGCACCTCCCGCGAACACCTGATGGACCACGATGCCCAGAGCCCAGATGTCGGCGCTCGGCCGCACCTGGACACCACGCTCGCCGAGCGGTGCCTTCCAGCGCTCCGGGGGCAGATAGTCGGGGGTGCCGAAGGGCGGAATGTAGCCGTGTGTGCCGTGGGTGCCCTCGAGCTCCGCGGCGAGCCCGAAGTCGGAGAGTTTGACCGAACCGTCCGCCATGAGAAGCACGTTGTCGGGCTTGAGGTCGCCGTGCACCCATCCGAGACCGTGCAGATGGGCCAGCCCTTCGAAGATCCCGGTGAGCAGCCGGCCCTTCTCGCCGTCTGCCAGGTCCTTCTCGGCCTCGATGAGTTGGCGCAGGCTCCGCTCGGCTCGTTCCATGACCAGGACGACGGCCCCGTCGAGGGCGGGATCCCCGGGTTCGCTCAGTACGACGGAGTCCAGCAGCCGGATCAGCCGGGGATGCCGGGCCCGGCGGCCCAGCTCTATCTCGCGCCGCGCGGTTTCCACGAGCCCGCGCACCTGGCGCGGCGCGAGACCTGCGGTGGGCAGGAACTTGAGCGCGACGACCTGCCCTTCGCCGGGCAGGTCCTTCGGACCTTCCACCCCACCGAATCGGTCGGTGTCGTCCGGACCGCCCGTGTCGTCCGCGCCGCCCTCGGCGTCAACAACGCGACCGTCAGCGGCGAACACGCCACCGGGGCTCGCCGCCGCGGCTCCAACAGGCCCGGGGCCGCCAGGTCCTGTGCCGTCGCGGACAGCCCCGGGGTCGCCCTCGGGGCCGTCGGCCGACGCCGAGTCCCGTCCCACGAACCGACCCTCGTAGACCGTCCCCCAGCCCCCGGCCGCTATCACTTCGGTGACTTCGAACGCGCCGACCCGGTAGCCGCGCGGAACCCGCTCCAGGGGTACGCTCACTGACTCGCTCATCTGGACCACACCGGATCTGACGTTCCCGCCGCTCCAGCCGTTCCCACCCGCCCCGCCGAACGGGACGGAAGCAGCGTCAGATGTTCCTCACGGACCAGCCCGAACCGCAGTGCGAGTCCGACGACCGCCTCGCGCTTGCCGTTGCGGCGTGCGCCCTGCCCCGGCTCCGGTGCGGCCGGTGCCTCGATCCGGAGTTTCTCGTCGGCGAGGTAGTCGATGTGGGAGCTGACCGCGCGAGCCGTCAACTGGCCGTACTCCGGGTGGTTCCGCAGTCGTTCGACGAGTTGGGGCGTGGTCGGGACGGCGACCGCCGACTCGTCGCGCAGCCGGGGCTCGCACAGGGCGACCAGCACCAGGAAGTAGGCGGCGGTCTCGTCGAGTGAGTACGCGGTCAGGGTCTGTGTCCCCCACCGGCCGCTCATACTGTCCGGGTCGAGGTAGACGTGGTCCGGCGCGAACACCTGGAAGCCGATCGTCGAGCCCCTGGTCGGCAGGAGAACACGGGCGAACTCGAAGGGGATGGGCGCGCCGACGCGGCGCGGCGGGACCCTCAGGTATTCCCCCGCCCCTTCCGGGTTCTCCACCAGATAGCTGTGTGTGGAGCTGTAGTTGCTCAGCTGCCAGTGGTCATCGGTCACCCGGATCTCCCCTGCCAGCCTGGAGACCGCCGGGTCGCTGAGCCGCAGCTCGACGGGTGTCGAATGGGAGCCACGTCCGAATCGGGCCACGTCCCCCGGACCGAGCCTCAGAGTAACCGGGCCCTCGTCGCCCTCCGGCGGAAGATGGATCAGTACGCCGCTCATCGGCCCCCCCAGCTCTGCCAGTTCCGGATCATCGCCGCCGTACGCGGTGAAGCCGGACTCCCGCGCTCCGGTCAGTGCGACGCCGAAGGGAAGGGGGTTCACACGTCTTCCCGTCTCCTGGACTGCCCGCCATTGACCGTATCGGATCATACGAACGCTCACATGAAATAACTTGCGTTGTCAGCAGTCACAGACATGCGGGATTCCAGTCGATCCATAAGATCATCCTTATGACCGCAGGGGGAGAGACCGTGGACACGGCCCGTGTTGGTGCCGCGCCGGCGGCGGACCCGAGCATTCGCCAGTTACGCCTGTTCCTGGCGCTGAGCGAAGAACTCCACTTCGGGCGCGCCGCCGCACGTCTTTTCATCACTCAGCCCGCTCTGAGTCAGCAGATCCGGGACCTGGAAGTTCGCCTGGGCGTACGGCTGTTCACCCGCTCCAGCAGGGCGGTCGACCTGACCACGGCCGGACGGGCGCTGCTTCCCGATGTCCGGGCGGCGGTCGAAGCCGCCGACCGTATACGGCGGACAGCCGACGCGCAGACCCGCCGGCTCTCGGGCCGGCTCGTCGTGGGGAGCATCGGAGCCGAGGCCGCCATGCCCCACACCCGCGCCGTTCTGCAGGCGCTGCACGACAGCCACCCCGACATCGCGGTGCAGTTGCTCAGTCTCAACTTCGTCGAGCACATCGCCGCCCTGGTCCGTCAGGAAGTCGACGTGGTCTTCCTGCGTCCCCCGGTACCGGACGGCATAGAGCTGCATCACCTCGCCACCGAACCCCGTGTGGCCTGTCTACCGGCAGACGACCCGCTGGCCGACCTGCCCCACGTCACGCTGGCCCAGCTCGCCGACCACCCCGTGGTCGCCATGCCCGAGGAGGTACCGCGGGTCTGGTGGGACTTCTGGGCGGTAGACCCGCGTCCCGACGGCAGCCCCGTGCGCTACGGTCCGGTCGCCACCGACATGGAGTCGTTGTTCCACATCGTGGCTGGCGGAGAAGCCATCTGCTTTCTCCCCGTAGCCGCCCGCGAGTTGTTCCCCCGCCCCAGCGTCCGCTACATCGACGTCACCGACCTCACGCCCTCCACCTCGGCCCTGGCCTGGCTCTCCACGAGACAGTCGGAACCCGCCATCGCCGCCATCAGGCAAGCAGCCGACCGCGGGGTCTTCTGATTGCTCCGCGTCGCCATCACAGACAGCCTGACGAGCGACTGTCTCAGCAGGGTTTGCGCCACACCCCGAGTTCCGGCTCCTTCACCATCGACGACAGGTTCAGCCGTCGGGACTCGGCGCAGAAGCTGCTCCGCGGTTGCGTGTACTCCACGTGGAACACCGCCTTGCCGGCCGCGATGAACGGAGTGAGCTCCGCGCACTCGTCGTACTGGGCGCACTCCTCGTTGACCGCGAAGTCGAAGTGGGCCAGGAGTTGGGGGATCTGCGGAAGGTCGTTCTTCAGCCCCACCGACAGTCCGCGTTCGTGGGCGATGGCCGCGATCATGCGGTTGTACCTGAGCTGGTCGCGCGCGGTGAGCGGGAAGCCGGTGTCGTTGCCGTAGCCCTCCACCAGGTCGGGCTCGACGGCGTCGAAGCCCTTGTCACGGCACATGTCGAAGCGTCGCTCCATGATCGGCCGCAGGACGGAGACCTTCCGGATGTCCAGCCACCGTTCGCCTGACCAGCCGTTGGGCTCGCCGAGCACCGAACGAGGGAAGGCGCCCTGGTCGGACCGGAAGTCCTCCCAGGCGCCGACGTTGATGTAGCAGATGACCTTGCGGCCGTCCCGGTGCAGACGGGCCACGTCCGCCGCCGAGTTCTCGAAGCCGTCGATGTCGTACACGGGCACGTCGGCGGAGGGGTCGGCTTTTCCGTCCAGTTGCCATTGCCAGGCCAGCCCGGGGCGGGGTCTCCACAGAGCCTTGGAGGGGCTTACCGAAGTCTCGCGCCCGGCAGGGGACTTGGAGGGCGGGGAAGCGGACGAAGACGGGGAAGGGGAGGAACTCCGCGGTGCGGGCGGCTCCCCGGTGTCGGGGGTCGCTGCCCCGGTGGTGGCGCGTGGGGGAGCGGACGTCGTGCCGTGCGCGTCGGCAGGCCGCTCCGGGCCGCCGGAGCAGCCCGTCAGTGCCGAAGCCGACAGGACCGCCAGAGCCGTCAGTAGTGTCGCGAAGGCCGGCCGCGTGTTCCTCATCGCTCCGTCCCGGTCAGGGCGGGCGTCAACCCGGCCCAGGGATTGGGGGGTTCTCCGGTCACGGGCCCGCAGACCCCCGCACCGCGTTCGTGTGCCGTGCGCACGGCGAGCGGTACGAGCGCCTCGGGCACGCCGTAGACGAGGTGGCACAGTTCCTCGGGTGGATGCCGCGCGGTCCACGCGGGTCTGCTGAACGCCGACACGTACGTCGACCAGTGGCCCTCGAAGGTGACGGTCAGGTCGGCGAGGCGGGCGTACCCGGGCGCCGGATGGACCCCGGGGTTGATGACGACCGTCCCGGCACCGAGTCGGCGTACGGTCCGCACCATCCGGCGACACGCCGACAGTCCCTCCGGCGTCGCCGTCACCTGGTCGAGGAAGCAGCCGTCGGCCGCGTACCACTCCTGGTGTCGGCGCACGTCGGCGGCGATCTCGGCGCTGTCGCGCATCCCGTAGTCGGTGTCGACGTAACCGAGCAGCCGGGCTCCGGCCGCGCGCAGCGCCTCGGCCGCCGCGGTGAACGCGGGATCGGGGCCGTCACCGGGACCGTTCGCGGGGTTGAGGACGACGCCGTACGTGCGGGTCGCGGCCGTGATCAGACGGTGCCAGGCGCCCGGGTCCTCGGCGGGGTGGACATACAGCGGAATCAGCAGGTTCACGGAGTCGGGTCGCCTTCCCACAGCGCCGCCAGCGCGTCGTCGAGGGTGTGGGCCGGGCGCCAGCCCAGGGCCTTGTCGGCGGCGGTGATGTCGGAACACTGCCACGACACGTCGGCCGAGCGGGCCGAGCCGGTGGTGGTCTCCTCGATCCGCCCCCGGAAGCCGGCCTTGTCGGCCAGCCCCCGCACCAGGTCGCGCACCGGAACGGCCCGGCCGCCACTGATGTTGAGCACGGGCGGCAGCGGAGCGGGCGCCGTGACCGCGTACGCCGCCGCCCGCGCCACATCGCGTACGTCGATGAAGTCGCGGTACGCGGACAGGTCACCGAGCCGCAGCACCGCGTCCGGATCGAGGCCGGCCGCGCGCAGCAGTCCGGCGATCCGGCCGGGCAGCCCGGTGGGCGGCGCCCCGGGTCCCACCGGGTTGCCGACCCGCAGCACCACCGCGTCCAGGCCCGAGGCGGTCACGGCGGCGGTGCCCGCCAGCTTGGTCGCTCCGTAGGGGCCGACCGGGTGGGTGGCCGCCGTCTCCGTCACCCGGACGTCGGGGACTCCGGGGCCGTACTCGGCGGCCGAGCCCAGATGGACCAGACGCGCCGTCGGGGCCGCGGCCCGCAGCGCGGCGCACAGCACCGCGGGGCCGCGGGCGTTGACCTCCGCGAGGGTCACGGCGTCGCCGCCGGTCGCGCCCGCACAGTTGATCACGGTGTCGGGTGCGGCCGCCTCGACGATCGTCGCCAGCCGCTCCGTGCGGACGGTGGCGAGGTCGACGGGGAACTCGGCGGCGGGCGAGCGCCCGCCGCCGAGGATCAGCGCGCCCGGCAGGGTGCGCAGCCGCTCGACGACATGGCTGCCCAGGTAGCCGGTGTGGCCCAGGACGAGAATGCGCATGCGGTGCTCAGGCTCCCTTGAGCAGAAGCGACTTGCGGGTGGTGAACTCCGCGTTGGCCCGGTCGTAGTCGTCCGGGCGCCCGATGTCCAGCCAGTACCCGTCGAAGTCATAGGCGTGCGGGGGGCTCTGAGCGGCCAGCAGGTCGAGCACCAACTCGTCGAAACCGAGCGGCAGTCCGGGCGTGTAGCCGTCGAGCGTCGAGCGGGACAGGCCGTAGACGCCCATGGAGACGCGGTAGTCGATGCTCGGCTTCTCGGTGAAGGCGACGACCTTGCCCGAGTCGGTGGTCAGCACCCCGAAGTCGATGTGCACCTTGCGGGCGTACGTGGCGATGGTCAGCGGGGCGCCCGACTCCCCGTGCCGCCGCAGGACGTCGGCGTAGTCGAGGTCGGTCAGGATGTCGCCGTTCATCACCAGGAACGTCTCGGGCAGCCGGTCGCGCAGGGTCAGCAGCGGGCCCATGGTGCCCAGAGGGCTTTCCTCGGTGGCGTAGTCGATGTTCATGCCCCACTGGGAGCCGTCGCCGACGTACGCGCGGATGATCTCGCCCAGGTGGCCGATGGCGATGGTGCAGCGGGTGAAGCCGGCCGTGGAGAGCTGTCTCAACACGATCTCCAGGATGGCGTGTTGATCGCCTATGGGCACGAGCGGCTTGGGCAGCGCCGTGGTGTACGGCCGCAGCCGGACGCCCTTGCCTCCCGCCAGGATCACAACGTGCATGGGGGCTCCTCCTTCATAGACGTGCGGGGCGGTACGGGAACGTGCCGGGCAGGTCAGATGTTGTAGATGCCGGTCTTGTAGCGGGCGAGGTTGGCCGGGTCGCGGAAGAACTCCACGGTGTGGGCGAGGCCCTCCTCCAGGGTGTGGGCGGGCTGCCAGCCGGTGGCGGCGGTGAGCCGGGTCGCGTCCGCGACCAGCCGCATCACCTCGGAGTTCGCCGGGCGGATGCGCGCGGTGTCCTCACGGACGTCGAGGGCGGTGTCCATCACCTTGCCGATCAGCGCGACGAGGTCGCCGACGGAGATCTCCCCGCCGGTCCCGGCGTTGAAGGTGCGGCCCACCACCTGTTCGGCGGGCGCGGTGCCCACGGTCAGAAACGCCTGGGCGGTGTCCTTGACGAAGGTGAAGTCGCGGGTGGGACGCAGGTCGCCGAGGGTGATGGTGCGTTCCCCGGCCGCCACCTGGCCGATGACGGTGGGGATGACCGCGCGCATCGACTGGCGCGGCCCGAAGGTGTTGAACGGGCGCAGCGTCACCACCGGGGTGTCGAAGCTCGCGTGGTAGCTGTCGGCCAGCCGGTCCCCGCCCGCCTTCGAAGCGGCGTACGGCGACTGGGTGTTGATGGGGTGGTCCTCGGTGATCGGCACGGTCTGCGCGGTGCCGTACGTCTCACTGGTGGAGGTGTGCACCAGGCGGGG
Source organism: Streptomyces sp. Q2 (assembly GCF_056820935.1). Lineage (NCBI taxonomy): Bacteria > Bacillati > Actinomycetota > Actinomycetes > Kitasatosporales > Streptomycetaceae > Streptomyces > Streptomyces sp. Q2. The sequence continues at coordinate 226,874 of NZ_JBXEJE010000003.1, read as the reverse complement.
TGTGCCGAGGGCACGCACCGCCTCCAGCACGTTGAGCGTGCCGGTGACGTTGGTGTCCACGTAGCTGTGCGGCGCCTGGTAGGAGTACGGGATCGCGATCAGGGCGGCCAGGTGGTAGGCGGTGTCGGCGCCTTCGAGCAGGCCGCGGACCGAGCCGGGGTCGCGCACGTCGCCGAGGACGATCTCCACCTGGTCGAGGACGTCCGGATGCAGGGTCTCCAGCCAGCCGTAGGAGGAGAAGGAGTTGTACTGGGCCATGGCCCTGACCCGGTGTCCGGAGGCGACCAGCGCCTCGGTGAGGTGGGAGCCGATGAAGCCCTCGGCTCCGGTGACTGCGGCGAGCGGTGCGGAGGTCAACTCAGGGGTCCTTCCGGTTGGTTGGGCAGGCGGGGAGTACGCGGGGTCGCCCGGTGGGGTCAGGCGTGCGGCCCGGGCCGTCCGAGCGACCACAGCGTGCAGGCCGACAGACACACGGCGGCCGCGCCGCACAACAGGGGCAGTGCGGCCGAGCCCGGTGGCAGGTGCAGCAGGGTCACCGCCCCGGCGCCGCCCGCGGCCGCGAGGCAGATCGCGGCCGACGGCCAGGCGGCTCCGAACGCCTGGAGCAGCAGGGCGGTCCACAGGGTGGCCGCGAGCAGTAGCAGGGCGGCCGGATCGGCGCCGGTGAGCAGGGCCGCGGGCAGCAGGGGCGCGAGATAGGCGAGCAGACAGAGGCCGAGGATGCCGGCCGAGCGGAGCAGGAATCCGGCAGGCGTGGCGGTGGCGCGCAGCGCGGCGACCGACAGCCCGCGGTAGCGGTACAGCAGCCACTCCGCGGGCCCCATGCTCACCGTCAGCACGATCACCGCGTACGGCTCCTGCCGTCCCTCCACCAGTACCAGCACGCCCGCGGCCAGCCCGAACAGTCCGTACGGCAGGGACCACAGCAGGCGCGGCCGGGCGGCGCCGGACGCGGCCGGGACCGCTCGCACGGCCCACAGGGTCCGGCCGGTGACGGCGAGCGTTGCGAGCAGTGCCAGCAGGGGCAGCGTGATCCGCAGCTGGGAGCCGGGCTCCCACCACGGCAGGACGGCGGCACCGGCGATCAGTGGGCTGAGCGCGGCCAGCAGCAGCCGTTCCCGGCCCAGCACCAGCAGGATGCCCGCCGCCGCCAGATACGCCGACTGTCCGGCCGCCACCAGGGTCACCGACCCGCCCCCGGCGGGCAGTGCCGCGATCGCCGTGGCCACCGCCGCCCCCATCGGCGCACCGACCAGGAGCGTACGACCCGCCTCGCGCCGCCCGGTCGCCAGTCTCAGGTGGGCGCGGTGGCCGAGCGCCTGCCCCCAGGCCCAGGAGACGAGTCCGGCCACGATCAGGGCCGAGGCGTTGGCTGAGGTGTTCCACAGCGGTGCGGTCAGCAGGTAGGCGAGTCCCGGCAGCGCGAACAGCACGCCCCGCAGGAGACAGCGCACGGTGTCCGGGCGCCAGGGATCGGCCGGCGGTACGGGCTCGGGGAAGGTCCGCGGCACCCGCTCGTACAGCGCGGAGGCGAGCGAGAACAGGTTCGGGTGGCCGTACCGCTCCTTGATCAGGGATGCGGACAGGCCCTCCGCCTCCAGCAGTGCGGCCACCTCGTAGGGGTGGACGGCGGGGCCGACACGGTCGGCGAGTTCGGCGGCGAGCTCGCTGACCGCCTCCTCGTCCGGGCCGCGCCGGGGTAACCGGATGGCGAGGGTGGCGCTGTCGTCGAGCGCCCAGCGCGGGCGGCGGCGCGGCGGGCGCGTCTCGGCCAGCCGGAGTGTCAGCGTTTCCTGTTCGGCGCCGCCGGGTTCGAGTGATATCGGCCCGCTCATCCGGTCAGGCTCCCCGTGGCCAGGGGCGTGAGCGGTTGCGTGGCGGGGGCCGGTGCCGGGGCCGAGCGCCTTCCGAGCGTGGGCAGTTCCCGGTAGATGGACCGGAAAGTGTCGATGGTCTGGCGCAGTGTGAACTGCTCGATCACCCGCAGCCGCGCCGCCTCGCCCATCGCCCTGCGCCGCCCGGGATCCCCCAGCAGCTTTAGCGCGGCCGCGGCCATCGCCGCCGGATCGCGCGGCGGCACCACGAGCCCGGTGTCGCCGACGGCCTCCCTCACCCCTCCCACGTCGGTGGAGACGGTCGCCCGCCCGCACGACATGGCCTCGATCAGGGTGAAGGGGAAGCCCTCGCTGATGCTGGACAGCATCACGACGTTGCCGGCCGCGTACGCGTCCTTGATGTCGTCGACGCGCCCTTCGAAGGTGACGGCGTCGGCGTGCCCGAGCTCGGCGGCCAGCGCCTCGCAGCGTTCCCGGTAGGCTTCCCCGCCGCGTGGGGTGCCGCCGAACATCCGCAGCCGCGTGTCCGGGAGCCGGTCCCTGACGAGGGCGAAGGCCCGTATGAGGGTCTCCAGGTCCTTGATGGGGTCGACACGGCCCGCCCAGCTCAGGGTGAGCTGCTCCGGTTCGGGGCCGGCCGGCGGGAACGCGGCGGGGTCCACGCCGTTGTAGACCGTGCGGATCGATTCCGGGTCGGCACCGCCCTGTTCCTCCCACAGCCGGTTGTAGCGGTTGCCCGGGGTGATGAGGGCGGCCCGGCGGTAGGTCTCCTCCGCCAGCAGCCGGAAGAAGCCGAGGACGACGGCCTTCACCGGCCAGCGGTAGGGCGCGGTGCGGTAGCCGAGGTAGCGCTCGCGCAGATAGACACCGTGCTCCGTCAACAGCAGGGGTACGCCGTGCTGTTCGAGGGCGGCGAGGCCCGGCAGTGCGGCGACGCCGCCGCTGACCGCGTGCGCGACCCCGCTCTCGGGCAGCGGCGCGGCCAGGGGGCGCAGGGCGTGTTCCAGCAGCGCGGTCGCGGTGAGCGCGTCGTGGAGGGTCGGGCCGGCCTCGCGCACGGCCAGACCCGGACGGTTCCACACGGCCGTCAGCAGGGCGATCGCACGGTCGCCGCGCAGGAACGGGCTCAGCGTCCCGTCCGCGGCGGCCCGGGCCATCGCGTACAGGGCGGGTGCGAACCCGTCCTCGGCGCGGGGATCGAGCAGGGCGGTCAGGAACCGCTCGTAGGAGGCGGCGAGTTGGTTGCGGGCGCGGCCCCGGGGCGGGCGGCCCTCGGGCGGGTCGCCCCACATCGGGACGGACAGGACGCGCGAGACATGCGCGGGCAGGTCCCACACGACGGGTTCGCGTCCGGTGCCGGTGACGGCGATGACGTCGAAGTCGAGGTCGGGCATGCCCTGGACGAGCTGGTCGCACCAGACGCTCACGCCGCCGTGACTGTGTGGGTAGGTGCCTTCGGTGAGCAGGGTGACGCGCGTTGCGCTGGGGCGTCGCGCGCCGTGGGGAACGTGCATGGAGGTGCTCCACGGGCCGAGGTGTGGGGTCTTCCTGCCGGTCCCGGCCGCAGAGGGCGGCCGGGACCTCGGTCGGTCCTTGGGTCGGTGCCCCGGTCAGTCGCCCACGGTGTACGGGACCTGCTCGGTCACGCCTTCGGGGACGCGGGTGTCCGGTGCGGGAGCCGTGGCCGTGGCCGGCGGCTCGGAGGACCCGACGGCCGGTGCGGGTGCGGACGTCGGCAGGGTGAGCTCGAGCGGGGTGCCCGCGGAGGACGCCCAGCCGGACACCTGGCCCGCGTACGCCGTACCGAAGGCGGAGCCGGCGAGCGTGGTGCCGGTGGGCAGGGTCGCCGTCACGGCCACTGCGTTCGGCGCCTCGACGCTCACCGTGTCGCCGATGCGGTAGGCGGTCACCTGGCCGGCCTGCAGGGCGGCCTGCCAGGCGGCCCTGCGCCGCAGTTCGGTGCCGATGTCCTTCATCCGCAGGTTCACCACGGGGGTGTTGTCGGCGAACAGGGCGTTGTAGTCGTCGAGGACGCCGTTCAGCACGGGGTAGGCGATGCGCTCCTCGGCCAGGTTCGACTGGTGGATGAAGTGCGGCTTCGGATCGTTGGACAGCACGTGTCCGAGAGCGATGCGCTTCTCCACCGGCACGATCTGGTCGGCGTAGCCGGTGGTGGTGTCCAGCGGCGCCGCGAGGCAGGTGGTGGTGGCCGGGTTGTCCTCGCAGATGCCGCTGCCGCCCTGGGCGCGGCTGGTGTAGATCCAGTTGTACTCGTCGACCTGCTCGGCTGCCTTGCCCGCGTTGTAGAAGACGTTCATCGGGTAGCGGGGGACCGTCGTGGCCGGGCCGACCTGACGCTGGCCGGGCTCACGGGAGTTGTCCGAGCCGAGCCAGGTGATGTCGTTGTCGTCGAGGGCGAGCGCCAGGTTGGGGTTGTCCTCGGTCTGCTGCGGAAGCACCTTCATTCCGGAGTGCTCGCCGGTGACCAACTCGTCGTTCTCCAGCGGGAGTCCGGCGGTCTGACCCCACACGCGGTTGGTGGCGATCTCGTCGGAGATCTCCGTGCGGCTGACCCACCGGGTGCTGCCGTTGGCGTTCGTGGCGCATTTCCAGGGCACCGTCGTGGTGTCCTGCACGCAGCCGAGGAAGGGGTGCGAGTAGGTGTGGTTGATCCAGCGGAACTCGTTCCGGTCCGCGATCAGCTTGTCGGCGAGCGCGTCGACTCCGTTGTTGGCCTCGCGCTGGTCGACGCTGCCGGCGCCGTTGTAGGCGAAGTCGAGGGTGAAGCCGCGGCTGTCCTGCCAGGCGGTGGCGTGGTCGACGTCCGCGGCCCTCATGCGGATCGGGTCGGCCGTGGCGTTGGGGTCGGTGCAGTCGACGTCGCCCGGCGTGCAGTTGAGCGTGGTACTCCAGCGGTCGTCGGCGGCGAACACGTCGTCCACGTGGACGGCGAAGTAGTTGCGGGAGGCGCCGAGGTGGATGCCGCCGGTCATCCACTCCACGATGCCGCGGGCCAGCAGCCGGAACTGCTGCTGGTACTGGTTGTAGACGAAGGTGACGACGAGCTCGCGCCGCCCGTCGTGCCGGTACTCGCCCACCAGCGAGCCCCGACTCGACTGCCCGGGGATCGCCGCGTCGACGTAGGGGGTGAAGTCGGCGCCTGCCGTGGGCGTCGACAGGTAGGCGTAACTCTCGCCCACGGCAGGGTCGTTGTCCTCGAAGGGCACCGTGCCGTCCAGGTAGGCGAAGGGGCCCGACTTTCCGGCGGCGGTCACCTCCGCCTGCACGCCGTCGACGCTCCCGGAGTAGCCGCCGTAGACCGGATACTGCAGACCGGCTTCCGGACGCGCGTAGGTGTAGGCGTCGACCTGGGGAACGTCGTAGGTCTGCTCGTACGCCGCCAGCGCCGCCATCTCCGTGGAACCGGCTGCGAACGGGTTGTCGTTGGGCAGGACGACGGCCTGGAACTTGGCGCGCGGCCGGCCGTCGACGGTGTCCGCGAGGAAGCCGGCGTCGATCACGGGCCGGCCGGACTGCGTGAGGTCGATCTCGGTGTACGGCGTTCCGGCCGCGGTCAGTTCGGCCGCGATCGCGTCGGTGGACGGCCCTCCGTCGCTCACCACCAGCACCCGCAGGTCGACGCGGGGTGTGCTCGTGTCGGCCTGGGCCGCGCCGGCCGGCAGGCCCAGCGCGGTGATCAGCGCACACGCCGTGAGCACGGCGGTGCGTATGGTCCGCTTCATGCGGTGAAGTCCCCTCCCCGGGCAGGGGTGAGCACAACTCCCATGGAGCGGAGCGGACTGACCCCCTTGCGCGACGCCGGCATCCCCCTCAGAAACCAGTCGTCGACGCATCCGTCCCGCCAATAGTGAGGTCTGTGTGTAGCTTTAGTGGTCATGTTGCGAAACCTGACGGAAAAATGCAGGTGACCAACAGGACAGAGGCGAAGGCGTGTTGAGCCGTTCCGAGTCGTTTTGGGGTCGCCCGGACGCCAGGACGCGGCGGTTCCGACGCCCCGGCGTGCTGGTCCGGGCCCTGGACGCCGCACCGGCGGGCCGTCGGGCCCGCCGGTGCGGAATGCCAGTGGTCCAGACCGCTGTGCGTGCCTGGTCGAAGAACGTTTCAGGTCACCCTCGTCGTGGCCGGTGACGTCCTCGTCGGGCCGTCAGGAACACAGCACTCGCGTCTCGGGCGTGTAGACCGGCCCACCGCTGGTGTTCGTGCTGTCGCTGAACTCGGCGTAGAAGTACGAGTAGAAGCCGATGTTGCCGTTGCAGCCGGAGTCGGCGGCGACCTGGAGCGTCAGCGTGACGGTACGGCTCTGGCCGGGCGGGACGGTGGTGCCGTAGTTGCCGCCGAGGTTGGCGGGGCCGGTCCCGGAGCAGGGGGTGGGACTGGCGGCCGTGGCGAGGCTGCACGCGGTGAAGCCGTACTTCAGGTCGGGGCGCTGAGTGGTCAGCCACGTCGGTTCGATCGTCTGGTACATGAACCAGATGTCGTAGGTCTTGCTGTTGGTGATCGTCATCGACAGATTCACCGTGCCGCCGGGCGTGGTGGTCGCGCTGTCGGTGGCGAACGTCAGCTCGGCCGGTGCCGGGTCGGCCGCGCTCGCGCTGGAGGCCAGACCGAACACGGCGAGGGCGAGGGCGAGGACGGCGCCGAGGCCGAGGCGTCTCATCAGGGGTGATCGCATGGCCGGGAGGCTAGGCATGGGGGGAAGGCGCCGTCTGCCCCGGCAGGGGCGCGCTCGGCGTCACCCGGCCGAAAGTGCGTGTTGCGTGAAGATCGCGTGACGAAGACGTGTTGGTCTCGATGTGTCCGCATAAGCCCACGTAGGGCGAGTGCGACAGGGGCGGTTCGACGGGCCGGTGGGGCCGGACGGTTCTTCGGTGCCCGCAGATGATATTGGCGCGTACCGGATTCGTCGGCCGTCTCTACGGCTGCAGCGCAGTGTGGAGATTCTCGGCCATCCGCCACTATTCCGGCCGGTTCCTGCAGGCGAGGCAGCTGCCGGCCGGCCGCCGTGACGTCCGGCGGTGGAAGCACCACGAGCCGAAATCGAGCCAGCCGAGCGGCACTTGACGGCCGAGTCCGCGATGAGACTGTTGTCGCCTCGCCAAGAACGACAGGCACGGGCAGCGAGACCGCGGCGATCCGTGACGATCGGGCATTTGGCCGCTTGAGTGCCTGCGGCCGCGGGTGAGGGGTACACGGTGTGCGTACGCATGAGTGTGGACGGCAAGGACAGGAGCGAGTGGGTGGCGGTCAAGGCGATGGGTTGGGCACATTCGTTTCCCATGTCTGGTGGCGTCCGTGCCGGGCGGCAGTGGACGCGAACGCAGTTGGCCTCCCTGCCGTGGACCGCTGCTGAGCCGGAGACGGTGGATGCTGTCGTCCTGACCGTGTCCGAGCTGATCACCAACGCTCACGTTCACGCGCACAGCGACGCGCATTTGGTCCTTACCTGGGATGGCGACTGCCTTCACGTGAGCGTCCATGACGAGGACCCGACACTGCCGCAGCAGCGTCACCCGCAGGCGGGGGAGGTGTCCGGTCGCGGAGTGGGGATCGTGCGGATGCTCGCTGACGAGTACGAGATGAAGTGCCAGCGGCACGGCAAGACGGTGACGGCGTGCTTCCGCCCGGCGGGCGCCCACCGGCCGGACGGCAGCTGAGCCGGCTCAGGTCTTGCCGCAGGACTGCCGTCCGGCCGCCGCGCGGTGCGCGGCCATGGCGGCGGATGTCAGTCCGCGGGCCCTTCGGCCTGGGACTCCCAAGGCGTCGGACCGACGCCGGCGTTCCATGCCCACAGCGCCTGCCCGTCCCAGCACACGATCCCGCACTGCTCGGCGTACTCGGCCGCCGGAGCGGTGAAGCCGCTCGTGGTGACGACGACGGCGACGTCGGCCTCATGGATGGTGAAGCACGTGCCGCCGAAGCGCTGCAGGTCCTGGGAGCCGACGCGATGCGTGTCGCCGTAGCGCTTGCACTGGATGACGACGCGGCGTCCGTCCGGCGCGACGGCCACGATGTCCGCGCCGAGATCGCCTGCCCCGCCCACGCGTTCGACGTCGGAGCAGCCGTCCCGTTCACACAGGGCGGCTATCGCCTCCTCGAATTCCTCCGGGTCAAGGGCGTCATGGTTGGCCGCGACACCGGGTGGGAGGACGACCGTCTCGTCACCATCGAAGTCGACGGCAGTGGACTGCGCGCCCGTTCCCCTGGACGAGGGTGCCTCCAGCACGGCGACCGCCATGCCTGCCCCCTCGTCGAGCGCTGCGGCGGCCTGCCGAGCCGCCCTTGAGACGGAGAGGCGTCGTCGCCGGCGCCAAAGGGACATGGCGACCGCGATACCCACGACGCCCAACACGAGCGCCCAGGCGGGGCGTCGCTCGACGGCACCTGCCGCCGCACGCGCCGAGAGGCCCACAGCGATCACCACGAGGGCGAGAAGACCGAAGAAGGCTGCTGTCCGACGGAGATCGAACGGGCGGCGGCGGTTCCCGGACCGGAACGGACGTATGGACGTGGCCACGGCAGTGCATCCCCCCACAGAGATCGACATGAAGATCACTCCCGCCGTCTTCCCAAGATCACGCACTTCATCACTCCTCTCGTCGGCTTCGCCCTCGCAGCCAGTGGGGGCAGGCGGTGAGGGCATACGGTCGAGGAGGCTCCGCGCCTGTGTGAGGTCGTGGCGCGGTCCGGCCGGGCGGGTGTGACAGCGCTCGATGAGCCGGCGGCGCCCTTCCGGGGTGACCGCGCCCTGCGGCGAGTCAGGCGGCCCGGACGTCTTCGGCCGGCGCGGCAGGCTCAGGGGCGGACAGATGGATCCGCTTGGGCAGCAGGAGCGGGGTGGCGAGCAGGAGAACGCCGGACATGGTGATCGCGGCGAGCGGGCTGGTGAGGGTGGCGAGCAGGCCCCAGATCACCATCAGGGCAGCCTGGAGGAGTTTGCTCAGGGCACTCCACGTACTGAGGATGCGGGCGGTGTGATCCGCGGGAGTCCGTTGCAGGCGTTCTGTCGCGTAGATCGGATTGAAGACGCCCATGCAGGTGATCAGCAGGCCCTCGACGATGATCACGGTGAGGAGTCCGGGGATGCCGGGACGGACGAACGCGAGACCGAGTGGGAAGAGCGAGCGCAGCCAGCCGGAGACGATCATGACCCGGTGCCGTCCGTGGCGGGTCACGAGGCGTGCGGACAGGCGGGCGCCCACGAAGCCGCCGAGTGCCGGGATGCCGAAGGCAAGACCGTATTGCCAGGCCGGGAAGTGGTACTGGCCCAGCAGGAGGACGGACAGGAGCGGGGCGGTGGCCATGATGAGGCCGCCGACCAGGATCGAGTTGAGGAACAGGCACCTCAGTGCGCGGTCGCGGAGGATGAACCGCCAGCCGTCGAGAAGATCGGCTCCACGCAACCTGGTGGTCGGGTCGCGGGGTGCCGCGGTGTCGCCTCCGCGGATGCGGAGGACTGCGAGCGCGGACAGCAGATAGCTGAGGGCGTCGGCCATGACAGTGATGACCGGGCCGAGCAACCCGGTGAGTGCACCACCAAGGGGCGGGCCCGCCGCGGTCGCCACCCAGCTCGTGCCCTCGAACCTCCCGTTCGCCACCAGGAGGTGATCGCTGGGGACGAGATACTTCAGATACGCGCCGGATGCGGCAGTGAAGGCGATGCTCGCCGTCCCGGAGATGACCGAGACCACCAGTAGTTGGCCGTAGGAAAGCAATCCGAGGACGTACGCGATCGGGACGCTTGCCAACGCGACGAACCGGATCAGGTCCATCGCGATCATCACCGGACGCTTGGCCCGGTGCTCGACCCACGGCCCGAGCGACAACGCGACACTCGCCGCGACGGCAAGCCCGGCCGCCTCCAGGAGCGACACGGCCAATGCCGACGAGTGCAGCACTCGCACCGCGATCAGCGGGAACGCGCCGAAGGCGATCCACGTGCCGTATGTACTCACGGCGTAGGCCGACCACAACCAACCGAAACCGTGCCCCAACTGCACGCGCATGTGACTCCTCAGCGACAACCGATGTTTGGGTCTCCGCATCACATCGGCCGCACTGCCGCAGGAGCAAACAACCACTCTCGGGCGAGTCACAACCATCGGTTGGGCATGCTTATGCTGGATCTATGGATACCGAGGCGGTGCGGTCGTTCGTCCGCGCGGCCGAGCTCGGACAGCTGCAACACGCGGCCGACGAGCTCGGCGTGACGCAACAGGCCGTGTCGAAGCGGATCGCGACCCTTGAGCGCGAACTCGACGTCCGGCTGTTCACCCGCACCGCCCGAGGGGTCGAGCTGACTCTCGACGGCCAAGCCTTCCTCCCGCACGCCCGGAGCATTGTCACGGGTGTCGATCGGGCCGTCACCGCGATCAGACCGGGTTCGCGAGCGCTGCGGATCGACGTTCTTGGCCTGCGATCCGCGCAGGCCGTCGTCCTGCACGACTATTGGCGGTCGCATCCCGAAACCGACCTCGACGTGGTGACCCTCAGGGTCAACGACCCGCGCGTGGCGGTCGCGGCCGTCCAGGCGGGCGACATCGACGCCTCGTTCCGCTCGGTCACCGACCCGTCCTCCCTGCCGCGCGACGTGCACATGATCCACGCGTTCGACTCCCCGCTGGAACTGCTCGTCGGCCCCAGGCACCCGCTCGCCCCCGCACGAACTCTGACACCGTCCCAGCTGCGCCGGCACCGGATCTGGGTGCCGGGTATCGCGCCGCGAAGCGAATGGGCCGAGTTCTACGATCAGCTCGCCACCGACTTCGACCTCCGCATCGACGCCGCGGGCCCGAACTTCGGCAACGAGGTACTCCTCGACATCCTCGCGGACTCCGCAGACGTGGCAACCTTCGTAGGCTCGCGCGACCGGTACATCTGGCCGACGAACCACGACCTGCGTCGCATCCCGATCGTGGATCCGACGCTCGCGTACCCGCTGTCGCTCATCCTCCCCCGAGCGAATCCACACCCAGGGCTCCAGGCAGTCATCAACCACTTCGCAAGCCTGGCACCACTCCCCGAGTCGGTCTGGCTCCCGTCCTGGGCGACGTCACCACGCCGCAGCGACGGAAGCATCAGACACACCTGACGCTCGTGCAGCCGTTGCCAGGACCTGTGGATTGCCAGGCCGTCGAGTCAGCCGTCGGCCCTGCGTTCCAGCAGTGTGACCGTGACACCGGGCGCGATCTCGCGTTCGCCGGTGGGGGTGAATCCGCGGCTTTGGTAGAGGGCGCGTGCGGGTCGGTTGGCGGTTCCGGTGGAGACCAGGGTCACGTCTGTGGGTTCCCAGACGTCCAGCCTGTTGAGCAGCGCGGTGGCGATGCCGCGGCGATGCGCTCGCGGATGGACCACGAGTCGGCAGATGTCCAGGCGGCCGTCGTGCGGTCGGGTCCAGGACACTGCTCCGGCCAGTCCGATCTCGTCGGACACCCCGAGGAAGGACTCGCTGCAGCCGCGCAACTCCTGAAGGGTCTCGTGCAGAGGCGGGATGCCGTCGAATCCGATGAGTTCGGCCTCCACGGCGTAGGCAGCGCGCTGCAGTTCCCACAGCTGCCGCAGGGTGGCTGAATCAGCCAGGTCCAGGCGGTGGGGTTCACCCTGCGGTCGGCGGGGCGTCGCGTTGATATCGGGTCGGCTCGTCACGCTGCGATCGTCTCAGAGCGCTCTGTCAGTCACGCCACGTTCGCAACCCAAGCGGCTCACCCTGCCGGCCCAGGCGCTTGGCCCAGGCCGGCGAGGTGGAGAGCCACTCGGCGAGCTGGGCTCGGCCCACCACCGCCGGACGGTCTGCTAGGGGCGGACGTAGGGCCGGGTCATGATCTCCATGTTGTGGCGGTCCGGGTCCTCGAAGTACGCGCCGCGACCGCCGAAAAGACGGTTGATCCGGCCGGGCTCGGTGTGGCTGGGGTCGGCGTAGTAAGTGACCCCGACCGCCTCCAGACGGGCGATCATGACGTCGAACTGCCCGTCGGGCACGAGGAACGCGTAGTGCTGCGACTGGATCGGCTCGTCCCGCTTCTCGTAGTAGTCGAGCGTCACGCCGTTGCCGAGGTCGACGGGCAGGAACGGCCCGAACGGAGCACCGACCTCCAACCCCAGGATCGTGGCGACGAACTCGGCCGACAGGTGCCGGTCGCTGGCGTAGACGGCGGTGTGGTTCAGCTGGACGGAGGTCGCCGACAGCTCTGATTCGTGCGGGTACTGCTGGTCGTGTGACATCAGTGGTGTGTCTCCGGGTCTTTGGATCTGCTGGGATGGGGCGCCGCACGCGGGCGCCGGAGCAAAGACGCGGAGAAGGGGGCGGGCCTCTTGCCCGCCTCGCGCTCACGCCGAGGCCGGGAACCTCACTGGTGAATGGCCCATGGCCGACCCGGCAGTCACCCGACCGACCCTAGTGGCCGATCACGGGCTACGGCAACGCCATTGTGGTCTCGGCGACTTCACTCAGGCCCGGCGGCAAGCGAGCCGCCGGTGGACGCCGTCGCTTCGGTCATGAACGAAGCCGGATGAGGCTGCCACGGACAAACTGCCTCCGCACGTGTGGTGGGCCGGACTTGTTCGCCGGGCTTGTCTTCCGACAGAGGGCAAGGCACTGCGTCCGGCGCAGCCTCTACGGAGCTGATCCCATGTCGTGGCCTCTACCCCGACGCGCCAGTACGTCGTATCCGACGAACGTGAACATGCGCTTGCCCGGAGTCAGCGGCTGAGGCCGGCCCGTGAAACGGTAAACTCCGACGCCGAACCCGGCGTCCGGCTCGGACAGCCACTCCCTGGAGAAGTCCCGTTCCTCCAGCCAGCGACAGATCTGCGGGAACAGGTCCGGCTGTTTGCGGTGGCGGGTCCACACCAGCACCCCGCCCGTCGCGCACAGTTGGGTACAGAAGCCCACGACGCGCTCGATGTCGTCGTCGGAGATGTTGCCGAACACTCCGCACACCAGCACGAGATTCGCCGGCGCCATCCCTTCATAGTGATCGGTCACCGCGGCGTCCCCGACCACGACCTCGACCTGATCCAGGCCGAGACTCGTGGCGACTCGCCTGCACTCCGCCACGTTGCGCGGATCCAGCTCCACCAGACGCGCAACCACATCCCCACGACGCGGATGGTCGGGCAGCACACCGAGCAGGTCGCGCCCCTGGCCGGCGCAGATGCTCACCACCCGGAGTGGACCCGGAGGGCTCGCCTCCAGTGCCAGGGCGATCCGTTCCCGGACAACATGAAGTCGGCGACCGAGGTAGGAGTCCGGGAGGTCGTAGTCGCCATGCCACACATGCCAGTCCATGCGCGGACCCTAGAGGTCTCAGCCCGACCACGCAGTCGAATTTCTCGGCGCGGCCGAGGGGCGCTCACTCGGCGGACGGGTGTGTCGGCCGTCAGACCTCGTGCGGGGCGAAGAGCTCCAGGTGGCCGCAGGACGGGCATCGGTAGGCGTCGATCTGGAACCGAGGGCGTCCCCAGCGCTTGGCGCCTCCGAAGAGCCCTCGCTCCAGCGGTCCGGGTATCCAGCGTGTGTACCCGTTCGAGTGGTCGCCGCCGTCTTCGACGAAGCCGGCCTGAAGGTCGACACCCTGGCATTGCGTGCACTTGATCTCCATGGCCGCACTGTAGTAGCCGGTGACCTGGTGCTACCCGAGGGGAGTCGTCCGCGCAGTCCGTCCGGTGCTACCTCTGTGGGGCGGCGGAAGCGCCTCCCGCGTAGGTGATGTTCGGCCGGGGCGGCTTGGCCATTCCGGCGCCGAGGAAGTAGTCGAGGTGGTGGGACTGCATGTATCCCTTGAACGTCATGGCGTTTCGGTAGGCGGGGTTGTGCGCCAGTGTGTAAAGCCGGGTGCTCGTCGGCTGGTTCGTGGTGAAGATGATCAACTCGTTGTAGGAGGCGTTGGTGTACACGGCCTCCTCGCGCCAGTCGCCGAGGATGTCGCCGACGTGGGTGGGCCCGCCCTGGGCGGCCGTGACAGCGCTGTAGTTCCAGGTGCTGACCAGCCGGGGCAGGTTGCCGCTCGGCGTCGGGTTCGCCGGGTCCCACTTCTCGATCTTGCCGTCGTTGAGCAGTTCCATGGTGAGGTCGCCGTCCCACCACAAGCCCAGCTGGGGCCATGGGCGCAGTGACGTGTTCGGTTCGGTGAGCCTGTTGCCGGGCGCGTTGTACAGGCCCGAGAAGGACCACACCTCCATGCCGGGATGGCGAGCGTCGACGTCGCCGGCCATGCCGCGTCCGACGTCGGCGGGGCCACCGTTGTGCTTCCAGATGACGGAGCCGGTCGAGGCGTCGTAGTAGTACTCGAGCAGCCCGCTCGGGTTGTCCTGCTGCACGCCGTAACCCTCCAGGCCCGGACGGCTGGGATCCATGTCCGCGAGGTGGTAGCGGTCGCCGTGGACGATGCCCTGCGGCCCCATCGAGTAGCGCAACGAGCCGTCGCCGTTGAGGACGAACCCGATCTCGGCGACCTCGTCCGTCCCGTCGCCGTTGACGTCGATGGCACGGGAGTTGTGCCCGTCGGGTGCGTTCTGGCTGCCGCGCAGCCACGTCCACTCCTGCTTCAGCGCACTGCCGGTGAACCGCCAGGCGGCCATCATCAGGTTGAAGGCGCCGTCGTCGCGCCGGTTCTTCATGTAGGCGACGAGGCTCGGCGTCGTGCCGTTGAGATAGGCCACGCCGAGACGCGCGCCCATCGGGCCGTCGCCCAGGTAAGTGGTCGGCACCGCGGACCAGTTGCGGAGCGCTCCGGTCCTGCCGTCGAGGATGGCCATGAACTGCCGTGCGTCGTTCTCGTGCGTCCAGGTCGTCCCGTCGCCGAACCTGACGCCGTCGGCGATCTTCAGAGCGACCTCCGCGCGGCCGTCGCTGTCGAAGTCGTAGACCGTGACGCCGTCCCAGTGACCCAGGTCGATCGCCGACGATCCCGGTTCGATGTTGTCCTGGTTCTGACTGTTCGGGCCCATGTCGACTTCCCAGAGGAAGTCGCCGTCACTGCTGTACGCCTCAAGCTTCTGGGGGGAGGTCTGCCGGTCCAGTACGTAGTCGTACTCGCCGTCCCCGTCGAGGTCGCCGACCCAGACGAACTTGACCGGACCGCCGGAGCGCAACGGCACGCGGACGACGGGTTCCGTGGCGTGGTTGGCCGTCAGGGTGAAGGCACCGCTGGGCGCCTGCTCCTGCCCGTTCACGACCGGGGTCACGCGGTAGCTGTTGGACCGGGACAGATCGGCCGTGGAATCCACGTAGTTGGTCCCGCCCGTCAGGACGCCGGCGTTGAGCCTGGCGTAGGCGCCGCCGCCGGTGGACCGGTAGACGTTGAAGCCGATGCCCTCCGGGTCGAGTCCCAGCAGCCGCCAGGAGACCAGGACTTGGGCGCTGCCGGAACGCACGGCCACGACCCCACGCCCGAGGTTCTCCATCACGCGCGCGGCCTGAATCGTCGGGGCGCCGGCTGCGGCTGTGGTCGCACCGGGCGAGGCGAGGCTCGCTGAGCCGGTGGTCAGCGCGGCGCAGACGGCCAGGATCGCCGAGATGGTGGCGGGCGCTCGATGGGCAGCCCACCTTCGTAATTGCAGGTGCATGACAACCTCCGGGGGCTCACGGTTGCTGTTTGCGGTGCGTATGGGCCGGGCCTGGGGTTCCGCCCTCGGCCTGGGCGGCCGGAAATCCTGACGAATTGAAGCGCTTACACACCCGTGATGGAAGCATCGTGATGGGCGCGCGTCAAGAAGACTGACACGGCAACGTTCATTGAGGTCAAGGGCGTTGCTGCATCTGATCGCATACGGAACTCCCGATCGGAAACGCTTTCAGTCAATGGCTCGGTACGGCCACCCCGCATGAGGAACCCAGGGTGAGACCTGGTGCCCCGGACACTACGATCGAGGAGTGACGATCACGTACGAGTGGCGGGGCGACTTCGACAATGCCGCCCTCAACGCGCTCCACGCTGACGGCTTCGGCTCCCCGGTCGCTCAGACGGACTGGCGAGAACGACTGCGGCGCCACAGCCTCGGCTGGGTCTGTGCGTGGGAAGGCGACTCTCTGATCGGCTTCGTCAACGTCGCCTGGGACGGGGGCGTCCACGCCTTCATCCTTGACACGGTGGTCGCCCAGCATCGCCAGGGGAAAGGCGTCGGCGCCACGCTTGTCGCGACGGCAGCCCGAGAAGCCCGTGCCGCACAGTGCGAATGGCTTCACGTCGACTTCGAAGAACCCTTGCGTTCCTTCTATTTCGATGCCTGCGGCTTCAGGGAGACGACAGCGGGCCTGATCGCTTTGTGACGCGGGCGGCCGTGGCGCACATGGCCAGGAGCCGTGTCAGTCGATCAACTCGGCACTCTGGCAGTGCCGTTGTGCCAGGTGCCGACCGGTGACCGGTCGGACGACTCGTGAACCGCCGCGGGACGCCGAACCGGCCGGGGCGGAAAACAGGGCTCCGCATACCTGGGATAGCGTCCCCTCTTACTCGGACAGGTGAGAGGGACATGGTGCAGGTTGTCGAGGTGCGTGGACGCGGTGGTGCCCGCCGGTGGATCACGTTCGGGGGGATCGCGTTCGGGGTGCTGTTCTTGATCATCGGGGTGACCCTGGCGGGGGTGTCGGTGTCGTTCCTGGCGGATGCGGAGCATGCCCGGGGCACGGTGGTGGCGCTGGAGTGGCGGAACGACCACGACGGCGTATCGCGCAAAAAGCGGGAGAACGACAAGCCGGTGGCGTACCCGGTGGTCGAGTTCACGTCGGCGGACGGCACGCCGAGGACGTTTCGGAGTTCGACGGGTTCCAATCCACCGTCGTACGAGGAGGGCGAGCCGGTCGAGGTGCTGTACCGCGCGGACTCCCCCGAGGACGCGCGGATCAAGGGATTCGCCTCGCTGTGGCTGCTGCCGTTGATCTTCGGTGGGGTCGGGCTGGTGATCGCGGGGGTCGGGACGGGCGTTGCGATGGCGGGGCGAGGGCGTTCCTAGGGCGTGTGCCCGGTACGGGTGACGTTTCCGGCACAGCAGCGCCGAGGCCCTGCAGGTCTACATCGGCCCGGCGCCGGACGCGCCCGTCGAGATGCCGGTTCCCGTTGGTTGACAGCCGCCGTCGCGCGCGTCGGTGCACGGCCAGGACGATGGGCGGGATGCCGGAGCGTGCGAGCACGTCGCCGGGGTCGGAGAGTTGAAGGGACCTGGGGTGTGGCAGGTTGATGTGATGGGCGGTTGAGCTGCCGATGACGCCTTCCGTGTGGTGTGAGGCCGGTCCCGCAACCGGTCCGGGTGGAGACCGAGTCTTGGCATGCAGATTCGGTACCTCTCACACGAGGAGATCCTCTTGACCGCCACAGTCTTCGAGTCAGGCGCTTTCGAGTCCGCAGCGGCACAGGCCTTCTTCGACCCCTACGCCTGTGACCAGCCCGGTACCCCGTGCTGGGAGACGGCTCTGCAGCCGCGGGAGGATGACTACCTGCTGCCGCCCCCCAATCCCGCCCAGCGTCTGGTTATCGCGGTCGGCCCGCGCGACCGAAGGCGCCTGGACCTGCATGCCGCCCTCACCACGGCCGGTGTCCCGCCCCAGCTTGCGGACCGGGAAGCCATCGACCAGCTCAGCGCCCTGCCCGACAGCATCAACGCCACCATCCAGCGCTGGATCCACCACACCACACAAGCCTGGTCCGCCACCGATTAGGCCAACGGCCGCGCACGGCATGGCACCGTCAGCCCTCGGCCTCGAAGTCGCTTGCACGGCATGGGGGCGGGCGGCACCCGGCGACGATGTTGTCCGATAAGCCCATGGCCCCGTTTGGGGGCGCGGCCTCATGCGATGGGGTCATTGCGCAGTGAGGGCGCATCACCCGCGTGCGCGGGCGCGTTGCAAAGGCATGGATTGCACCGTCACCTTTGGGCGTCTCCTCATGGCGGACATGACGCTCCAGACTCCACACCGCCAAGGCGCCACGGCGTCCCAGGGAGATCCGCCCATCTACGCCGCTCTCGTCAGGGAATGGCGGTCCAGCGGGCGGATGCTTCCCGGTGCGCAGGACGCACAGTGGACCATCCTGGTGTGCGGCAGCCCTGAAGCGACCGGACAGCGACAGCACTCGGCCGCCGCGCCGCGGCCGGGCCGGTGGGAACGCCTTGCCGAAACGCCTGTAGTGCACGAGGCCAGGCTGCTACCCACCCGCTGAGGCCCCCCCGCAGAGGCCCCCCGCACGGGTGGGCTGGGCCGTGCACCGCAACACCCGGTCATGCACGGCAACACCCAGTCAGGCAGGGCAACACCCGGTCATGCACGGCAACACCCAGTCAGGCAGGGCAACACCCGGTCATGCGGGAACATCCGGTCGTGCACGCGAATCTCGGGGCCGGGACGTCTGTGTCAGCCCGGCCGGCCACCACCTCGGACGCGAGATCGCGCAGTCGGTGTTCCACACGTCGGGCACCGTCGCCTCGTGCGGCTTTGCACGGCGAGCCTTCCGAGCGCGATCTGGAGGGCCAGTTCCACGGCGGCGGGCACGAACAGCGCACCGGTTCCGTCGGGTGGGACGAGCCAGCGCAGGCGTCCCGTCGCGCGATGGGGGGCGGGCACCGCGATCCACGCGCCCTTGCCCGCGTACCGGATACCCGAGCCGATCCAGTGGCCCTCGGGGTCGGGCGGCAGGAAGAAGGCCACTCTGGCGGCCGTAGTGTCCATAAGCGCGGGCCCCGGTGCCTGTGGGGTGCACAGCAGGGCGTCCAGAGCCGGAACGCCCAACTCCTCCGGCACGCTCAGCACGTCCCAGAATCGCCCGCAGGCCAGCACCGCTGTCCCCATCTCGCCGTTCCATTGACGTTTGCAGTCCCTCGGGTCGGTCGCGGCGGCGGCAAGCCATTCAGTGGCCGGCAGCGGGACTGTTCGCATGGTGTGCCTCCGGGATCTGTTCGGCCCGCGCAGCCGGGCGCACTGTCCCCTCACTGTCGGGACGTTCCGTCCCGGCGGTGTTCATGCTGGTGGATATTTCCATGACGCGGAAGGGGTGGCGAACCCTGGCGATTACTGCCGGAATGTTCGCTCATGGCTCATGTGTTCTTCGCGCCCGCGGACGCTGTCAGGGTGGGGGCATCCAGGCGGGGTCGTGGCGGGCTTTTGACTGCCTGCGACGGTCGGTGATTGTCAGTGGCGGGTGCGAACCTGAAGGGCATGGATGAGCTGGAGTTCATGCGCGGGCGCGTCTACGGCGCCGACCATGACGACGCCGGGCCCCGGCCCGGCCACGTGTACGTGGAACTGATCGGCGGGCCACTGGACGGTCTGCTCCTGGACGTCACTGACAGGCCCGACAGTGAGTTGCGCGAGGGCGTGGCTTTGGCGACGGAGATAGGTGCCTGCGGGCCGGGCGGCCGTGCTCTGTACGCCCCTCGTGCTGCGGATGACAGGCGCTTCGACTGGCGCGGCGACACGCCCTGACCCTGCCCGGCGGGCCTGACCCTGCGGGTTCAGCACGTTGCGGTGACCATCCCTCCTCGATCAGGAGGCGGCCGAAGCGTGCGCACCGAGCCAGGGCGGGCCCGCTCCGGCGCTCCGGGACTTCGGGAGCGGCTCGGCTGCGGCAGGCGGTGTCGCCCCGCTGCGGACCGTCCCGCCGTTCGTGTGGATCGGCTGATTCCGGGTAGTCGCCACAGTGGACCAGCCCTCCGGACGAGAGATCGGCCGGGGCAATGGATCACTCCGCGACACTCTCCGGTAGCGTCAAGGTATGAGTCATCCACACCCAGAGCTAACCGCCGCCCCACCCCTGCCCAAGGGAGGGCTGCGGGTCGTCGCGCTGGGCGGCCTTGGTGAGATCGGCCGCAACATGACGGTCTTCGAGTACGCCGGCAAGCTGCTCGTCGTCGACTGTGGCGTGCTGTTCCCCGAGGAGAACCAGCCCGGCGTTGACGTGATCCTGCCGGACTTCACCTCGATCCGGGAGCGCCTTGACGACGTCGTCGCCGTGGTGCTCACGCACGGGCACGAGGATCACATCGGGGGAGTGCCGTATCTGCTGCGCGAGCGGTCCGACATTCCCGTCGTCGGTTCCAAGCTGACGCTGGCGTTCCTGGAGGCCAAGCTCAAGGAGCACGGCATCCGACCGCGCACGGTACGCGTACGTGAGGGCGAGCGGCGCGGGTTCGGGCCCTTCGACTGCGAGTTCGTCGCGGTCAACCACTCGATCCCGGACGGCCTCGCGGTGGCGATCCGCACGGGTGCCGGCATGGTGTTGCACACCGGCGATTTCAAGATGGACCAGTTCCCGCTGGACGACCGCATCACCGATCTGCGCGCCTTCGCCCGCCTCGGCGAGGAGGGGGTCGACCTCTTCCTCACCGATTCCACCAACGCCGAGGTCCCCGGCTTCACCACCTCCGAACGCGAACTGAACCCCGCGATCGAGCAGGTGATGCGGACCGCCCCGCGCCGGGTGATCGTCTCCAGCTTCGCCAGCCATGTGCACCGCATCCAGCAGGTCCTGGACGCCGCGCACCAGCACGGCCGCAAGGTCGCCTTTGTCGGCCGCTCCATGGTCCGCAACATGGGCATCGCCCGCGACCTCGGCTACCTGAAGGTGCCCTCGGGCCTGGTCGTGAGCACCAAGGAGATGGAGAAGCTCCCGGACCACAAGATCACTCTGGTGTGCACCGGATCCCAGGGCGAGCCGATGGCGGCTCTCTCCCGGATGGCCAACCGCGACCACGTGATCCGCATCGGCAAGGGCGACACCGTCCTGCTCGCCAGCTCCCTCATCCCGGGCAACGAGAACGCCATCTACCGGGTGATCAACGGGCTGACCCGCTGGGGCGCCAACGTCGTCCACAAGGGCAACGCCAAGGTCCACGTGTCCGGACACGCCAGCGCCGGGGAACTCGTCTACTGCTACAACATCGTCAAGCCCCGCAACGTCATGCCGGTACACGGCGAGTGGCGCCACCTGAGGGCCAACGGTGACCTCGCCATCCGTACCGGCGTCGACCCCGAGCGGGTCGTCATCGCCGAGGACGGAGTCGTCGTCGACCTCGTCGACGGCCGCGCCTCGATCACCGGCAAGGTGCCCGCAGGCAACGTCTACGTGGACGGCATGGAAGTCGGTGGCGCCACCGAGGCCTCCCTCAAGGACCGTCTCACCCTCGCGGAGGAAGGCGTGGTCACCGTGGTGGCGATCGTCGACGCCGACACCGGTGCCCTGGCCGAGACGCCCGACTTCCTGGCCCGCGGGTTCGTCCACGACGACACCACCTTCGAGCCGGTCATCCCGGTCATCGAGAAGACGCTGGCGACCGCCGCCCAGGAAGGCGTGGGAGACGCGCACCAGCTCGAACAGCTCATCGCCCGCGCCGTGGCGAACTGGGCGTTCCGCACCTACCGTCGCAAGCCCCTCATCATCCCCGTCATCATCGACGCTTGACCGGGCCCCCTTCCGGGCCCCCTTCCCTCCCCTGCCCGGCCGGCGGCAGGGGAGGGTTTCGTGCCTGCGTCCGCACCCGCGCAGAGCGACGTTCCAGGCACCGACGGTGCTCAGAAAGGCAGACGGATGAGCGCGCGTTTCGAGGAGATCGACTGGCGCCCGACGGCGATGGGCGACATCAGTCTGCGGCGCCGACGCGACCCGGCGTCGGGCGAAGACGTGTACGAGGTCAAGCTCGGTGACGAGTTCTTGATGTCCAGTCTCTTCACCGCCGGCGAGGTCGCGCTCGCGGAGCTCGGACTGGCGGAACTGCCGGACGCCGAGCTGGACGTCGCCGTCGGCGGACTCGGACTCGGGTACACCGCCGAAGCGGTGTTGGACGACCGCCGGGTGCGCTCACTGACCGTAATCGACACTCTCGCCGAAGTCATCGACTGGCATCAGCGGGGCCTGGTGCCCCTCGGCTCCCGGCTGACTTCGGACGTCCGCTGCCGCCTGGTCCAAGGCGACTTCTTCGCGATGGCGGCTGATGCGGGCGGTCTGGACCCCACGGAGCCGGGCCGCCGTTTCCACGCCATCCTGCTGGATGTCGATCACTCGCCGCGCCACGTCCTCCACCCACGCCACGCGGCGCTCTACCAGCCTGCCGGGCTCCGTGCTCTCAGCGAACACCTCCGCCCCGACGGGGTCTTCGCCCTGTGGTCGAACGACCCGCCGGACGAACAGTTCACCTCCGCGCTGACGCAGGTCTTCGCGCGTTCCGCGGCCCATGTCGTCGACTTCGACAACCCCCTGCAAGGCGGCACATCGAGCAACACCGTCTACGTCGCAAGGACGGCACCGGGACTGCCGTAGCGAGACGGTTCGCCTGATCCGGGTCGGTCCTGGTTCACCCGGCACGCGCCGTCCGGGATGAAGGCGTGGCGGATCCGTATGGGGATCCTCCCGCCCGGTCAGGCAGGCAGGCACGCGGCAGCTCAGCAGCCGCGTGCCTTCAGGTGCGTGTTGAACGCCGCTGTGCCGTGCGATCAGCGGATCACTCTGCGGCGTCAGGCTGCTGCCGTCTGCGCCCGGCCGGCCGCTCGTGCTCCGCGGAACCGGTCACCGCAGTGGGCCCTCCGGACATGACCACGCCTCTCCTGGGCGCGGCGCTGACGCCTGCGGGACCGTCTGCGGCGGGGCCCGCGCGGCGGGCCGGGCCACGTGCGTCCGTGGTGGGAGACCGAGAACGGCGAAGTCGCCAGCGCATCGACAGGACCCCGCACGCAACAGCGCTCCCAAGGGAGAGTAGAGCGGGGAAACCCGCTCTGACCTCAGCGAACGGATCGTATTCCGCGCACAAAGATGCGTGAGTACGTCGTTGACCGGCGGTCCGCGACAGGGCCAGGGTGAGGGAGCCACATCGGATCCCGACCACCCGTTTTCCGGTCACCGAACTGCGTGCAGGAGGCCGTGATGCTCCAGACGGACACCCGCGAACACACCGACTTCACAGACGACCACGAGGTCAGCGCCATGACCATGACCATGACCACGGCCGCGGCCGCCACGCCGGACGCACCGGCGGTCTGCCGCGAACTCCTCTTCCAGCGCTGCCTCTGGTGCGGTACCCCGGACTACCGCCGTTCGTTCTGCCGTGCCTGCGGGTCCACGGCCTTCAAGCGGGAGCGCAGCGAAGGCTCCGGCGTCGTCGTGCGCCGGTACGGCCATGTCCCGCACAACACCTGGTTCGTCGCGATGGACGAGGGCTTCAACCTGCTCTGCCAGGTCACCGGGACGGCACCGATCGCGGTCGCCGTGGGGGTACGGGTGAGCGTCGTACGGTCCGGCGCCCCTCTCGGCCAAGGCCTGCCCCTCGTCGAACTCCCGCACCCGGAACCGACTCTGGAGCGCTGGTGATCACGGGAGACGGCCGAGACGCATGTACCTCGCACACAGAGGACGATCAGAGAGGAGGGTGCGTGGACACCCAGCACAACGCACCGGACGGGCGAGCCGGGGATCTCGACGGAACGGGGCGCGGCGCGCTGGACGGTCTGCGCATCGCCGACTTCTCCAGGGTCCTCGCAGGGCCCTACGCCACGATGCTCCTCGCCGACCTCGGCGCCGACGTGGTGAAGGTGGAACGGCCGGGCATCGGGGACGACACCCGGGCCTGGCACCCTCCTGCGGACCACGACGGCACCTCGACCTATTTCCTCGGCGTCAACCGGAACAAGAGGTCCGTCGTCCTGGACCTCACGACCGACGCCGGCGTAGAACAGGCCCGCGCCCTGGTCGCCGAGTCCGACGTGCTGGTGGAGAACTTCCGTCCCGGCACGATGGAACGGCTGGGGCTCGGCCCTAGCGAACTCCGGTCCCGGCACCCCGAGTTGATCTACTGCTCGATCAGCGGTTTCGGCAGCGGAGAGGGCGCGGAGATCCCCGGCTACGACCTGCTCGTGCAGGCCGTCGGCGGGCTGATGAGCGTGACCGGCGACGCGGCCGGAGAGCCGATGAAAGCAGGCGTGGCCCTGGTCGACGTGATCACCGGCCTGCACGCCTCGCTCGGCATCCTCGCCGCCCTCCGGCACCGGGACGCCACCGGGGAGGGCCAGTGTGTGGAGGTGAACCTGCTCGGCTCGCTGCTGTCGGCCATGGTCAACCAGGCGTCGGCGTTCGCCGTCGCCGATGTGGTTCCGGGGCGCATGGGCAACGCGCACCCGAGTATCGCCCCGTACGAAACCTTCCCGACAGCCGATCGCCCCATCGCGATCGCGGTGGGCAACGACCGGCAGTTCGCGGCACTCGCCGAGGTTCTCGGTGATCCCGGTCTCGCTGCCGACGACCGCTTCCGCACCAATGCCGACCGGGTTGCCCACCGCACCCCACTGCGGGACATCCTCACCGAACGGCTGGCCGGTGCCGGAGCGGACCACTGGTCGGCCGTCCTGCTGGCCGCGGGGGTGCCCGCCGGACCGGTCAACGGGCTCGACGAGGCATTCGCCTTCGCCCGAAAGCTCGGCCTTCCCGGCATCGTCGACATCCCCGCCGCACCCGTAGACGGAGCAGCCGGAGCAGAGGGAGCAGCCGGTACTCAGGGCACGCCCTCCCGCCAGGTCGCGAGCCCGATCACGCTGAGCGGCACGCCGGCGCGGTACCGCCTGCCGCCGCCGCGCCTGGGCCAGCACACCGCGGAGATTCTCCACCGCCTTTCCGACCACGTCTCCGCGCCGAACGACGCGGTCACCTGACCTCTCCCGGCGCGGACACCACGACCGACCCGATCACCACTACCTCTACCTCAACCTCTACCTCCAGGAGCTCACGATGAGCGGCACCAAGCCGATGAAGGACCCTCTCGACCTGCTCGACATCTCCTCCACACTTAGCGACGAGGAGCGCGAGATCCAGGCCACGGTCGCCAAGTTCCTCGCCGACCGGGTGCGCCCGCACATCGGCGAGTGGTTCGAGAACGCCCACTTCGCCCGCGAACTCGCCCCGGAACTCGGCAAGTTGGGCGTGCTCGGCATGCACCTCGAAGGATACGGCTGTGCCGGCACCAACGCCGTCAGCTACGGACTGGCCTGCCTGGAGCTGGAGGCGGCGGACTCCGGCTTCCGCAGCTTCGTCTCCGTGCAGGGCTCGCTGTCGATGTTCTCCATCTGGAAGTGGGGTTCGGAGGAGCAGAAGCAGGAGTGGCTGCCCCGGCTCGCCGCCGGTGAGGCCATCGGCTGCTTCGGCCTGACGGAGCCCGACTTCGGCAGCAACCCCTCCGGGATGCGCACCAAGGCCGTCCGCGAGGGCGACGACTGGATCCTCAACGGCTCCAAGATGTGGATCACCAACGGTGGCATCGCCGATGTGGCCACCGTCTGGGCCCAGACCGAGGACGGCATCCGCGGCTTCCTCGTGCCCCGTGGGACGCCCGGCTTCACCACACAGGACATCAAGCAGAAGATGTCACTGCGCGCCTCCATCACCTCGGAGCTCTACTTCGACCAGGTACGGCTGCCCGACTCGGCGCGGCTGCCCCTCGCGGAGGGCCTGCGCGGACCGCTGTCCTGCCTGAACGAGGCCCGCTTCGGCATCCTGTTCGGCGCGGTCGGTGCGGCCCGCGACTCGATCCAGGCAGCCATCCAATACGCCGACTCCCGAGTCCAGTTCGACAAGCCGATCAGCGCTTTCCAGCTCACCCAGAAGAAGCTCGCCGACATGAGCGTGTCGGTGGGCAACGCAGCGCTTCTCGCCGTGCACCTGGGCCGGCTCAAGGACCAGCACCGCATCAGGCCCGAGCAGATCAGTGTCGGCAAGCTCAACAACGTGCGGGAAGCGATCGCCATCGCGCGCGAGTGCCGCACCATCCTGGGGGCCAACGGCATCTCCCTGGAGTACTCGCCGCTGCGCCACGCCAACAACCTGGAGTCCGTCCTCACCTACGAAGGTACGAGTGAGATGCACACCCTGGTCGTCGGCCAGGCGCTCACCGGCCAGGCGGCGTTCCGCTGACCACGACGCCGACCACGACGCCTGAGAGAAGACCACCCGTGAACATCGTCGTACTGGTCAAGCAGGTCCCGGACTCCGGTGCCGAACGCATCCTGTCCCAGGCCGACCACACCCTCGACCGCGAGGACGCCGAACTCGTCCTGGACGAGATCAACGAGCGTGCCGCCGAAGAGGCTCTGACGCTGAAGGAGACGACGGACGCCCACGTCATCGTCGTCTCCATGGGACCCGACTCCGCGCTCGACGCCATCCGCAGGGTCCTGGCGATGGGCGGTGACCGTGGGATCCACATCTGCGACGACAGACTGCGCGGCGCCGACGTACTGACGACCGCGAAGGTTCTGGCGGCCGCCGTGCGGACCGTGGAGGCCGTCGACCTGGTGCTCGCCGGCGACGCCACCACCGACGGCCAGGCGAGCGCGGTCCCCGCCGTGGTCGCGGACCTGCTCGGTCTGCCGCAGGTGACCCATGTGCGGAAGCTGGAGGTGGACGCGGGACGGGTGCGCGCCGAGCGCGAGACCGAGGACGGCGAGGCGACGCTCGACGCTCCGCTGCCCGCGTTGGTCAGCGTCACCGAAAAGATCAACGAGCCGCGTTATCCCTCCTTCAAGGGGATCATGGCCGCCAAGAAGAAGCCGGTGGACACGGTCGGCCTCGACGACCTGTTCCCCGACGCGGCCGGATTCCTCGTGACCCGCACGCGGGTGGTGGAGGCCGTCGCGCGTCCCCCGCGGACCGCGGGAACCCGCGTCACGGACGACGGTTCGGCCGGCCGGCAGCTCGCCGCGTACCTGATCGCCCAGAAGCTCGTCTGAACCGCCGACCAGGAGACAGACCCCCATGCCCGAAGTCCTCGTACTCGTCGACCACGACGAGGAGCGTGTCAACAAATCAACATATGAACTCCTGGCCGCCGCACGGCGACTGGGGGACCCGGCCGCCGTCGTCGTGGGAACTCCCGGTACGGCGAAGCGCTTCACGGAATCCCTCGCCCGCCACGGCGCGACGAGCGTCCACGCGGCGGAATCCACCGACGCGGCGGACTTTCTCGTCACGCCCGCCGTCGACGCACTGGAACTCGCGGTCCGGGAAACCGCCGCCGTCGCCGTTCTGGTCTCCGCCACGACGGACGGCAGGGAAGTGGCCGGGCGTCTCGCCGCGCGGCTGGACGCGGGGCTGCTGATCGACGCGGTCGACCTGGACCCGTCCGGGGTGGTCACCCAGATCGTCTTCGGCGGGTCCTACACCGTGCGCTCGCAGGTCACCCACGGCATTCCGGTGATCGCCGTGCGCCCGGGCGCCTTCGAGCCGGAGGAGCATCCCGTGGAGGCGGTGGAGCGGGAGTTGGCCCTGCCGCCCATCCACCCTGCGGCGTCCGCACGCGTCACCGCCCGGCGCGCCGCCCTCGCGGGCGATCGACCCGGACTCACCGAAGCGACCGTCGTGGTCTCCGGAGGCCGGGGTGTCGCGGGAGCGGACGGCTTCAAGGTCGTGGAGGAGCTGGCCGACGCCCTGGGGGGTGCCGTGGGCGCCTCGCGCGCCGCTGTCGACGCCGGCTACTACCCGCACCAGTACCAGGTCGGCCAGACCGGCAAGACCGTCTCCCCGCAGCTGTACATCGCCCTGGGCATCTCCGGGGCCATCCAGCACCTCGCCGGGATGCAGACCTCCAAGACGATCCTCGCGGTCAACAAGGACCCGGAGGCACCGATCCTCGGCCTCGCCGACTACGGCGTGGTGGGCGACCTGTTCGCGGTGGCTCCCCAGCTCACGCAGGAAATGGTCGCCCGCCGCGCGGTCGACTGACGTGGACGCCTGAAACGGACGCCGTTCTCGAGGCCCGGACCGCGCCCGGCCGGACCAAGAGGGAAACACCATGCGGGACGCCGAAGGGCCGAGGGTCCGCTGCTGAGTCACCTGGCAGCGGACCCGTCCCAGGGGTGGGACCTGGTGTCGGACGGCGGTCCGCCGGCCCGCCCCGAGACCTGAATCGCCGGTCGCGGAATGACTCGCTGAGGAGCATCGCGGCGCCGTTCGTCGCGTCCGGTGCCAGGGGTGTGGCCGTGCGGACCCGCCTCAAGCACCTGACCCCCAGT
This sequence comes from Streptomyces sp. Q2, assembly GCF_056820935.1. NCBI lineage: Bacteria > Bacillati > Actinomycetota > Actinomycetes > Kitasatosporales > Streptomycetaceae > Streptomyces > Streptomyces sp. Q2. The sequence continues at coordinate 199,049 of NZ_JBXEJE010000003.1, read as the reverse complement.
GATGAGAAGGTGCTGCGCCTGGTGGGGGCGCATCTGGGGTCGCTGGCGGCGAAGGACCTCAAGGCGCGTTGCCGGGACGGTCTGGATCACTCCGCCGAGACGTGGGCGGGTCGTAAGCGGAGCTGACGCCTCTGTCGTCATCGCGGTGGGCGGGCAGTATCACCAAAGCCACGCACGACCAGTGGGCGCTGGCCCGCCGCTGCCAGCTCGCACACATCCACAACCTGGAAGCCGGCATCCGCACCATCGAGCACCGGCTGTCCCAGCCGGTCGCGCAGAAGGGGACGAAGAAGGCGGCCGGGGGTTACCGGTCCCAGCGGGAGTGGCCTGCGAAGTCACGTCGTCTGCGGGTGCTTCAGGACCGGCTGGCTGCCGCGCGGGCCGATCACGAGGTGGGCATCGTCCGTGTCGTGCGCGGCGGAAAACGTCTGGCCCGCACCCGCCACCACCTGGAGGCGGCCCAGCTCACCGAGTCCGCGTGGCGTGGGCGCTGGGAGGCGGAGCGCTGGTTCTGCCAGGCGGACGGGGAGTCCGGCAAGCGCTACGGCAACGAGACCATCCGCATCAGCCCGGACGGCGAGGTGAGCATCAAGCTCCCCGGACCGCTCGCGCATCTGGCCAACGCCCCGCACGGCCGCTACGTCCTGGCCTGCCGGATCGTGTTCGCGCACCGGGGCGGCGAGTGGGCGGATCGTGTCGCGGCCGACCGGGCGGTCGCCTACCGCATCCACCTCGATACCGGCCGGAACCGCTGGTATGTGACGGCTTCCTGGCAGTCCCGCCCATCCCCACCCTGCCCATCGAGGCTGCGCTCGCGCACGGTGTGATCGGTGTCGACATGAACGCCGACCACCTGGCCACCTGGCGCCTCGACGCCCACGGCAACCCCACCGGCAGCCCGCGCCGCTTCTCCTACGATCTGTCCGGCACCGCCCAGCACCGCGACGCCCAGGTCCGCCACGCCCTCACCCGCCTCCTGCACTGGGCCCGCGCCTGCGGCGTGAAGGCGATCGCGGTCGAGGACCTCGACTTCGCACTCGACTTCGCCGCCGAGAAGACCCGCGAGATGCACGGACGCAGGAAGCGGTTCCGGCAGCTGATTTCCGGTATGCCCACCGGGAAGCTCCGCGCCCGGCTGGCGTCGATGGCGGATCAGACGGGTGTCGCGGTCATCGCCGTCGATCCGGCCTACACGAGCCGCTGGGGCGGCCAGCACTGGCAGAAGCCTCTCACCAGCACAACTCGTAGGATCACTCGCCATGACGCAGCCGCCGTGGCGATCGGAAGGCGCGCCCAGGGATACCCGATCCTGCGACGGACGACACCGCCCCCACAACACCGGAGTGATGCGATGGGGCATCGGACCGTCCAGGCCGATCGGCGTTTTCCTGGGTGTGAGGAAACCCGCCCCCGCATTCCCGGACCACGGACACGATCCGTGCCGCCCGGACGCGGAGCGAACGCGGGCAACCAGAAACGCCCAACACCGTCCGGGGCGTTCGACTGAGCATGATTTCTGGCAACAGGAGTCACTCCCGCTCAGTCTTTGGGAACGGTACGACCGCCACCGGACGGTCGGCGCGTGGTGGACCGTCTCGTACGTCGTCCGATGGGAGGAGCGGCGGGTGTTCGGCCGGCCGGTCCTTGAGCCGGTGGCCGGTACCCGCGAGCCGGCCCGGGGCCCGCGAAGCCCCGGGCCACCTGGTGCTACGACCTCGACCAGGAGGGGGACCGGGAACCGTGGTCTTCCGGCTCGCCAAGCTCCGCACGAACGTGGAAGCCACCTTGTACGGCAGCAGGACGCCCGCCGAAGAAGCCGACCAGGGGCTGTCCGGCTGCTCAGGTCGCAGGTGATCGTCGGTGTCTGATCAGCGCGGGTGAGGGGGCGTTGGGACCCCCACGATGTTGACAGGGAGGCCGGACCGCGCCAAGTGACCGGTCTCCTGCCCCTGGAGGACCTGCCGCGCGAGTGAGCCGACTCCCGCGCCTCACTGCGCGCCGCGCAGCCCGGCCCGGTACAGACGACAGCCGTCGTTGCCGAACCGCACAGCCTTGCGCGCCCCCGCCGGCACATCGGCTCAGACGACTTCCTGCACCGGGTTGGTGTGGCAGGTGGAGTACCTGACCTCCCGTGGCACGCTGCGGCTCGCCGACAACGTAGTCGACCTCATGGGCACTTCGCTCGCGGAGCGGGCCGGATTCCGTGGCGACGGTGAACGTACGGTGCCCCGGGCAGGCGGGACACGACGGACACCGCGTCGCCGTAGGTCCTCAGGCCGCCTGGTAGCTGAAGAACCCCTGCCCTGACTTACGGCCCAGCTGTCCCGACTCGACCATGCGGCGCAGCAGCGGGGGAGGGGCGTACAGCGGTTCCCGGTACTCCTCGTACAGTGCCTCGCCTATCGCCGCCACGGTGTCCAGGCCGATGAGGTCGGCGAGGCGCAGCGGGCCCATGGGGTGAGCGCAGCCGGCGGTCATCCCCGTGTCGATGTCCTCGGCCGTCGCGGTGCCGGAGCTGACCATCCGCACAGCTGCCAACAGGTAGGGGACCAGCAGGGAGTTCACGACGAAGCCCGCGCGGTCCTGCGTGACGATCGTCTTCTTGCCCAGGATCTCGCCCGCGAAGGCACGGACGCGCAGTTCCGTGGACTTCGACGTCTGCAGCGAGGGGATGACCTCGACCAGTGGCATGAGGGGGACCGGGTTGAAGAAGTGCAGGCCGATCACCGCTTCCGGCCGTCCGGTCGCCGCCGCGAGACGGGCGATGGGGATCGAGGAGGTGTTGCTGGCCAGGATGGCGGACGGGTCGGTGACGATCTCGTCCAGCTGCCGGAACAGCGCCGTCTTGGCCTGCTCGTCCTCGACGGCCGCCTCGATGACCAGGTCGGCTCCGGCCAGGCGGGAGAAGTCGGCGGAGACCGAGACCCGGGCCAGGGCATGCGCGCGGTCTCCGGGTGCGAGGGTGCCGCGCTTCTCCGCCTTGAGCAGGGAATCGGCCACGCCTGTGAGTCCGGCACGAGCTCTGTCCTGGGTCAGATCGCACAACGTGACGTGCAGCCCGGCCCGGGCGCAGACCTCGGTGATGCCCCGGCCCATCTGCCCGGCGCCGACGACCCCCACGTGTTTGATCGATGTCATGTGTTCCTCCGCCTTTTCCTCTGCCCGGCGACGGTCGACCGACGTCGCCACGGTCTGTGGTGCCGTGTTGAGCGTAGGCCGGGAGCACCCCCTCTGACCTGCATCGACGGTGCGTATTCCACGCACAAACGTGCGTCGGTACGTCGCCGACCGGCCGCGCCGCGCAGTGCACGCCGATCACGGCCACGGCGAGCCGGACGGCCGGAGAGGCGAGCGCGAGGAGACGGTCGCGGGAGTCGGGGACAGCATCCCCGGACGGGCCCGACGGTGACGCTGGCAGGGGACGGGCCTGCCGGTGCCGCTGGCAGGGGTCGTAGCCCCTGAACGGACCGCAGAGGGCGCGGCTTCGGCCCGCTGCAGTGCCGCCCGCCAGCACAGCGGCGTCAGCCGGAGGCGGCGACCGTGGCGGCGGCACTCTCTCGCAGCCGGCGGATCAGGCCGCGCACCGCGGGCGAGGTCTCGCCCCTGCGGTAGGCACCCACCAGACGGGTGGTCAGCGCCACGTCCGCCAGCGGACGGTAGGCCACCCCGGGGATGTGCACGCGGCGCAGGGAATCAGGGACCAGAGCCACCGCGAGACCACCGCCCACCAGAGTCAGAGCCGCGATGAAGTCCCGCACCGGGGGAGCACACCGCGGGCTGAACCCGCCTTGCCGTGCCACCTCGAGGATCTGGTCGCGGCAGCCGTACTCCTCGTCGAAGTGCGGGGCCACGAACCGTTCGTCGCGCAGCTGAGCCGCCGGTATCGCCTCGTACGCCGCCAGCGGCGCGCCCGCCGGCAGCGCCAGGACGACGTCCTCGGTGAGCAGACAGGTGGCCGTGACTTCGGGCGGGTACTCCGGCCTCCAGCGCAGGAAGCCGACGTCGATGTCACCGCAGGCCAGCGCTTCCAGTTGGGCCGGTGTCTCCAGCTCGCGCACCTGCACGGTCAGTTCGGTGCCGGGTGCCGCGCAGCGGGTGAGGACGTCGGTCAGCACTCCGGAGAACGTGGCCGAGGCGACGTACGCGATCTGGGCGTGCCCCAACTCCCCACGACCGGCTCGCCGGCCCACCGTCTCGGCCCGGGAGACCTGGGCGAGGGTCAGCCGCGCCTCTTCGAGGAAAAGCCGCCCGGCGCTGGTGAGCGCCGGGCGGCTGCGCCGTCCGCGGTCGATCAGCCGCACGCCCAGGTGCGACTCCAGCGCCCTGACCTGGGCGCTGAGCGCCGACGGAGCAAGATGCAGACGGTCCGCGGCCCGCGCGAAGTGCAGTTCCTCCGCGACGATGACGAACGATTCCAGCCAGCGCAGTTCCACCGGCTCCTCCATCCTGCCGGGCCTGTGCCGACGAGAGCACCGGCCGTGTGCACGGCTTGTGTGAAGCACCCCGCGGCGGCGTCGGGGCAGAACAGGTCCGCCGCGGGGTGATTACGGGGCGTCAGGAGCAAGGCCGGTCAAGGGGCGTCCGGCCGCTCGCCGAGGCCTGCGGTTCAGGGGATGACCACGTAGTTGCTGAAGCCGCCGTCGCGGTCCTGGAGGCCCGAGATCGCCTCGTTGACCTTGGACAGCGGGAACGGCTTGGCGTGCAGGTAGGACAGGTCCAGGGCGCCGGTGCCCACCATGTCGGCGAGTTCCTGTCCCTGCGCGGTGCTGAACCAGTTGGAGCCGATCAGCTGGACCTGCTCGTCCATGAGCCACTTCACGTCCACGGGCAGCCGGTCGGCCACACCGCCGACGTTGACGACCCGGCCGCCCCTGCGCACGCCCTGCATGGAGTCGAGCATCGTCTCCACCGGTGCCTTGGCACCCAGGGCGCTGATCACGTAGTCCGCGCCCTCGCCGCCGGTGCGGGACTTCGCCCACTCGCCGGTGGAACCGTCACCCAGCCGGAAGACCTCGACCCGGTCGGGGGCCAGTTCCTTGACGCGCTTGAGGAGTTCCTCGTTGCGGCCGGTACCGAGGATCCGGGAGGCCCCGGAGGCCAGCGCGAGCACGGTCGCCGCGACTCCGAGGGTTCCGGTGACCCCGTCGATCAGCGCCACCTGGCCGGGCCCCGCGGCGGCGTTCTTGAGGGCGCCGTAGGACGTGCCGATGTAGCCGAGCTTGCCGGCCTGCTCGAACGTCATGGTGTCCGGGATGTTGACGATCGAGGACTGCGGGGCGGTCATGTACTGCGCGAAGCCGCCGTAGGGGTAGAGGTCGAAGATCCGCTGGCCGTCACGGGAGGTGCTGAAGTAGCCGTTCAGTGTGAAGTAGCGGCAGCGGCTCAGCTCACCGCCCCGGCAGACCTGGCAACTTCCGCACCCGCGAAGGGGGTTGACGTAGACCCGGTCACCCGGCTTGGTGTTCAGTACCGCCTCGCCGACGGCTTCGACCACGCCGGCGGCGTCCAGGCCGAAGATGGCGGGGAACTTGGGCAACGGCTGGTGCGGGAACCAGGTGGGCCAGTTGTTGATCACGTTGGCCATGTTCGGCACGATCCCGCACGCCTTGACCCGCACCAGCACGTCGGTCGGCCGCGGGGTGGGCACGTCGATGGTGTCCACCGACATCGGCTCACCGAGCGCGTGCAGTCGTGCAGCGAGCATTTTCGCCATTGAAATACTCCTCGGAAATGCTCCGTCCCAGGCGGCCGGAGGCGGAGACATAAGGAATTGTCTATGAATTCGGGAAAGGGTTCGGGTAATTGTCTTCGAGGTCGATGCCCAGGAGCCCCATGATGCGGACGCCGGAGTTGTACCAGGCGATGGACAAGGACAGTTCGACCATCTGCTTGTCCGTCAGGTGCTCGGCGGCGGCACTCCAGGTCTCCTTCGAGACCTCGACCTGGAGGGTGGACTCCTTGGCGAGGCGCATCACCGCCTTCTCCACCCCGTCGAACAGGTCGGAGGACTCGAAGTCGGCCACCGCCGCGAGCTGCTGTGCGGTGAGCCCGGCTCCCAGTCCGTGCGACTGGTGGTGCGCGACCTCGTACGCGGACCGGGTCGCGTGGCCCACGGTCAGGATCGCCAGTTCCCGCAGCTTGGGGCTGAGGTCGGCGGCGCGCAGCGAGTTGGCGTAGGTCAGGAAGGCGTCCAGCTGGGTCGGCGCATGGGTGAGGGCGAGGAAGATGTTCGCCGTCGGTACCTTGCGTTCGGTCTCCAGCCGGTCGTACAGAGGCTTCTGCGCCGGGTCCGCGTCCTCGCGACGCAGGTAGGGGACTCGTGCCATGGTGTCTCCTCGGGGGGACGTGATCGTACGAAGGGTCAGCGGGCGGACTGTTCGAGCAGGAACCGCTCCATGGACATCGGCTTCGGCAGCTCGGCCGGCGGGATCTGCTTCACGCCGACGAAGGGCGACGCCTCGAAGTACCACTTCTCCAACGCCGGCAGGCCCCAACGGGCGTTGGTGCTCAGTGCCGCCGCGTCCCAGCGCACGGGCTCGATCTCGGTGTCGATCGTCTGGTAGTGGCTGTTGAAGACCTCCACCCGGTGGCCGTCGGGGTCGCGGAGGTAGGCGAAGAGCATCCCGCCCGGACCGTGACGCCCCGGGCCGCGCTCCACGCCGTCGCCGTAGCCGAGGATGCCCGCCCAGTCGCAGGCGGTGAAGATGTCGTGGCTCTCGGAGACGGTGTACGCGAAGTGGTGCAGGGCGGGCCCGGTGTTCTCGATGATCGCCAGGTCCAGGCAGGTGCCCTTGCGGTACATGAAGGCACCCAGCAGCTTGTCGCCGTGCTCCAGGTACTCCGAGTTGCGGAAGCCGAGCTCGCTGTAGAACGCGCACAGCTCATACGCGTCGGGCGCGAAGATCTGGTAGTGGTCCAGCCGCTGCGCGTGGGCACCCTTGTAGGACGCGAAGTCGATGTGCAGCCGCGGCCGCGTCTCCATGGTCGCGCACAGTTCGAGCGGCGTGCCGATGGGGTCGCTGACGTGCAGGGTGCGGCCCTGGTAGGGGGCGTCGACCCACTCGGCGGGCAGTCCCCGCTCCCGGAACCAGGCGTATGCCAGGTCGAGGTCCTCGTCGAAGAACACCCGGTAGCCGACCCTCTTGCAGGTGCCGCCTTCTTCGTCCAGCTCCAGGACGAGACTGTGGTGGCAGGCCTCGGCGAGGCCGCGGAGGTAGCAGGTGCGCTCGTCCTCGTCACTGACGACGAGGCCCAGGGCGTTCACGTAGAAGTTCCGGCTCTCGGCCAGATCGGCCACGGTGAGACGCACATGACTGGAGCGGGTGATGTTGAAACTGGGGCGCAGATTGACGGGAGGCAGCATGGTGGTCTCCGGGCTCCGATCGGCTCTGGATTTCGATGACTGTAATACTTCGACGCCGTTTTACGACTGGTTCTGGAAGGCCGAGGAATCCGCGAATGTGAAGGCGGACCATCCGCTGAATTCCGCGGATGTGCCGAGAGCCTCCTCGATCCGCAGGACCTCGTTCCACTTGGCCATTCGCTCGGAGCGGGTGAACGAGCCCACCTTCAGCTGACCGGCGTCCCAGCCGACGCTCAGATGGGCGATGGTGACGTCCTCGGTTTCGCCGGAACGGGCCGAGACGATCGTGCCGAATCCGGCGTCCTTTCCGGCGCGCAGGGCCTGGAAGGACTCCGTGACGGTGCCGGCCTGGTTCGGTTTGACGAGGACGGCGTTCGCCGCCCCGCTGGTGGCCGCCGCCTCCACCCGCTTGGCGTTCGTGACCAGGTAGTCATCGCCGATCACCTGGCAGCGCCGGCCGTAGCGCCGGGTGAACTCCAGCATGCCCTCGTGGTCGTCCTCGCCCACCGGGTCCTCGACGGAGAGAATCGGATACTGCTCGATCCAGCCGCCCAGCATGTCGATCAGTGCTTCGGTGTCCAGTGTGCGGTCGTCCAGGGCCAGTGTGTACCGACCGCCGCTGCCGAACTGCGAGGCCGCGACGTCCAGCGAGATGCCCACCTGGGAGGTGGGCGCGAAGCCCGCGCTCTCGATGGCCAGGGTCAGCGTCTCCAGCGCCTCCTCGTTGGAGTCGAAGGCGGGCCAGAACCCGCCCTCGTCGGCCACTCCCTGCGCCTTGCCGGCCTTGCGCATCAGGGTTCCGGCCGCCCGGTAGATCTCCGCCGTCCAGTCCAGGGCCTCGGAGAAGCTCCCTGCCGCCGGGCAGACCACCATGAAGTCCTGGACGTCCACGCGGCGGTCCGCGTGGGCTCCACCGCCGAAGATCTGGATCTCCGGGAGCGGGATGCGGACCGGGCGTCCGCCCGCCAGGTGCTGCCACAGGGGTACGCCCGCCGACGCGGCGGTGGCGTGCAGGACCGCCATGGACGTGGCCACGAGCGCGTTGCCGCCCAGACGGCTGCGGTCGGGGGTGCCGTCGAGGTCCACCAGGAGCCGGTCGACGGCCTCCTGGTCACCCGCGTCACGGCCGGAGAGGGCGGGAGCGATCTCACGGTTCACCGACCCCACCGCGCGCTGGACGTCGAGCCCGCCGAAGCGGCTGCCCCCGTCGCGCAGGTCGAGCGCCTCGCCCTGGCCCGTCGAGGCCCCCGCCGGGGCGATGGCCCGGCCGGTCGCGCCGTCCGCGAGATGTACCTCGACCTCGACGGTCGGCCGGCCGCGGGAGTCCCACACCCTGCGGCCGTGCAGCTTGGCGATCCGCGCGTCTGTCATTGCGGTGCGACCTTTCGGAGTTCGGACGATCGGCCGGGGAGAGTCGCCCGTGCCGGTCATCGGTGCGTCCCCGCAGCCGGAGGCGGCGGAGGCGGTGGAGGCGTACGGAGAAAGTCCTCGCCGACGAAACGGGTGTGGTCGGTCCGGCGGTGCGGCGCCTGAATCGGTGCGGCGCCGGGCGCCGGCGAGAAGGTGACGGCGAGGTTGCTCGTTCACTGCGGCTCTTGTCGTGCTAACGATAGCGCAATCGTGCAAAGCGGCGGCCAGTCTGTCAAGAGGTGGGCTCCAGTCGATGCAGCGGCCTCGCTGTATTGCGTCCTCTTGGCGCGCCCGCTCGCCAATGCTATCGTTCGCACAGCCTTCCTTCGGCAGGAACTCCGGCGGACCCGCGCTCTCCTGAACAGACGGACAGCACAGGCGGCGTGGGTCCGCCGGGCCGGATGGCCGGCCGAAAGGAAAAAGGAGCCCGACATGACACCCCAGCCCTCCATGGCGCCCATGAACCTCACCACCGTGGTGGCCAGCACCCGCCCCGGACGTGTGGGCAGGTCTGTCGCGGACTGGTTCGCTCTGCGAGCCACGGAGTGCGACCAGTTCGAGTCGCACACCGTCGACCTGTACGAACTCGGGCTCCCCTTCTTCGACGAACCGCATCCGCCCGCCCTGCGGCAGTACACGAAGAGCCACACCCGCGAATGGAGCCGGATCGTCGACGCGTCGGACGCGTTCGTCTTCGTCACCCCGGAGTACAACGGCGGCTTTCCCGCACCGTTGAAGAACGCCTGGGACTACCTCGTCGTGGAGTGGCAGCACAAGCCGGCCGCCTTCGTCAGCTACGGGGGCGTCTCGGCGGGCACCCGGGCGGTGCAGATGGGCAAGCAGGTCGTGGCGAACCTCAGGATGCTGCCGATCGGCCCGACCGTGAGCATCCCGTTCGTCAACGAACTCGTCGAGGGCGGCGATTTCAGGCCGGGGAAGATACACGAGGCCGCCGCCGAGCAGGTGCTTGACGAACTCGCGCGCACCGCCCGCGTCATGGGGCGGCTGCGCAGCGGAACGTACTGACCCACGCCGCACCTGCGAAGGCGCCCGGAGCACATCGCTCCGGGCGCCTTCGGCATTCGTGGGTGAGGCCGGCCCCGACTCAGACGGACCTGGACGGAGCCTTTCCGCCAGGCGGCGCCGTGCTGCCGCGCAGGACCAACGATCCGGGGGAGACGGACGTGTACGGGCCGTCGTTGTCCGGCTTGGTCTTGAGCCGGCGCATCAGCCACAGCGCACAGCCGGTGGCCATCTCCTGGATCGGCAGCCCGATCGTGGTCAGCCCGGGCCCCCACCAGGAGAACCCCGGCTCGTCCCCGAACCCGACCACGGACAGCTCCCCGGGCACCTTCACGCCCTGCGCCGACAACTCCTCCAGGACCCCGATGGTGAGTTGAACCGATCCCAGTACGAGCGCGGTGGGCACCTGTCGCCCCTTCAGCAGCCGGAGCACTGCCTGGCGGCCGTGCTCCACGGACGACGGCGGCCCCAGCTCCGCACGCCCCGCGTCGTCCGGCAGACCACCTTCGCTCAGGGCGCTCTGAAAGCCGCGCAGACGCTCGGCGCCCGTGGGCAGCTCCGTGGGACCGCCCACGTACGCGATGCGGGTGTGGCCCTGGGCCACCAGGTGGGCCGTGGCCTCCCGCAGGGACTCGTGGTCGTCCACACCGAACCACTGGGAACCGAGCGAGGGGTGGCGGCGCAGCAACTGAAGGTGCGGCAGGCCCCGCAGGAGCTTGACCGAGTCGCCGTGCGGGCGTGCGGTGGGCACGATGATGACGCCGGCCACGCGGTTGGCGGACAACTCGCGCAGGTGGCGCAGCTCCACCATCCGGTCGTCGTCGGTCTCCGAGAGCATCAGCTGGAAGTCCTCGGCCTCCATGTTCTTGGAGAGCTCGTGCGCGATCGTCGAGTAGAAGCTGTTGCGGATGTCCGGGATGACCAGCGCGACCACGTTGCTGGACGCTCCGCGCATCATCCGTGCTGCCCGGTTGCCGACGTATCCCATCTCGGAAGCGGCCTGGCGGACCCGGAACTTGGTCTCCTCGCTGATGCGGGAATCGTCGGAAAGTGCCCGGCCGACCGTCGAGACGGAGATTCCGAGGCGTTCGGCGATGTCCTTGGTCGTGATCACGTGAGGGCCCCCTTGAGCTGACTGATCCCGGTGTCGTCACTTTCCGTATGCCAACGATAGCATTGCCGTCGCACTCCGTGGTCGAAGAGGCGGGATGCCGGGTTGATCATCCTCTTCGTGCTAACGTTAGCATTGCTATGTGGGCCGTGCAGCCGCCCGCGGCTGCCTAGTTGCGGAGGTTTCCGTGCGGATCGTCAGGTATGCCGTCGACGGCGTGCGTCACTACGGAGAGCTGGAATCCGGTGACGAAAGAATCGCGCGATTCGAAGGTGATCCCTTCACCGGACTGTCCCCAGCGGGGCATGTCGACGAAGTCGGCGACGTGGTCGTTCTCCCGCCGCTGGAGCGACCCCGAATCTTCGGGTTCGCCTACAACTACGCCTCGCACGTCGACGAGACCGACCGCGAGGTTCCGGAAGTTCCCGTGTGTTTCATGAAGCCGAGCACCGCCGCGATTGGACCGGATGACGCGATCGTCTATCCGGCGGATGGCGAACTGATCCATTTCGAAGGCGAGTTGGTTGTCATCATCGGAAAGGAAGCCCGTCATGTGAAGCCCTCCGAGGCCCATGAGTACATCCTCGGCTATACGTGCGGCAATGACGTCAGTGACCGCATCGTCCAGCGCAAGGAAAGCGCATTCGGAACGCTGCTGATCGGCAAGGGGCAGGACACGTTCGCCCCCCTCGGTCCGGTCATCGCCACCGAACTCGACCCGTCGGCACTGTCGCTGACGACCCGTGTGAACGGCGTCGTCGCGCAGTCGGCGAGCACTGCCGACCTCCTGCTCGCCGTTCCCGACATCGTCAGCTACCTCAGCCGCTATCTGACCCTGCTTCCGGGAGACGCGATCATGACCGGTACGCCGTCCGGCGTCGGGCCGATCCGCCCCGGAGACGAGATCGAGGTGGAGATCGAGGGCATCGGCGTCCTGCGCAATCCGGTCGTGGCCGAGAGCCTCTGACGCCGCACGTCCGCCGGGCGATCTCGCCAAGGGGCCTGCCCACCGCCGAGCGGTGGGCAGGCCCCTTGGCGTGTCGGCGGTGGCTCCCGTGTCCTGCCAGAACACCGCCGCCGTGTCGCACCGGGCGACGGGCCCGGTGCGACACGGCGGCGGATGTCCGGCGGACCGACTCGCTAGTGGACCGCGTTGTTGAACTTCGAGGGGCGGACGAAGGCCAGGGCCAGGGCGCCCACCAGCGGCAGCACCGTGACCAGCAGCAGGCCGGCCCGGCTCCAGTCGAAGGTGTCCACCAGTGCGGCGAAGAGCAGNGCCCCCCCCGGCGGCGGATGTCCGGCGGACCGACTCGCTAGTGGACCGCGTTGTTGAACTTCGAGGGGCGGACGAAGGCCAGGGCCAGGGCGCCCACCAGCGGCAGCACCGTGACCAGCAGCAGGCCGGCCCGGCTCCAGTCGAAGGTGTCCACCAGTGCGGCGAAGAGCAGGCCCGAGAACGCCGCCGTCCCGTAGTAGCTGGTGACGAAGAGACCGGAGGCGCGCCCGATCTGCTCGGGGCGGACGGACCGCTGCATCGCGCTGTTGGTGTTGGGATAGATGAAGCCCAGACCGAAGGCGCCCATGAGGAAGGCGAGCGTGTACTGCATGCCGACTCCGGGGTGCGTCTCGTAGATGCACACGCTGATGAGGGAGACGGCGACCATGCTCAGGATCAGCAGGTTGCGCTGGTTCACGCGGTCCCCGAGCCAGCCCCCGAGAACGCCCAGCATGCCGCCGAAGCCGAGGAAGCTCATCGCCAGTGCGGCCTGCCCGGACGTGTAGTGCAGCGAGGTGATGAGGTAGGTCGGGTAGAGGCCGAGGAACCCGTAGATGGCCACACCGCTGACGACCGAGTGGACGGCGAGCGCGATGGAGTTGCGGTTGTAGGGGGAGGCCGGCATGTACTCGTACGTCTTGGTCGAGACGACCTTCACGGCGGAGTGCTCGGTCAGGCCCGCTTTGACGAGGAAGAGGGCGGCGGTGGCGATCAGCAGCCCGGCCAGACCGAACAGGTAGAAGGGCGCGTGCCAGGTGCCGTGCATGCTCATGAGCCGGACGCCGATGAGCGGGGCGATGAACACGCCGATGGAGTAGCCCATGCCGATGAAGCCGAAGGCGAGGCCCCGCCGGTGGGCGAAGAAGGCGCCGATCGCCGCGAAGATGGCGGCGGACTGCATGCCCTCCCCGAAGCCGGACACCACCCGGTACAGGGTCATGTCGGCGAAACCGGTGGCCAGAGGCGTGGCCATGGTGCCCAGGGAGTAGATCACGATGCTGACCAGCAGTACGGTCTTGCGGCGGAAGCGGTCCAGGAGGTAGCCCGCGGGCAGGCCGGCCAGGGCCATGCCGAGGGTGAAGTTCGTCGCCAGCAACCCGCCCTGCTCCAGGGAGAACCCGTACTCCGCGCGGATGTTGGGCAGCAGGGGAGGAAAGACCTGGCGGTCCATCGCGTTGACCATGTAGGAGAGGACCACCAGCAGGAAGCCCAGCCCGATCATCGGGCGGGAAATGGGGGCCGGGCTCTTTTCCTGCGTGGTGCTCGCGGGCACCGCACTGGTGTCGACTTGCGCTGCGTGAGTCATAGCTGCTCCTGAGGAGGAATGGGCCACGGCAGGCCGCGGCGGATCCATCGCCGGTACGGGGCCGTACGGGCGATGACGAGAAGCGGTGAGCTGAACACGGACTCGAGGCGGCGACGGCGGTGATGTCGTCGGCCGGCGGAATGAGGGCGACGGGCTGCCGCGCGGTCGGACACCGCATGCGGAATTCAGCCGTATATCGCCCGTCGGGGACGTCCGTGGCTATGGCGTCTTCGACAGCCGGACCCCGTGCGGACACTTACCGGTCACACGGTCGGCGCTGGCAGAACCATGAGGGGGAACTCTCATGCGCGTCAAGATGTGAACGCCGCATTTCTTCGGCGTTTCTCGATTTCCCCTGATGGCCGGGGTCCTCGGCGCCGAAGGGGCCCTGCCGCAGGGCTGTCGGCGATCGGGTGCGCATCGCACTCTTGACGTGTGGAACACCCGGAATGCTATCGTTAGCACCACGTGGCTGTGACAAAGTGATTCGACGTGCCCCGACATCTCGTGATCCGTTCCAGGGGCATCCCGCGGCGCCCGCACCGACCACAAGTCGGCGCGCGCTGACGACACCGACCCGAGCTCAGCGACCCCCTCCACCCCACCCCTGGCGGCCGACGGCCCAACCGGACATGCCGACGGCCGCCTCTCCGGGTGGCGATCAGACCCGCTCATCGGATGCGACCGGGCATGACACCCCGGCCGTCCGCTGCGGCCGCACGATTCTGCGAGGACGACCTGTCATGAAACCACCGAGCCGCCCAGGCACCGTGCTGCTCACCGACTACGCCTGGCCCGACGACTCCGTCGAGCGATCGGTCATCGAGGAGGCGGGCCACACCCTGGTGACCGGCCCCGCCGATCCGGCCTCCGCCGAGGCGATCGAGGACCTCGTGGCCGAGCACCGGCCCGCCGGGATCCTGACCTGCTGGGCCCCGGTCTCCGCCACCGCGATCGGCACCTCGCCGGATCTGCGGATCGTGGCCAGGCTCGGAGTCGGGCTCGACAACATCGCCGTGGACGCCGCCACCGAGCGCGGCGTGTGGGTCACCAACGTGCCGGACTACTGCGTCGAGGAGGTCTCCGACCACGCCGTGGGCATGGTGCTGGCCTGGACGCGGGGCCTTGCCGTGTCCGACCGGGAGGTCCGCGCGGGCCGCTGGGACCCGGCCGGCGCCCGGCTGCGCCGACTGTCGACGCTGACCTGCGGCGTCGTCGGATACGGGCGGATCGGACGCGCCACCGTGCGCAAGCTCGGCGCGTTCGGCTGCCGGATCCTGGCCCACGACCCGCATCCGCCGAAGGACGCCTCCGGAGTGGAGATGGTGGGCCTGGAGGAGCTGCTGCGCCGCAGCGACGTGGTCATCCTCCACGTGCCGCTCACGCCGGACACGCACCACATCATCGGCGCCGGGCAGCTGGAGCTCATGTCACCGGGCGGTCTGCTGGTCAACGTCAGCCGAGGCGGCCTGGTGGACACCGACGCGGTCGTCAAGGCGCTGGACAGCGGACACCTCGACGGAGCCGCCTTCGACGTACTGGAGACCGAGCCGCACGTCCCCGCCGGGCTGCTGGACCAGCCGGGAGCTCTCCTCACCCCGCACATCGCCTTCTCCTCCGACGCCTCGGTCACCGAACTGCGCCGCCGCGCCGCCGAGGAGGTCGTACGGATCCTCGCGGGCGAGGCACCGGCCCACGCCTGCAACAGCCCCCTCGGTCCGACCACCGGGTCGGGAGACCGACGATGAGCCCGGTCTCCGCGCAGGTGACCCCGGGCCCGGTGCCCGACACCGCGCTTGCCGACTTCCTGACCGCCCACGAGCTCGCCGGACCCGGCGAAGCCGCACGTTGGACACCACTGACCGGCGGTGTCTCGTCCGACCTGTGGCGAGTGGACCTGCCGGGACGCTCTCTCTGCGTCAAACGCGCCCTTGCCAAGCTGAAGGTCGCCGCCGACTGGCAGGCACCGGTGTCGCGCAACGCCTTCGAATGGGCGTGGATGCGGTTCGCCTCCCGGCACCGCCCGGACAGCGTTCCCGAACTGCTGGCCCACGACCCCGCGGCCGGCCTCTTCGCGATGGCGTTCCTGCCGCCCGAGAACCACCCCGTGTGGAAGGCACAGCTGCTGCGCGGCGACGTACACGTGGCGACCGCGGCCGCCGTCGGAGAGCTGCTCGGCACCCTGCACGCGGCGAGCGCCGGCGACACCGCCCTCGCCGCGGAGTTCGCCACCGACGACAACTTCCACGCGCTGCGCATCGAGCCGTACCTGCTGGCCACCGCTGCCGCGCACCCCGGTCTGAGCGACATCCTCCAGGGCCTCGCCGACCGCACGGCCACGACGCACCGGGCCCTGGTGCACGGTGACGTCAGTCCCAAGAACATCCTCGTCGGACCGTCCGGGCCCGTGCTGCTGGACGCCGAGTGCGCCTGGTACGGAGACCCGGCCTTCGACCTCGCGTTCTGCGTCAACCATCTGCTCCTCAAGAGCCTGGTGGTACCCGTGCGCCGCGCCGATCTCCTGCGGTCCGCCCGCGTGCTCGTGGAGGAGTATCTCCGGTGCGTCGACTGGGAGCCTGTGCCGGCTCTTGAGGCGCGGGCCGCTTCCCTGCTGTCGGCGCTGCTGCTCGCGCGGGTGGACGGCAAGTCCCCGGCGGAGTACCTCACGGACGACCGGCACCGGTCGTTCATACGCACGGTGGCATCGGCCCTGCTCAGGGCACCCGCCCCGACCGTGGCGGACGTCCTGGACGCCTGGGCGGCCGAGCTCGGGACCTCGACCGGCCTGGGCAGCGGCCTAACCGACTGACCCGACTGACCCGACTGATTCGCCTGACCGACCGACTCGGGTGACCCGACCGATGGGACCGACCCGACCGGTTCGAGGGCTCGGTGGTCCCGGTGGATCCTTCGGACATGACTGACGCGATTGAGGAGAGACACATGCGCAGAGTCGTCACCGGCCATGACGCGAACGGCAGGTCGGTCGTCGTCAGCGACGGTCCCGTCCCGCGCAGCCGGGAGTTCACCAGCCTGCCGGGTTGGGTGTCCCGCCTGCCGTGGGCCACCGAACCCGGCGAACCGGTCGGCCGGACCGGGGAGGACCCCACGCCGAAGGTCACCAGCCTGCTGCCGGTGCCCGGCGGCACGCGGTTCATCGTGCTGACCTTCCCGCCGGACACCGCGATGGCCGACCCGGCGTTCGACCCGGTCGCCTTCGACCAGGAGCAGCGGGCCGATTCGCCCGGCATCGCGGACCTGATGGAGCCCGACGGCATGCACACCACGCCGACCGTGGACTACGGCATCGTGCTGCAGGGCGAGATAGTCCTCGAACTGGATGACGGCCGGTGCACCCATCTCTCGGCAGGGGACATCGTGGTCCAGAACGGCACCCGCCACGGCTGGCGCAACCGCAGCGACCAACCGGTCACGATGGCCTTCGTCCTCGTCGGCGCCGAACGCGACGGCTGACGCGGCGGTCGGTTCGGGCGGTAGCCCGGGCCACGTGATTCCGCCGCCGTCGGGAAACAGGGCCTGCCGTCATGCGGAGCCGGTGGCTCTTCACGAGGTCAGGACGGCCTCGACGCGCAGAGCTGCTCGTACGCGCCCGGCTCCGTGCACCTCAACGGCCAAAGTGCCGGTGCCGGTCTCCGTAGGTGGAGGGCATGGCGTCGGGCTGGCGCACGTTGCCTGCAACGAACGATAGGGCGTTCACCGTCCAACGCCCCCAATACCCGGCGGTGGTCAGCCGGTTGTCCCCCGAGTCTCCGGACCGGCGAGCGTGTCCTTGGCGTACTGCAGGAAGGCACGCGCACGGTGGGTGGGGGTGACGTGTGCCGCATGGGCGATCACGAGCTCGACGTCGTCCAACGGGTCGCTCAGGGGCACGGATGCCAGGGGAAGTCCCTCGACACTGGTGTCGGTCGGCCAGGACTGGATCAACGTGGCGAAACCGAGGCCACGGGCGACCATGCTGCGGACCGCCTCGATGCTCGAGGTCCGGTACCGGATGTTCGGCTGTGCTCCCGCGAGGGAGAACCAGTGGTCCGCGTTCTGCTGGGCCGGCGGCTCGGAGTAGATGATCAGTGGTTCGTCCGCCAGTTCGGCGAGTGAGACGGACTCGCGCTCCGCCACCGCGTGACCGGCGGACACGATGACATACGGACGGCTGGAGCGCAGTGTCGTGCAGGACAGACCGGGCTGGGGGCCGAACGCGTACAACAGGGCCAGGTCGCATGCGCCTTGGAGGAGGGCATGTCGCATCTCGTCCTGCTGACCCTCGATCAGTTCGAGGTTGACGGCCGGGTGGATCTGCCTGAACCCGTCCACCAGGGGCGGGACGAGGAACGGGGTCAGGGCCGCGTAGCAGCCGATCGTCAGGCGGCCGGCCAGCCGGCCCTCCTCCGCCTGGGCGCTCGCCCTGAGTTCGTCGGCCTGCGCCAGCATGGCTTGGGCACGCCCCAGGATCCGGCTGCCGGCCTCCGTGAGGAAGACTCCCTTCGCCCGGCGTCTTACCAACAGCTGGACGCCGAGGTGGCGCTCCAGATCGGCGATCGCCGTGGAGATGCCCGCCTGCGAAGCATGGCACCGCACCGCCGCCGCGCTCATGGAGCCCGTGTCCGCCACCGCGACGAAGTATTCCAATTGGCGTAGGGAAAAATTGGCGGCCATTTCGCTCCTGCTGTCATGGGAACCCTGATAAGCCTTATCGGAAAGTTCTGGTTTTCCTGGCCGTAACGCGGATGTCATCCTAAGCCGAAGTCACCTTGTGAAAAAGGCTCGGTCGACGACCAGTGCCCGCGCATTCAGTTAGGAGCACCTTCATGGCCACGCTTCTTGATCCCGCTCGATCCCAGGACCGACGAACCGGCGACAGTGTGCTCGGTCGAGTCCGCGCACTTCTTCCCGAGATCGCGGCACGTTCTGCCGAAGGTGAGAACGCACGGGCTGTCCCGGCGGATCTCGTCGCCGCCCTTCGCGAGGCGGGCGTGTTCCGGATGGCCCTGCCCAGGGTGTGGGGCGGAGAGCAGCTCGGGCTGCTGGAGGCCGCCCGGGTGGTGCGGGAGATCGCACGAGCCGACGGCTCGACGGGCTGGACTGTTCAGGCCGCCTCGATGGCCTGGTTCTTCGTCCGGTCACTGCCCCGCAAGACGCTGGAGACCGAGGTTTTCGCGGGCGGCGCCGACCTGATGCTCCGGGGTGCCGTGGCTCCGAAAGGGCTGGCGACACCGGTGAAGGGCGGCTACCGGCTCAGTGGTCGCTGGCCGCTCGCGAGCGGCCCGTTCACCCCGGACTGGATGCTCGGAGGGTTCCTCGTCGAAGGGGCGCCTCCACTGCCGGACGGCCGCCCGGACATGCGGGTCGCGCTGCTGCGGCCCGAGCAGGTCACGTTCCTCGACACGTGGGACGCGGTCGGCCTGCGTGCCACGCAGAGCACCGACTTCACGATGGACGACGTCTTCGTGCCGGAACATCACACGGGGCCGATGTTCGGCGACAACAACATCCCCGCTCCCCTCTACGACCTGCCGTACTCCCCGACGGGGGCCTCGCACGACGCCGTCATCCTCGGCGCCCTGGAGGGTGCGCTCGCCGACCTCTCCGAACTCGCCGCCACCAAGCGGCCCGCGTTCAACCCCAAGGCTCTGCTCGGTGAAGACCCGGTGTTCCAGGAGAAGTTCGCGGAACTGCACATGCGTACGGTCGCCCTGACGGCCCTGTCGGAACACACCGGACGCCTCGTCATGGACCGTGTCCTCGCCGGAGAGGCGCCCACCCCGGCCGAGTGGTTCACCTACACCGGCGGCACCCAGCATATCCATCACGACGGCATCAGGATCCTCAACGAGATCATGACGCTCTCGGGCAGCGCGGGCCTCTACAGCACCAGTTCACTTCAGCGCCGCTGGCGCGATGTCCGCTGTGTTTCCCAGCACGTGGTCGGCAACAACGGCGCGATACGGAAGCTGGGCGCGGTTTTGTCGGGGCAGAACTGAAACCTGTCGCCGGCGGTGCGCTCGAAGTACCGCTCTCCATGATCTGAGCCGGCGCCGGGAACCATTTCACCTTCTTTGGAGAAAGCAATGAATACGTCATTCACGCCCGATCCGCGAACCAGTAGGAGTCCCGCATCAGAGCGGCCGCACTTCGCCCCCCGTCACCTGACGGGTGGTCTGCGGTGAGCCCTCTCCACGCGACTCCGGCCAATCCCGCTCTCCTGCGTCAGGCTTTCGGCTGCTTTCCGTCCGGGGTGACAGCCGTGTGCGCACTCGACTCCGGCAATCCGGTGGGCATGGTGGCGAGCACGTTCACCCCGGTATCGCTGTCACCCGCCCTGATATCGCTCTGCGTGCAGGACACCTCGATGACATGGCCCAGACTGCGTCGGCGAACCCGAGTGGGTGTGAGCGTGCTGGCCGAGGGGCAGGACGCGATCTGCCGGTCACTGGCCGACAAGGCCGGCGACCGGTTCGCGAGCGTCGACTGGGATGCCGACGAGGACGGCGGCGTCTACATCCACGGCGCAAGTCTCCGGCTGAACTGCTCACTGCACGCCGAACTTCCCGGAGGCGACCACACGATCGTGCTCCTTGAAATCCACGGTCTGAAGGCCGAACCAGAGCGAGAACCCCTGGTGTTCCACAACAGCCGGTTCCGGCGCCTGGCCATCTCGTAGACGGGCACTGCCCGCTCGGACTCACGATGCCGGCCCCTTCCCCGGTGCTCTGAGAACCACCCGCGGCGATCCCCTGCGCCGCGGGTGAGCGAGCTCGTAACGGGGAAGGGGCCGACGGTATCCGGACAGCCGTACCGTGCGCCGTGTCGCTCCGGCCCACCCGGCAGGGGGCGAGAGGACGGCACCGAACCGGTGAAGCGCCCGTGAAAACCCCGTGGAAGTGGTGTCGGTGGGGCCGTTTATGCTGCCCCAGACGATCACGCGGGACCAGGGGAGGGCGCGGCATGTTCGGCAAGCTGTTCGGCAGGGGTGCGGAGAGACCGGTGGCGGATCCGCACGCCTTTCCCGCCCCGCACAGGCAGAAGAACGGGATGTACACGCTGCGCGCACTCGGGGACGCGCGGGTGCTCGCGCTGGTGGAGGCCGCCGACGCGGGTGACTGGGAGGCGGTCAAGACGGCCCTGGCGCCCTTCAATCTCGGCCGCGAACACCAGGTCCTGGGCGAACTCGCCGACCTGGACGGTGTGCAGGACTGGATCGGCCGTGCCGTCGAGGAGGACAAGGAGCACCGGGCGACCGCCCTGCTGATATCCGGGGCGCGCCACATCATCTGGGGATGGGAGGCCCGCACCGCCGAGCGTGCCGTGAACGTCACGCAGGAGCAGTGGCGTGTCTTCCACGAGCGGCTCCACATCGCCGAGGAACAGCTGCTCGAGGCAGCCGAGTTGCGGCCGGACTGGGTCACGCCGTGGCGCCGCCTCCTCACCTCCGGTCGCGGTATGTCGCTGGGACGCGACATCAACGAGACCCGGCTCGACGCCGCCCTGCGCCGCGACCCGCTGGACCTGGAGAGCCACCTCGAGTGGGTGTCGCAACTGCAGCCCCGATGGGGCGGCGAGCCGGGCCAGGCCCTGGCGTTCGCCCAGCAGGCGGTTGCCCGCGCCCCGCACGGGCACCGCCTCGGCTGCCTGATCGCGATGGCGTACATCGAGGAGTGGGTCGAGTCGGAGCGTGGGGACTACCTCGAAACCGCCGAGATCCAGGCGCAGTTGCGGGAGGCGGCGGACTACAGCATCCTCCACCCCGCCTACGTGTGGCGCCCGGGCTGGCAGGAGGACTTCAACATGTTCGCCATGGCCCTGTCGCTGGCCGGTGAACAGCACACGGTCAAACGCGTCTTCCGAACGCTGGACGGTGCCTACACCCCGTGGCCGTGGAAGTACTTCGCGGATCCCGAGAAGCAGTTCGCCCGCCGCCACCGCCGTGCCTGAGCACCCCCCGGCCCCGGTGCCTCCCGCCCGCCACCCGTCGCTCCCCCCCACTTGGGACTGCCCGATGACTCTGCCCGACACCGCCGCGACCGCGGCCGGCGCCGACCGCACCTTCCAGGTGGATCTGCGCGGCCTCGTCGACCTCCTCTCCCACCACCTCTACTCCAGCCCCCGTGTCTACCTGCGCGAACTGATGCAGAACGCGGTGGACGCGCTGACCGCCCGGCACCGCCTCGAACCGGCCGCCCCCTCAGACGCCTTCGGTGTCCGCCTGTACGCCAACGGTTCGGTGGTACGCGTCGAGGACGACGGCGTCGGTCTCACCGAGGCCGACGTGCACAGCTTCCTCGCCACCATCGGCCGCAGCAGCAAGCGCGCCGAGGGCATCGCCGAGCAACGCGGCGACTTCATCGGCCAGTTCGGCATCGGCCTGCTCTCCTGCTTCCTGGTCGCGGACGAGATCCACGTCCTGAGCCGCTCCGCCCGCACCCCCGACGCACCCGCCGTCGAGTGGCGGGGACGCGGCGACGGCAGCTACACCGTCCGCACCCTGCCCGCCGCCGCCCGCCCCCGGCCCGGCACCACCGTCACGCTGACGCCGCGCGCCGACGCGGGCGAGTGGACCCGCCCGGCCCAGGTGCACGCGCTGGCCCGGCACTTCGGCTCCATCCTGCGCCACCCGGTGACCTTCGACGACGGCACAGGCGGTCCGGACGGCCCGGGTGCGTCCGTCAACCCCGAGCCCGCGCCCTGGGCACGTACGTACCCCACGCCGGGAGCCCGCTCCCGCGCGCTGGCCGCGTACGGCGAGGAGGTCTTCGGGTTCACGCCGCTGGACACCATCGAGCTGGACCTGCCCGCCGTGGGCCTGAAGGGCATCGCGTGCGTACTGCCCGAGACCGTGCCGGCCGGGCGCCGCCACGGCCACCGCGTGCACGTCAAGGGCATGCTGCTGTCCGAGCAGGCCGAGGAGATCCTGCCCGAGTGGGCGTTCTTCGTCCGCTGTGTCGTCGACGCCGAGAGCCTGCGCCCGACGGCGTCCCGCGAGTCCCTGTACGAGGACGACACCCTGGCCGCCGTCCGTGACGCCCTCGCCGAGCGGTTGCGCGCCTGGATCGCCCGGGCCGCGGCCAGCGACCCGGACCTGCTCGCCCGCTTCCTCCAGGCCCACCACCTGGCCGTGAAGTCGCTGGCGGTGCACGACGACGAGATCCTGCGGATGCTGCTGCCCTGGCTGCCGTTCGAGACCACCGACGGGCACACCACGCTCGACGAGTTCGCGCGCACCCACCGCACCGTGCTCGTGACGTCGACCGTGGAAGAGTTCCGGCAGGTCGCCGCGATCGCCTCGGCCGCCGGGCTCGGCGTCGTCAACGGCGGCTACACCTACGACCGTGAACTGGTCCACCGGCTGCCCGAGATCAGGCCCGGGGCCACCGTCGCCGACCTCGACCCGGCGACCCTCACCGCCCACCTCGACCCCGTCGACCGGGAAACGGAGCTCGCCGCCGCGGCGTACCTCGCCCAGGCCCGCGACGCCCTCGCCGTCTTCGACTGCGACGTCGCACTGCGCACCTTCCAGCCCGCCTCCGCCCCCGCCCTCCTCGTCGACAGCCGCGAGGCCCGGCACGAGCGCACCCGCTCCCAACTGGCCCGCGAGCAGGAGGGCGGCCTGTGGGGCGACATCCTCGGCGCCCTGCGCCAGGAGGCCCCGCGGGCCCAGCTGATCCTCAACCAGCTCAACCCGCTGGTGCGCACCGCCGTCACCATCGACGAGCCCGAGCTGGCCCGCACCAGCGCCGAGGCCCTCTACGGGCAGGCCGCGATGCTGTCCCGGCGCCCGCTCAGGCCGTCCGAGTCGAGCCTCATCAACCGCTCCTTCCTCGACCTTCTCGCCCACGCCCTCCGCAAGGACAGCTGACGATGCCGACCGCACCCCACCCCCAGAGCACAGACGAGCTGTACGAGGCGCTCAAGGAGAACGACCGGCGCCCCTACGGCCGCACCCGCACCGTCATCGCCGAGGAACTCGTCGACGCCGCCGAGCAGTTCGCGGAGCCCGTCGCGCTCATCCACGCCCTGTTCGAACTCCAGGAGGCGTACACGTACGGCGCCGAACCCCGGAAGTCACCCGTCGTCTTCGCCCGCGTGCTCACGCTCTTCGACGAGCAGCCCGACGTCTTCGACGAGCGCCTGCGCCACACGCTGTTCTGGCGGTTCAAGTGGGTGTCCAACGCCCTGCGCGCGCTGCCCGAGATACCGCTGGCCAGCCTTCGCCAGTGGCTGACGGAGATGCGCGACCGCTACGAGAAGGCCGGCCTCGGACTTCAGCCCTACTACGGGCAGGCGTACCAGCTCGCCGCCCACGTAGGCGAGGAGACCACTCTCGCCTACGAGCTGTGGGCGGGCCGCACCCGCACCCGGCTCAGCGACTGCGAGGCCTGCGAGATCTGCGAGCGGGCCCTGTACCACCTCACCGCGGGCGACGACGAGCGGGCGCTGCGCGCCTGGGAGCCCGTCCTCGCCGGTAAGGAGTCCTGCCAGGAGGAGCCGGCCCGCTCCCTGTCGTACGCGCTGCTGCCCCTGCTGCGCACCGGCAGCGCCGACCGGGCGCGCGAACTGCATCTCGCGGGCTACCGGGGCTGCCGCCGCAACCCCTCGATGGCCGGGGAGGTCGGCCGGCACCTGGAGTTCTGCGCGCTGACCGGCAACGAGGCACGCGGCCTGGAACTGCTCGCGGAGAACCGAAACCTGTTCGAGGAGGTCGAGTCGCCGCTGGACCAGCTCCACTTCCTCACCGGCGTGGACGTCCTCCTCCGGCGCGTCGAACTCCTCGGCCACGGCGAACTGCCCGCCGCCGGGTACGCGGGCCGCACCTGGACGGTGGCCGGCCTGCGCGCCGAGGTGCGGGGCCGTGCCGACGACCTCGCCGCCCGCTTCGACGCCCGCAACGGAACCACGGCCCACTCCGACCGTCGCAGGGCCCGCCTCGACCAGGCTCCGCTGCTGGACGCGCTGGAACTGACCCTGCGCCCCCGCAGCCTCGACGACGTGGCCCCGGCCGCACCGCTCGCCGCGCCCGCCGCCCGCACGGCCGCCGCCGTCCCCGAGGCGCTGCCCGAACTCATCCGCCGGGCAAGAGAGTTGGAGGTCCAGGGGCACCCGGACGCACACCCTTGCTGGGCGCGACTGCGTACGCTCGTCGCCGGCCGCGGTTACACCCACCCCGACGACCCGGCCGTGGGCCCGCTCGTACTGCTGCGCGCGGACCTGCTGGCCGACGAGGCGAGCCGCGCGGGCCAGAAGGACGAGTTCGCCGACGCCGCCGACCTCCACGAGGAGGCCGCGGCCCTCTACGACGACGCCGGAGCGCCGGGTCACGCGGCGCTCGCCCGCGCCTGTGCCCTGCTTGCCACCGCCGAGATCCCCGTACCGGGCGCAGACGCGGCCGAGGCGAAGGCCGCCGCGCTGACCGCCGCCCATGCGTCCATGGTCCGCCTTTACGAGGAGACGCCCGGCCTCGCCCCGTACCAGGAGGCCCGCCTGCTGCGGCTGCGGGCGACGGCGCTCGGCCTGCGTCTGCAGACATCGGGGAGCGAGGAGCACGCCGCACCGGTCCTGGCCGAGGTGGACCTGCTGCACGCGTTCGCCACCCGGCACGACATCGCCGCGCAGATCTCCGGCGCCCTGCTGCTGCGCGCCAGCACGTACGCCATCCGCGGCGACCTGCCCGCCGCGGTCACCCAGATCGACGCCATCGTCGACCGGTTGAAGACACACGGCCCCGCCTGGCACCTGCCCCGCACGCTCGGCCTGCGTGGCCGGCTCCAGCTCGGCCTCCGGGACGCCGAGGCCGCCCACGCGGACCTCACCGAGGGCCTGCGACTGGCCGCCGACTGGCCTGCCGACTCGGTCGACACCAGCCGCCTCCTCGCTGATCTGGCCGAGGCGTGCATGCACCTGGGCCGCCCGGACGAGGCACTGCGGCACCTGACGCGCTCGGCGGAGGTGGACCTGCGCGGCGGCAGCCGGACGGACGCGTTCTGCGCCTACAGCAACGCGGCCCAGCTCAGCCTCGACCTGGGCCGCGTCGAGGACTGCATCGCTCTGCTCGACTCCCTCCTGGCCGAACCGGACGTCGCCGCCGGAGAGCTGGACGACCGCATCGTGGCTCAGCTGCGCCTGACCCGCGCCCGCGCGTTGCACGCGGGGGAGGACCTCAAGGCCGCCACGGCGGAGTTCGTCGCCCTCGCGGCGGAGTCGGCCGGCTGGGACGACGACCCGGGCAGCCACGCCATGATCGCCGCGGAGACGGCCGTACTCCTGGGCGAGTCCGGCGAGTTCGGCCCGGCCCGCGAGGCGGCGGACCAGGCGATCGCCGCCCACGCCCGGGCCCCGCGGTACGAGCAGCTCAGCAACTGCCTGCGCGAACTCGCCCGCCTCCAGGCCCAGCGGCAGGGCCCCGACGGCCTGGCCGACGCCCGCGCTTTCCTCGCCGACGCCGCCCGGATCGCCGACGAGGCCCGCGCCGCCGGGTACGAGGCCCAGGGCCGCCCCCTGGACCCGGCCCTGGCCTACGAGCACGGGCGGGTCAACGCCTACGCCGGCGCGTACGAGGACGCCCTCGTCGCACTGGAGAAGGCCCTCGTCCTGCTCGGCGAGCCGGGCCGGGAGGACGACGGCGCGGGAGAGTGGGCCGAATGCGTCCGCCTCGCGAGCGCCGTGGAGGGCATCTACCTGGAACGTCCCGCCCCCGCCCTCACCCGCCTCGAAGCGGCGGTCTCCCGCCTGACCGCCTTGGGCCACACCGAGGAGACCGAGCCGCTGACCTCCCTGGCGGCCCGGCTGCGCGACGAGGCGTGACGCGGCGGTGCCGGGGCGGTGCCGGGGCGACAGCCCGCCCCGGCACTGCGGCCCCTCCGCGGGGCATCGACCTGTCCCTCGGTCGACACGGTGCGAGCGAAAGTTTCAGCGCTCCTGGCAGGTGGTGACCGGGTGCCACCGTCTGTACGGTCATGCAGGCAGGTCGTGGCACTGGGAGACACACAAAGGACGGCCCTCGCCGTAGGCCGTCGACAAAGGAGTCTGAACAGCACATGCGCTATCGGGAACTCGGCCGCACCGGGCTGAGCGTGTCGGAGATCGGGTACGGGGCCTGGGGGCTGGGCCAGGGAGCATGGGTCGGGACCGACGACGACTCGGGGGTGCGCGCCCTGCACCGTGCCCTGGATCTGGGCGTCAACTTCATCGACACCGCCAGGGCGTACGACCGCAGCGAGCGCGTCGTCGGCCGTGCACTGAGGGAACTGCCGGGCGGCGGTGACGACGTGTACGTGGCGACGAAGGCCGGGCCGAAGGTCCCGGTCTCGCTGACGGCCAGCGGACTCGACCCCATGGAGGCGTTCCCCGGCTCACACCTCCGTGAAAGTCTGGAGACCAGCCTGCGTGAACTGGGCCGCGACCACGTCGACCTCCTTCAGTTGCACACCTGGGAGGACGAGTGGACCGGGCGGGGCGACTGGCTGGAGACGGTCGACGCCCTCAAACAGGAGGGCAAGATCAGGTTCTTCGGGATCTCCGTCAAGGACCACCAGCCCGAGAACGTGCTCACGGTGCTTCGCACCGGGGTGCTGGACGCGGTCCAGGTCATCTACAACATCTTCGAGCAGGCCCCGTCGGACGCGTTGCTGCCGGCCTGCGAGGAGTACGGCGTGGGGGTGATCGGGCGGGTCGTACTCGACGAGGGAGCTCTGACGGGCTCGATCCGCGCGGGTGTCACGTTCCCCGAGGGCGACTGGCGCAACTGGTACTTCAGGGACGACCGGCCCGCCCAGGTGGACAAGCGCGTGGACGCGCTCCTCGCCGACCTGGGGATCGGCGTCGACGAGCTCGCGTCCACCGCGCTGCGGTTCGCGCTCGCCGGACGGGCGGTCTCCACGGTCATCGTCGGGATGCGGTCACTGACGAACGTGGAACGCAACGCGGCGGTCGCCGAGACATCACCGCTGACCTCCGAGGAGCTCGCACTGCTGGCCCGACACCGCTGGCCGAAGAACTTCTACAGCTGAGCCGGTCCACGGCTCGTACCTTGCCCTGTTCTCGGCACGAGCCTGGTACCGAACTCTCACCGGATGCCGTGGAGATGGCCTTCAGGATCAGGAGACCGAGGATCACGACGGACTCCGGCCTCATTCACCACAGCGACAGGGGTGGCGGGGGAGGAGGAGTATCTGTTCAGCGATGGCGGGGCTGCTGACGTGTCATGGCGTCGGCCAGCTGCCGACGGGCTATGTACAGCGCCGTGTCCAGTTGGCGGGTGCCGGTGACTACGCACAGCGTGTACGTCGCGTCGTCAAGTTGGCGCGCGGTCTCCGAGCCGCCGCCGGACGTCAGGCGCCGTTTGAGTGTCTCGCACCGCTCGACCAGCTCCCGCAGGAGCGAAGGATGCGCCATCACCATGGTGACCGCCTCCGTCCTAGCCTGTCCGGACCACCGTCCTTCACCCATACGGTCGCAGCCATCCGCGTCCGCCGCACCTCGAGGATGTATGAGCGGTTCGGACTGAGCGAGCAGGTCGCGGCCCCTCCATCGGGATCGGGGAATCACAAGCAGGGCTCGGCGCGGCCGGCATCCCCTCGGACGGCGCAATGGCCACCGCCGCCGCTCGCTGCCTACCGCACTCGGATCTAGGGTCGCTCACATCCGTCTTCGCACGCGAAACGAGGAACCGAGATGGCGATTCTGGTACGCAACCAGGCCGCGGGGTGGAGCCAGGAGCTTTACCAGGCGACGTTCGACCGGGCGATCCCGGACCGGACCCATCCGCCCGCCGGGCTCATCGCCCACTTCGGGGCACCCGACGAGACGGGCGGCTGGCAGGTCATCGACGTATGGGAGTCGGAGGACGCGTTCCGGCGTTTCGTGGAAGAGCAGGTCAAGCCAGCCGCACAGGAACTCGGAGCGCCACCGTTCGAGTCGAAGGTGGTCGAGGTCTACAACTCTCTGATCCCGTAACGACCGTGGGCGGTGCCTCCCGTGCGGGAAGGCACCGCCCGCGGTCCAGGGGGGCTCCGCAACCGGTTCCGTGCCGCCGTCGCCACCAGTGACTTGATGCCGGTCGTGTGGCTCCAGCGCGCGCTTGCCCTTCACTGCGGAGAACCGCGTCTCCGGATGGATCAGCATGTCTGGGATGCTCGTGGCACAAGCGCCGCTGATGCTGACCCTCAGGTGGCAGGAGTTCCTGGGAACGGATGACACATTGCTGCCTGGAGAAGAACACGGGAACGCCGTTCTGGCCGACATCCTGCTGAGCGGGAAAGTCGGAGTAGCCCATGTCCAGTCGGTGGGAGACCTGATCTCGGTCACCGCCCGGCTGGACATGGCCGCTCAGCGCCGCCAGATCACTCCTGGCCTGGACGCGATCATCGAACTTCACGAGACCATGGAGCCGTTGGAGGACGCGTACCGCGCCGCCTGGCGGGCTGTGGAGACGGCGCCGGACAGGGAACGGCGGATTGCCGAGCTGGACAGGCTGAGGGTCGCGCTGACGGACGCCGTGCGAGGCACCGTGGAACTGGCTCGACGGCACGGCCTGCAAGTCGAACTCCAGCGCTTGGATTCGCCTCAACGCTGAGGCGCTGCCTTCGGTCAGGCGTTCCGGTTCGACGGCTGGATGCAAAGCCGGATCCACCTGGTGATTCCCCGTGCTGGAGGACGACAGCGGAGTCGTAAAATGTAATGGTTGAATGTATTTGACCCGTGACCGCACTCTGGCGGACATGGAACGAATTTCAGATGTGCGGCCTGGATCGTGGTGGTGCCCCTCCTGTGGGCTCTCCTCCGCGGCCTGTCGACCGGTATCAGAACACTTCACGTCCGAGGGAATGGTGCGGTACCTGTGGTGCACCAGCAGTGGATGGCTCGTCACTCGCTCCGACTTCCAGCTGATCCAGGTCAGTGAACCGGGCGGGGAAAGTCAGTCCGCGGCGCGTGCAGTTTCGTAACGCCCGGAGAAGGTCACGTGCAGCAAAATCATTACGGCCGCCTGGGGGCGGTACTGTCCGCCGACTTGATCAATCTCCCCGTGATGAGCGCGGCGAGCATCCAAGCCCTGCTCGAGGCACATGAGATCCGCCGGCCGGAGATCGAGGATGGCGATGTCGATGACTTTCGGCAGTGGCGGGATCACCTGGCGAGGGTGTTTGACGAAATGGATTCCGCTGCGCAGTGCTCAGCCGTGAACGACCTGCTGGTGGAGGCGACCATCCGTCCCTGGGTGAGCACCCACGACGGTCTCCAGCCTCATCTTCACTTCGTACCCGACTCGGCCGACGTGCTCTCGCGGGTCAAAGCGGTCACCGCCGGGGGTCTCGCCTTCGTTCTGTGCTGGGAAGGAGGAGCACGGCTGGGGCGGTGTATGCGCTCCCAGTGTTCCCAGGCGTATGTGGACACCTCCAGGAACGGACGACGGCGTTATTGCACAGCACGCTGCGGAAACACCGAAGCAGTGATGCGGCATCGTTCCCGGCGAAAGTCACCTCAGCGGCCCCTGCGGTAGGTGAAGACGATGTCCTTCTCCCAGGCGGCCGACTCGTCCTTCGACCGGTCCCAGACACCATGGATGGTGTCGCCGTCGTCGCTGAACCGTCCGGTGAACCTTTGCCTGAACGGAAGGGGCGAGAAGTCGGACGTCTCGCGCAGCAGCTGCCACGTTTCGTCGGCGAAGGTCATGGAGTACAGCCGTACGACGCCCCGCGCGTCGTAGTAGTGATACGTGTACTCGCCCGTCTCCGGGTCCACCGCGATGATCGCCACACTGTCCGGCGCGGGTTCCGGGGCCTGTGTGCGCTGGAGCAGGAACTGCCCGCCCAGGGTCCATTCGAACACGCAGCGCCCGACGGACGACGGCAGACCGGTGAACTCGGCCTCCACCACCCAGTCGCCCACCAGAACGTCCAGCTTCTTCAGCGCTTCCCGCCGTGCCGTTGCGTCCACCGCAAACACCTCCTTGCAAGGGGACCGCGGTGGCGAGCGAAATTCATCGGTCCCGCACTCGGACCACATCACTCTCCGCCGTCCGATCCAACGCGGCTGGACGGGCCGACGCACAGCCACCGGCAGGCGCTCCAGCGGTCACCATGAGGAACGACCTCTCAGCCCGTGACGTTGAACTCGTTTCCGCCGGCGTCGAGGAACTCGCCGGCTTCCCCGTCCTGACGGGTGACTTCCAGCCGCACCCTGTTCCGCGCCGCCTTCGGCGCAGCAGGCGGCCCCATCACCATCGAGACCGTGCTGGCGGGCCTCCGGCGCAGCCGGACGCCCCAGTCGTGGGAATCGACCACCTGCCAGTCGGCCTGGGCCTGCCAGAAGGCACACTGCTCGGAGCGGTCCTCCTCGGCGACGTCAAGGCAGATCGCGACGAGGCCGGAGTCGGCGAGCACGCCGGGGTGTCCGGGACGCAGCACGCAGAACTCGTTGCCCTCCGGGTCGGCCAGCACGTCCCACGGGACGTCCCCCTGCCCGATGTCGACCCGCGTCGCACCGAGGGTGAGCAGGCGAGCCACCTCGGCCTTCCAGTCCGGCCCCCCGGCCAGGTCGAGGTGGAGCCGGTTCTTGACGGCCGCCTTCGGCTCCGCGGTCGGCACGAACCGCAAACGCAGGCCGCCCGTCAGGCCCCGCGTCGCGCCCAGCCAGAAGCGGTCCATGCGCGTGACATCCAGCGCGTCGATCACAATCCCGGTCAGCATCTCGTTCCCCCAAGCCCTCAAACCGGTCGCCTGCTCATCGCTCTCCTCATTCTGATAGACCAGTCATGGGCCGGGGGGTCCACTGGCCGGGCCGTCGTCGCCCACGGCCGGTGGCGTTCATCCACCGTCTTCTGCGGCCGCCCTTCCGCCCCGCTCCTGGCCGATCGCGCGGTCCGACGCCGACTGACCGTGCTCACCGTGGGGGCGGACGAGTCCGGCGTCGTACGCGAGGATGACGGCCTGGATCCGGTCGCGGGCGCCGATCTTGGCGAGCACGCGGCCGACGTGCTTCTTGACGGTGGATTCGGTCAGGACGAGGCGTTCGGCGATTTCGGTGTTGGTCCAGCCCTTGCCGATGGCGACCAGCACTTCGTACTCGCGTTCGCTGAGGGTCCGGAGCCTGGGGTCGTCGGTGTCGGGGATGTCGACGGCGGAGAGCACCTGGTGGGCGTGCGCGTCGAGCAGGCGCCGGGTCAGGCTGGGAGCGACCACCGCGTCGCCACTGGCGACCGCGCGGATTCCGGCGACGACTTCCTCGGGGCGGGCGTCCTTGAGCAGGAAGCCGCTGGCGCCGGCTCGCAGGCCTTCGTACGCGTACTCGTCGAGGTCGAAGGTGGTCACGATGAGCACGCGGCTGCGACCGCCGGCGGCGACGATGCGACGGGTCGCCTCGATGCCGTCCATGCCGGGCATGCGGACGTCCATCAGGACGACGTCGGGTCGTAGTTCAGCGGCCAGGCGTACGGCTTCGGCCCCGTGCTCGGCCTCGCCGACCGGAGTCATGCCGGGGGTGCCCTGCAGCAGCATGCGGAAGCCGAGGCGTTGCAGGGGCTGGTCGTCGGCGATCAGCACGGTGGTCATGGCAGAGGTTCTCCTGATGCCGACGGGGCGGGTGCGGCGGGTACGTCGAGGACCACGTCGACGATCCAGCCGGTGCCGGCACCGGTGTCGCGTGGGCCGATGGTGACGGCACCGCCGTACATGGCGGCCCGCTGGCGGATGCCGACGAGGCCGTGCCCGGGTTCGCCGGTGCCGACTCCCGGCTCCGTTCGCACGCCCGCGCCGGGCGGTGCTCCCGTGTCGGCGACCCGGATCCGCACTTCCCGGACGTCGGCGGCCACGGTGACCTCGGCGGCGGAGCCCGTCCCGGCATGCTTGATCGTGTTGGTGAGCGCTTCCTGGATGACGCGGTACACCGTGAGCTGGACGCCGCTGCCCAGCTCGTCGAGATCCCCCATCGTCCGGTAGGTCACCGTCAGTCCCGCCGCGCGGACCCGGGCCAGCAGTGCGTCGAGATCGCGGATCCCCGGCTGCGGGCTGAGCGGCCGTACGTCGTCGTGCTGCTCCTCACGGAGAACGCCCAGGACGCGGCGCAGTTCGCCCATGGCCTGTCGCCCGGTGTCGCCGATGATCCGCAGGGCTTCGGCGGAGTTCTCGTTCCTGCTGGCGGCGAGGGTCGAGGCGCCGTCGGCGAGGCCGACCATGACGGAGAGGTTGTGGCCGACGATGTCGTGCATCTCGCGTGCGACCCGGGAGCGTTCGGCGGCGGCGGTGAGCTGGACGCGCTGGTCGCGCTGGATCTCCAGTCGCGCGGCCCGGTCCTCCAGCGCCGCCAGATACATCCGGCGGATACGGAGCGAGAGGCCGATGGCGACGGCCGCGGTCGCCGTCGCCACCAGGAAGAAGAGTCCGGGCAGCGGATGCTCGACCGGCACCAGGAAACAGACGGCCGGTACGAGTTCGACGAGCGTCAGTACCGCGGCCCAGCCCAACGCCCGCAGTGAACCGCGCAGGGCAAGGCTGTACAGGGCGACGAGCAGACTGATGCCGGCCTGCTGCCAGATCCCCAGTGACCACTGCGCGAGAGACACCGCCGAGATGACGAAGAACGTGGGAACCGGAGCCCTGCGACGCCACCACAGCGGCACGATGAGCGCGACGGCGAATCCGAGCACGACGGCGGTCGGCAGATCGCCGCGGTTGCCGGTGTCGCCGAAGGGACCGTCGTCGCGGCCGCCGGAGAACACGTCGGGCAGGCTGACCAGAGCGACGGCCAGCACCACCGCGGTGTCGAGCAGCCACGGATGCCGCCGGTCCAGCCGCTGCTGGCGGCTCTGCCCGCGCAGCAGTCGCCCCAGGAGCGGGTGCGCCCAGGCCGCGTCGAGCCCAGGGGGCGCCGGGAGCGTCGTCCCCTGGGCAGTGTCCGCGGCGGCTGCCGGCGGTTCCGGAGTCATGGCACCCATTGTCATCGGTCCGCTGATCAGGCGTCGGTTCGGGCCAGCCGGTACGCCGCTCCGGCGAGCGTCAGCGCCACCCAGCCGGCGAACACCGCGAGCCCGGCCCCGGGCGAGAGGAGATCCGAGGACTCGTGCAGGGAGTACATCGCCGATCCCGCGTTGCCGGGGAGGTAGGGGCTGATCGTGTCCTCCCACGAGTTGGGCAGCAGACTGGTCAGGCCGGACAGGATGAGCAGGACGCCGACCAGGATGGCGATGCCGCCCGCGGTGGAGCGGACCAGTGCCCCCAGGGCCACGCCGAACACGCCGACCAGGCCGAGGTAGAGGCCGGCGCCGGCCAGGCTGCGCAGTACTCCGCCGTCGCCCAGGGACAGCGCGATCTTCTCGCCGTCCAGGCCCAGACTGCCCAGCTGGAATGCGGCCAGCGCGCCGATCGTGGAGAGGACCAGCGCGATTCCGCCGAACGTGGCGCTCTTCGACCACAGGACCGGCAGTCGTCGTGGCACCGCGGCCAGGGTGGAGCGGATCATGCCGGTGCTGTACTCCCCGGCGGAGATCAGCACCCCGAGCACCCCGATGGCCAGCGACGCGAAGGTCAAGCCGGTCAGGGCCACACTGATCGCGTCGCTCGCGCCGCCGGAGCCCGGGCCGGGCGGCCCGTCGTTCGCGACGGCATCGGGGCTGTAGGTGGCGGAGGCGATCGCCCCGATGGCGATCAGCAGGAGCAGGGCGACGCCCAGGGTGATCCAACTGGAGCGCAGCGACCAGAACTTGGCCCACTCCGAGCGCAGCACCCGGCGGCCGGTCACCTTGTGAACCGTCTGGTGGCCCGGCGCCGGAGCAAGGGTCGTGGCGGTCATCAGGCGGCCTCTCGGGCAGTGGTGGCGGGGGCGCTGTGGTACTCCACGGAGTCGCTGGTGAGTTCCATGAACGCCTCCTCCAAGGAGACGGACTGCGGGGTGAGTTCGTACAGCGGCACCCCGTGCTGGGCGGCGATCGCCCCGATCTCACGGGCGTCGCGCCCGGAGACCAGCAGTTCCTCCGCGGAGGAGGAGCTGATGGTGATGTCGGGGCCGGCCAGCAGCGAGCGCAGTTTCCGGGCCTCGCTGGTGGAGACCTTCACGCCACCGCCGCCGGCCTGCTGGACGAAGTCGTCGACCGTGGTGTCGGCGAGCAGCCGGCCGCGGCCGATGATCACCAGATGGTCGGCGATCTGCGCGGTCTCGCTCATCAGGTGCGAGGAGAGCATCACGGCCCGGCCTTCGTCGGCCAGCCCGGTCAGCAGGTTGCGCACCCACAGCACGCCCTCCGGGTCGAGGCCGTTGACCGGTTCGTCGAGCATGACGACCGCCGGGTCACCGAGGAGGGCCGCGGCGATGCCCAGCCGCTGGCCCATGCCGAGCGAGAAGGCGCCCACCCGCTTGCCCGCCACACTGCCCAGCCCGGCCAGCTCGATGACCTCGTCCACCCGGCGGCGCGAGATGCCGTGGGTGTGCGCGAGCGCCATCAGGTGGCCGAACGCGGTGCGCCCGGGGTGGACGGACCTGGCCTCCAGCAGCGCGCCGAGCTCGTTCAGCGGCGAGGCATGTTCTGCGTAGGGGCGTCCGTTGACGGTGACCGAGCCACCGGTGGGGGAGTCGAGGCCGATGATCATGCGCATGGTCGTGGACTTGCCCGCCCCGTTGGGGCCCAGGAAGCCGGTCACCTCACCGGGTTTGACGGTGAAGCTCAGCCGGTCGACCACCGTCCTGTCCCCGTACCGCTTCGTCAGCTCACGAGCTTCGATCATGGATGTGGGCCTTCCTCGAACTCGGCCGCGATCACACCGCGACGTCTGTGTTCGAACGCTATGAGGCCATCCGGTTCCGGCTCTGGGACCACGGGGGACTCTTCGGCGGTCCACTGGTACCGCGGTACCACTCGCACGCCCTTGTGCGGCGACTCGCACCCGGTCGACTGGGTGGAGGGCGTGGACACGAGGGCCGATGTCGTCGGCACGCTCTGACGACGTGATCAAGCCTGACTTCGGAGCCGCTCCGGAATCTCCTGAAACCGCGCTCTCCCGCCGGCCGGGACCAGACCGGCAGGAGAGCTGTGTCAGTGGCAGTAGCCGCTGATGCGGCTGCGACTACGGTTCAGCATTCACGAGCAAGGCGGACGGTGTCACAGGCCCTTTTCGACGCGGCCGATGAGCGCCTGCACCGCCGCTCCCTGGGACGCTGTCAGCGTTCCCTTGTCAATCTGCGGAGCGGCCCACCTGTCGATGTCCCGCAGACGTGCCAGGGCCCGGTCCACGTGCTCGTCGGTCCTCCGCGCATCACCCGCCGCGTAAGTGGTCCAAGCGGCTTCGACGGAGGTCCGGACCTGCCGCGCCCGCTCGCTTGCCGTCGGCGCGCCCGGAGCGTCCAGGCTCGCGACCAGATCACGCAGTTCTCCTGCTGCCACCTTGGCCTCGCCGAGGCCGCCGAGGACAGTGTCGACGCCGAAGCTGTACGACCCCGAACCGACCTCGAACACGGCAGCCTCGTTCTCCATCCGAAGGAATCGGACACCCTTGGCTGCGTCAGCCGGTCGGCCGCCCTCGGTGACCGCCCAACGCGTCGTCGACGGGACGTGGACCTCCGCGAGGGTGTTGACCGGGACCTTCACCTTCAGGTCGAGAGCGCCGTTGGTGGTGCTCCACCGTGAGGACAGCAGCCCGTACACGGTCTTGAGGCTGCCCGAGCCCTCCGTCAGGTTTCCGCCGGGCGTCGGCGCGATCCGGGAGCGCTTGTAGCCGGGGTCGATCGCGGAGAGGCCGCCGATGTTCTGGAACATCCAGTCGCCCACGGCGCCGTAGGCGTAGTGGTTGAAGGAGTTCATGTCGACGGGGCCGAAACTGCCGTCAGGCATGATCGAGTTCCAGCGCTCCCACACGGTGGTGGCACCGTTGACGACCTCGTAGCCCCAGGACGGGTAGTCCTTGTGCAGCAGCATCTTGTAGGCCAGGTCGTCCCGGCCGATCTTGCTCAGGGCGGGCAGCAGCAGCGGTGTGCCGATGAAGCCGGTCCGCAGGTGGTAGTCGGTGAGCGCCAGTTTGGCCACGAACTTCTCGCCGACCTTCTCGACCAGTGCCGGATCGGAGACGAGGTCCATGCCGAGGGCCATCGCGTATCCGGTCTGAGAGTTGCGCTTGACGGTGCCGTCAGCCGCGACGTAGGCCTGGGTGAAGGCGGTGCGGATGTCGGCGGAGAGCTTGCTGTAGTCGGACGCCGCCGTGTCGTCGCCGAGGGCCTTGGCCATCTCCGCCATCATGCGGGCGTTCTCGGCGTAGTAAGCCGTGCCCAGGATGCCCTGCTCGGTCGGGTCGTCCAGGTGCAGCCAGTCGTCGGTGAAGAAGGTGGTGCGGCCGGGCTCGAGCAGGTCCGGTCCGGCGCTGTCGCGCACGAACTGGAAGAACTTCCGCATGGCGGGGTAGTTCTCCCGCAGGATGCGGGTGTCGTCGTAGGAGCGCCACACGGAGTACGGCACGGTGATCATCACGTCCGACCACCCGACGCCGCTGTCACCGAACTGCCCCTGCGGGGTCGGTACGACCGCCGGCAGGTCACCGTTGGCGTACTGGGAGTTGCGCACGTCCGCCATCCAGTGGGACAGGAAGGCGCGGGTGTCGACGAGGTAGTTGGCCGTCGGGGCGAACAGGCTGATGTCGCCCGTCCAGCCCAGGCGCTCGTCGCGGGCGGGGGTGTCGGTGGGAATGGAGAGGAAGTTGCCCCGCTGGCTCCAGGAGACGTTGCTCACCAGTTGGTTGAGCATGCTGTCCGAGGTCTTCAGCGTGCCGGTGGACGGGAGGTCGGATCCCCACACGACGCCGTTGACGGCGGAGAGCGCGGGAGGCTCGTTCATTCCGGTGATCTCGATGTAGCGGAATCCGTGCTGGGTGAAGGTGGGTTCGTAGGTCACCGTTCCGGACTCGGCGAAGACATAGCGGTCGGTGACCTTGGCGCTGCGGAAGTTGTCGGTGTAGAGGGTGCCGTTCTTGTTGAGCACCTCCGCGTAGCGGATCTTGGCTGTCTGGCCGGCGGAGCCGGTCAGTGTCAGCCGGGGCACGCCGACCATGTTCTGACCGAGGTCGTAGACGTAGGTCCCGGTGGTGGGCTCGGTCATTTTCCGGGCCTCGAGGACCTGGGTCCGGCGCACGGGCTCGTCGCTCTGCGGGACCAGGAGGGCGGTTTGGGACTCCACGCTCGCGGCGGGTTCCCACGTCGTGTCGTCGAATCCCGGCCGGCTCCAGCCCGACGGCTTCAGACGGGCGTCGTAGGTCTCGCCGTCCTGCAGGTCGGCCTTCACGTAGGGCCCGTCCGCCGCCTTCCAGGAACCGTCCGTGGCGATCCAGTCGACGGACCCGTCGGTGTAGGTGATGCGCATCCTGGCCACGAGTGCGGGGGCGTCCCCGTACTGACGGGTCCAGCCGATTCCGACCTTGCCGGCCCACCAGCCGTCCGCGAGGGATGCGCCGATCACGTTGTCGCCGCCTGCGAGCAGTTTCGTCACGTCGTAGGTCTGGGACTGGATGCGCTTGTGGTAGTTCGTCCAGCCCGGGGCAAGCACCTGGTCGCCGACCGGCTCTCCGTTGATCTCCAACTGGTAGACGCCGAGTGCCGATGCGTAGACCCGCGCAGAGGCGACCTTCTTGCCTGCCTTGGTCGCGAAGTCCTTGCGCAGCAACGGCATCGGCCGGGTCGCGGGTGCGTACAGGGCGTCCGTGGTGCCGGACACCACGAGGGCGGAGCCGGTGATCTCACCGCCGGTGAACGGGTTTCGTCCGGACGCGAAGTCGGTGTTGAGCAGTGTGTCGCCATCGGTGTTCGTCACGACGACGTCGTAGACCGTTCCCCGTTCGCCGCAGCAAGCGTGCGTGCGGAAACCGACGTAGCCCTTCGTGAACGTGGAGTCGGTGAACGTGTTGACCAGCTTGCCGTCGAGGGTCGTCCTGATGGTGGTGCCCGCCACGTCGTAGCGGACGGTGTGCCGGTCGGCGAGGAGACTTGCGTTGGTGAAGCCGTAGGGCGCGAGATCCACCCGCTGCACCACGGTGTAGTTGCCGTTGACCTGCTTGTGCAGGTTCAGCATCGGGGTTGAGTCCGTGACGCTGAACTGCCACATGTACCCGTTGCTCGCGTCGGAGGCACGCAGGAACATGCCGAAGGCAGCGCTGTCGAGCCTGAACTCGACCGTGGCGGTGTAGTCGGTCCACCTGTCCAGCTCACTCGCGCTCTCAGGACGAGCGATCCACTGGGCGCCGTCCCAGTCGCCGGGCTCCAGCAGGCCTGTCTCGAAGTACGCGTTCGCGCTCCACGGACTCGCGACTCCCTTGTCGTCCCACGCTCGAACGCGCCAGGAATAGCGGGTGGCTGACTTGAGGTCAGGGCCGCCGTACTTCACGTCGACCTGTCGGTCGGAGCGCACCTTCCCGGACGACCACACGTCGGCAGACCCTGGCGTGCGCCCGACCTGGATCTCGTAGGCCTTCTGGGATGTCGCCCGGCGGTCCGACTCCAACTGCCAGCCGAAGACCGGGACTTCGCCGCCGATGCCCAGCGGGTTCACCCGGCCATTGGTGGTCAGAGCCTTCACGGTGAACGGCGCGTCGGACACCGATGCCACGGGAGACGGGGGCGCCGGCAGGACCGACAGTCTTCCGAGTACGGCAAACATGACAAAGCCCCTGAGAAGCGGGGACAAAAGCGTGCGTTTGCGGAGCACGAACATCTCCATGTATTGAATCGTTTCAAAACGCGGGGTTAACCGGACGCTCCCATGGGCCGAGGGACACGTCAAGAAGTGGAACGCAGGCTCTTGACAGCGGGCCGCCAACGTCTCAGGCCCGGTGCTTCAAGGCACCGGGCCAAGGCACCGGGCCAACGTAACGGGCCCGGTGCTTGATAGCACCGGGCCCGTTGCCCGTACCCTCCCCGTCCCCACAGGTGGGCGCGGGCCGCCACACGCCGCTTACATGTGGACTATGGGAGCCGCGTCGGCGTCGACCGCGGGGACGCCGCGCCGGTAGAGCAGCACCGTGATCAGCGCGCCGGCCGCGAAGAAGCCGGCCGACCACCAGTAGGCGGTGGAGTAGGACTCCAGGGCCGCCTGGGCCTGGTTGAGCTTGTTCGTGGGGTCGTTGCCGACCAGATAGGAGGTGGCGGCGCTGGCGGCGAGGGTGTTGAGCAGCGCCGTGCCGATGGAACCGCCGATCTGCTGCATGGTGTTGACGGAGGCCGAGGCGACGCCGGCGTCCTCGGCGGACACGCCACTGGTGGCGAGGCTCATGCCTGGAGCCATGATCAGACCGATGCCGAGGCCGACCATCAGCAGGGGCGGCAGGATGTGGGCCGCGTACGTGCTGTCCATGTCGAGAGCGGTGAGCCAGACCAGGCCGACGGCGCCGAGGGCCATGCCGAGCGGGACGACGATCTTCGGGCCGAAACGAGGGATCAGGAAACTCGTGGACGTGGTGGCGCTCACCATGAGGGCGCCGACCATCGGGAGGAAGGCCAGGCCCGTCTGGACGGCGGAGAAGCCGAGGCTGAGCTGCAGGTAGTAGGTGAGGAAGAGGAACACGCCGAACATTCCGGCACTGGAGATCAGCATGGCGATGAAGGACGCGCCACGGTTGCGGTCAAGGAGTACGCGCAGCGGCAGCAGGGGGTGCGAGGCCTTGGTCTGCCACCAGGTGAAGGCCGTCAGCAGCGCGGCACCGGCGGCGAGGAAGCCCCAGGACAGTGGCGAACTCCAGTCGTGCGACTCGGCGTTGGAGAACCCGTAGACGATGCTGAAGAGGCCGGTGCTGACCAGGACGGTGCCGGGTATGTCGAGCTTGGAGGTCCGGTCGCGGGATGTGCGCTTGAGCAGCATCGAGCCGCCGACGAGGGCGAAGGCCGCGATGAAGAGGTTGACGTAGAGGGTCCAGCGCCAGTCCATGTACTCGGTGAGGACGCCGCCGAGCAGCAGGCCGACGGCCGCGCCGGAGCCGGCGATGGCGCCGTAGACGCCGAACGCCTTGGCCCGTTCCTTGGGGTTGGTGAAGGTGGTGGTCAGCAGGGAGAGCGCGGCGGGGGCGAGCAGTGCGCCGAACAGGCCCTGGAGGGCGCGTCCCGCCACGAGCATCTCGAAGTTGACCGCTGCACCGGCCACGGCCGAAGCGGCCGCGAAGCCGCTCACGCCGATCAGGAAGGCGGGCTTGCGGCCGAAGAGGTCGGCTATCCGGCCGCCGAGCAGCAGCAGGCTGCCGAAGGCGAGCGAGTAGGCGGTGACGATCCAGGTCCGGTTGCCGTCGGAGAAGCCGAGGTCGGCCTGGGCGGACGGAAGGGCGATGTTCACGATGGTCGCGTCAAGCACGACCATCAGCTGGGCGAGCCCGATGACGGCGAGGATCCACCATCGATGACGGGGTCCGTTTTCTTCGGTCTGGGGACCGCTTCTGGCGGGCGGCGCTGTGTCCGGCGCTGGGGCTGTCTGAGCCATGGGGACGTACTCCAGTCGTAGATCAGGTCACGAATGTTGGAAACGAAACCGTTTCGTACGGCTACCTTAGGAGGGGCGTGAGCGAAACGCAAGCGTTTCGTTGGCACCCTCCTTCGTGTCGGCCGGGGAAGCTGTGTCGAAGGTCGAAGGTCGGCGGTCGTCCTGCGGCCGGTCTTCGGCCGGGCAGTTCGGCCTGGGCGGTGCCGCGGGGCTCGGCCGGGCCGCCACGTCGCGGTCGGAGGGCGTCACGCGTCGAGGTGGGCGGCCACGTCGCGCCCAGGCCGGTCGGAGTCTCAGCGGCACATCGCTTGCGGGTGTACGAGCTCGGCTGGCGGAGCTCGTGCAACCAAGCGAACGGTGTAGTAACCGTATTCCACGCCAGGGGTCTCGAAGGTTGTCGGTCAACGATCCTTTGGAGGGTCACCGGGGGGCGTGGCGATCCGGGCCCGACGCGGACCGGCCAACCCCATCACAGTGCTCAGGGGCACAGAGCGCGTAACCCATGCGCATGCCTGGCGAGACAATTGATGGTCTTCCTCTTGTGGTGCGTCCTCCGAGGTCTTACGTTCCACGGAAAACGGTTTCTTCAGTTGACGCTTCTGCTCACTCCCTGTCCACCCTCCTGTTCTCACTCTGAGTCCTGATCGGACGTCACCTACCAGGAGAGGCACACGTGATCGACCTCGGACGCATCCGTCTGTTCTGTACGAGCCTGGGGCCTGTCGACGCTCCCGCCCTGCTGCTGGCGCACGGCTGGGGCGGCGACGGCCGGGAATGGTCGGTTCATGCCGAGACCCTGGCGGACCGGTTCCGCGTGGTCGTCCCCGACCTGCGCGGTCACGGCCGCTCCGAGGTGCCGGAGCAGGGCAACACGCCGGTGAACATGGCGTACGACCTGGCCGCCCTGGTCGAGAACCTCGGCTGCGGCCCGGTGGTGGCCGTCGGTCACTCCATGGGCGGGCAGGTCGTCAACCTGCTCGCCGTACGGCACCCGGAGCTGGTCCGCTCGGTCATCGCCCTCGACCCCGCCCACGGCGCGCGGGGAGCCGAAGTGGACGGGATTCCGCGCCGGTTGGCCGAGTACCGCGAGCGGGGGGCTCGGGCGGCGGCGGCCTTCGTGGCGGGCGCGTTCTCCCCGCACGCCCCGTCGGGGCTGCGCACCGCGCACGTCCGCACCATGCTCGGCACCTCCGACCAAGTCATCGCCCAGGCGTACGCGGGCATGTACACCGACCCGGACGCGGTCGGCGTCCGTCCGCGCAGCGAGGCGTACCTGCGCCGACGTACGCAGCCGGCCCTGACGGTCTGGACGTCGGCCGAGGCCGCCGACTGGGAGAGAAGCACGCTGCACGTGCCCGGTTCGCGCGTGGACCACTGGCCCGGCGTCGGACACTACCTGCACGAGGAACACCCCGAGCGGACCGTGCGGCTCATTGAGGACTGGGTGAGTGGAACCGTTCCACGGTGAACGAGGCGCCGGCGAACGGCGAAGTCCGAGCCTGGGGCGACGCTCACGCCGCCAGCTGTGGCCATGACCCTTTCTGCCGACTCGTGCACGACGGCTGGCGCACTCCCGTCGGGGCGGGTACGGCCGTCGCCCCCTGCCGGGTGAGCGGTCGTGAGGTGCGGCCGCGGCGGCCGGGGAAGACGTAGAGGCGCAGGATGGCGAAGCGGCCTGCGCCGGCGAGGCCGGAGGCGCTGAGGTAGACGATCTGCTCGGTCGGCATGCCGGGGGAGGGCTGCACCGCGTGCAGGACGTACACGGCGATGCTGGTCGCGAGGTAGGCGGCGGTCGCCGAGCCCGCGGACTGCCAGTGCTCTCGCCATCCGGCGCTGCGCCCTTTGGCGAAGGTGAAACGCGCGTGGAGTTCGGTGCACAGCAAGGTGGACGCGACGGTGATGAGCGCGTTCGCGACCGCCCAGGGCGCGGTCATGGCCAACAGCGGTACCGCGAAGCTGCAGAGGACCCCAACGCCACCTCCTAAGATCACGAACCGTATGAAGGAGGCGATGGGGCCAGGGGCGGCCGAAGTCGCCATCTCGGGCTTCTGTGCGAGTGGCGACTTCATGGCGGGTGCTCCTTCAGAGGCTGCGGGCGGTGATGTCGCCGTGGGCGGTGGTCGCGTGGATGTCGAGCTGGGCGGCGGCGCCGTCGATGTTCAGCAGCGCGTTGTGGATCCGGCCGTAGGTGGTGCCGGCGTCCAGACGGGCGGAGACTCCACGGGCGGCGCCGATGGATACCTGGCCGGACTCGGTGCGCAGGACGACCGTGCCGCGCACGGCCTCGTGGATCTGAAGGTCGCCCTTTTGGGTGCTGATCTCGCCGGGGCCGCCCAGGCGGCCGACCGAGATGTCACCGGCGAGGAGGGTGAGGCGGGCGCTCGCGGTCTCGTCGAGTTTGACCGAGCCCTGCGCGCCCTCGAAGGTGACGTCGCCGAGTCGTCCGACGCCGCGGAACTCGGCGCTGGCCGCCTTGGCCTCGACGCGGGAGCCCGCGGGCAGCTGGATGGTCACCTCGATGGATCCGGAGGGGCCGAGGATCCGGTTCTTCGCCGGTGCGGCCTCGATCCGCAGGACTCCGTCGCCGTACTCGACCCTGGTCTGCTCCGCCGCCTTCACGTCACGGTCCTTCGAGGCGTCCGCGGGCAGGACCTCGACCGTGGTGTCGGCCCGGTCGGCGGCGATGAACCGGATGCGTCCCGCGGGGACGTCGAGGACGGCGGAGACAGGGGCGGGGGTGTCGAACTTCTGCATTGTGCTCTCCCTCTTCTGCAGCGTGCGCTCCTTCGGCCCGCTGCTTTCCGATGAGGGAAAAGCTACGTTGCGTTCATGAAACTGACAACTGAGTCGTTGCGTAGAAGTGGCATCTGAGCAGGTCGATGGCATGAAATCGTTGCAATGATTGGGAATTTAATGCAACGTCAGGTGATTGTTCATTGCAATGGAGTGCCCGTGAACGCTATGCTGGCCACGCCAATGTGCACGATGAAGGAGACCGTGATGCCGGGAGGCAGGCTCACCCAGGCCGAACGCCAGGAGATCGCGCTGGGGCTGGCCGACGGCCTCGCCTACGCGGAGATCGCCAGACGTCTCGAGCGTCCGACCTCGACGGTCACGCGAGAGGTGATGCGCAACGGCGGCCCCACCGCCTACCGTGCCGACCTGGCGCACCGCGCCACCGAACGCCGCGCCCACCGGCGCCGACAGCCGGTGTCCCGGGGGGCGGAGGCGCCCCCGCAGGCCCACGGACGCGACGCCGAGGCCGTGCGCGAGTACGAGGAGGTGTTCACCACCGTCCTCATGGCTTCGGGCATGCCCATGATGATGTCCCGGGTGATGGCCTGTCTCACCCTCACCGACACCGGCAGCCTCACCGCGTCCGAACTCGTCCAGCGCCTGAAGGTCAGCCCGGCGTCCATCTCCAAAGCCATCGCGTTCCTCGAGAGCCAGGGCCTCGTCCGCCGGGAGCGCGACGAAGGCCGCCGCGAGCGCTACGTCGTCGACGACGACATCTGGTACCAATCGATGATGGCCAGCGCCCGGTCCACGGCCCAACTCGTCGAGATCGCACGCCAGGGCGTTGGCGTCCTCGGCCCGGACACCCCGGCCGCCGCCCGCCTGGAGAACATCGCCCGCTTCCTCGACTTCGTCTCCGAGAGCATCGCCCGCGCCGCGGAGCAGGCCCGCGAAATTCTCCACACGAAACCCGAGACGACCTCAGGCGGCACTGTCACGCCGGGTACAGGTCTCGGATAGTCAGCCGTCTTG
This sequence comes from Streptomyces sp. Q2, assembly GCF_056820935.1. Classification (NCBI taxonomy): domain Bacteria; kingdom Bacillati; phylum Actinomycetota; class Actinomycetes; order Kitasatosporales; family Streptomycetaceae; genus Streptomyces; species Streptomyces sp. Q2. The sequence goes on along the minus strand of NZ_JBXEJE010000003.1, from coordinate 154,356 downwards.
GTCGCGGTCCGTGGCGTCACGGGCGGCCTTCTGCGCGGCAACAGGGGCAACTGGCTTTGCGTTCAGGCGTCCGAGGGGGACGGAGTCTCGGAGCCTGCGCGGTCGGCGGGGTGTGAGGGGTTCCGGACGGTGCCGGACGTCCCTCACGCCCCGCGCCGCATCGTCTAGCTGCAGGTCCGGTAGTTGTAGCCCGCTATACGCCCACTGCCGTCGCCGTCGGGGAAGTGGTAGTAGCCGTCGCTGTCACGCGAGAGGGTGAGGCGGTGGCTGGTGCCGATGTAGTAGGCCACGGTGTTGCCGCTCGTCGTGCCGTCGGCGTTGCGCAGCCAGTTGCCGGCCGCGGTCCAGGTGTTCTGTCCGGCCGAACCGTCGCTGCCCACTTGGAACTTGGTCTGCCACCTCGCGGTCGCGGCCGCGGTGGTGCTCCCGAAGTCACCGTCGACGCCGGAGGCGGCGAGTTCGCCGTCGGCCCACAGGATCTTCTGCCACAGGCAGGTCGCGTTGGACTGCTTGTTGTGACCGGTGTCCACGATGCCTTCGTTGTCCCAGTCGTCGGCGAAGACCCCGCCGCCGTAGACGTAGGCCAGACCGCTGTAGGTACCGCTCGCGGACGCCGGGGTGGCGCTCAGCGCGACGGCGGCCGCGGTCAGAGCGCCGATCGTGCAGGCGGCAAGCCTGGATCTCTTCGAGGTCATGGGGGTTCCTCCTGTTTGGGACGACGGTGGACCGTCGGATTCGCGCCACCGTGGCTACTTGGCCTGGCGGAACCTTGGCAGGGACTCGTCACGAACGACACACTCTTGCGGCTGAGTGCAAATATGGAGATCCTCGGGAGGAATCGCGTGCTCCGTATTCACTTCACCGAGGTCGATCTCGCTCGTGTCCGGGTCGCCCCGGAGCCGGACCCGATGTGGGAAGTGCTCGCCACCCTGCACCGCCTCCAGTCACGCGTCGGCCGCTGGCAGTTCGCCGCCTGGCACCGCACGGTCCGCGCGGACCTGAGCGCGGCCGGACTGGCCCGGCCCGTGAGGGAGGTGCTGTTCGCCCTGTATCCGCTCGGGCCCTACCTGCCCGACTTCCTGACGCCCCTGGAGTCCGAGGGCGGCCTGCGGACGGGCCTCGACGGCATCCTGCGCCTGCCCCGGCAGGACGTACTCGACGAGATACGGCTCCTCGACCACGTGTGCGGTGTGCCGTCCTGGGCCCTGCTGCTGGGGCACCAAGCCGAGCGGCGGGAACTCACCGAGCTGATACGCCGCTTCCACGCGGTCGCGGTCGCGCCCTTCGCGGAGCGCATGGACAGCGGGATCATCGCGCACCGGAGCCTTCTCGCCCGTGCCCTGCTGACCGGCGGGACCCAGGGGCTGCTGTCGAGCCTCGGGCCTCGGATGCGCTGGCGCGATCCGGTCCTCGAAGTGGACTACAGAACGGATCGCGACCTCCATCTGCGCGGGCGGGGCCTCAGGATCGTGCCGACGTACTTCTCGTGGGGCACTCCCGTCGCGCTGGCGAACGCCGAGCTGCCGCCCGTTCTCTCGTATCCGCTGAACCATCCGACGGTGCCGGAGGATCCGCAGCACGGTGAAGGAGCGTCCCTGGGAGCCCTTCTCGGGGCCACGCGAGCGCGCGTCCTGAGGAGTGTCGCGGACGGCCTGACCACGGGAGAGCTCGCCCACACCGTAGGGGTCTCGCTCTCCGCCGCCAGCCGGCACGCCTCGGTGCTCCGGGACGCCGGGCTGACGACCAGCCGGCAGATCGGCCCGGCGGTCCTCCACACGCTGACCCCGCTCGGGGCCGCCCTGCTGCGCCAGGCCTTCGGCGGGGTGAAGGCGGCCCGTTCCGAACCGTAGGCGCGCGTCCGGTAGGAGTGCGCCGCAGTACTCGGCACGACCACGGTTCCAGCAAGGACGGACCCGTCGTCTCCGGGACGCGCCTCGTGGTCGTCTCCGTCCCACCGGGTACCCCGGAACGCCGGTGAGGGTTACCTGGGGACCGGTAACCCGGCGCCGTTCCGGCCGCCCGGGCCGCAGTCTCGTTCGTACGCGACGCGTAACGCGTGTCGCCTCGGTCTCGTACGACGGGAGCCTTCATGTCCGCCATGCCTGCCACGTCCGCCGCGTCTGGCGCGTCGCCCTTGCTGGAGAACCTGGTCGCCGAACTCGCCGCGCTGCGGCCCCGGATGGAGGAGGTGAGCCTGTCCGTCCACGGGCGGCCGGAGCTGAAGTTCGCCGAGTTCCACGCCCGGGACGTGCTGACCGGCTGGCTCGCGGAGGCGGGCTTCTCGGTGACGACTCCGGTGGGCGGGCTCGACACCGCCTTCGTGGCCGTGCACGCCGGCGGGAGGCCCGGGCCGTACGTCGCCGTCCTCGCGGAGTACGACGCGCTGCCCGGGGTCGGGCACGGCTGCGGGCACAATCTCATCGCGGCCGGCGGGGTGGCGGCAGCGATCGGAGTCGTACGCGCCTTGCCCCGGCATCCTGGCACGGTCGCCGTGATCGGCACGCCCGGAGAGGAGATGGGCGGCGCGGGCAAGGTGCGGCTGGCCGAGGCCGGGGTGTTCGACGGCGTCGACGCGGCGGTGATGTTCCACCCGGGTGACCGTTCGCTGACCGCCGCGCACGCGCTGGCGGCGGCGCATCTGCGGGTCGCCTTCACCGGTGTGAGCGCGCACGCCGCGAAGTCGCCCTGGGAGGGGCGCAGCGCGCTGGCCGCCGCCCAGCTGTTCCTCAACGCACTCGACACGATGCGGCAGTTCGTGCCGCCGAGCGCCCGGATCCACGGGATTGTCTCGGACGGCGGGCAGGCACCGAACGTCGTCCCGGCCCGCGCCGCCGTGGATCTGTACGTACGGGACCGTACGGCGGCCTTGGCGCGGGCCCTGGTGGAACGGGTGCGCGCGGCCGCGGTGGGCGTGGCGCTCGCCACCGAGACGCAGGCGGAGCTTTCCGAGACCGGTCCGCTGTATGCGGAGCGCCGCGACAACACCGTGCTCGCGGAGCGGTTCGGGGAGGTGGTACGTGTGCTCGGCGTGGACATCGAGCCCGGCGACCGGGACAGCCCGGCCGGCTCCTCCGACATCGGCAACCTCTCGAAGCTGCTGCCCGTCATCCATCCGTACCTCCAGGTCGCCCCCGCCGGGACGCCGAGTCACTCGGAGGCGATGTGCGCGGCGGCCGCGACGTCCTTCGCCCATGACCGTACGCAGGTAGCGGCGGCGGGACTTGGTGCGGTCGTCGCCGAACTGCTCACGGTGCCTTCGCTGTTGGAGGCGGCGTGCGCGGAGTTCGCGGCCGGAGCCGAGGTGCTGACGTGAGCGGGCCGCGGACCTACACTCCAGCTCATGTCGGTCGTGATCATCCTGGAAGGGGCCGCCCCCGACCGCTTCGTCGTCGCCGTGTCGCCGCTCGCGGAGCTCGCGGCGAGCCTGCACGTACTGACCGGGCACGCGCATCACACCGAACACGCGCCGTGGGCCGAAGAGGTCACCCGCTCGGCCCCGCCCGCCTTCCGGGCCGGCCTGCGACGGTTCGCACCGCTGTGGACGGCGCTGCGGTGGCGGGGCTTCTATCCGGGACTCGACGACTCCCTGGACCGGGTCCGGCTCGACCGCTTCGCCCAGCTCACCGCCTACACCTGCGCCAGCGGTTACCGCGGCTTCGACTTCGACCGTGTCTGCCAGGACCCGGCGCAGGCCGCCGCACTGCGCCATGCCGCCTCCGGGCTGCCGGAGCCGCATCTCGCCCTCGCCGAGGACCTGTTGCGCGACCCCGAGGCACTGCGCGCGGACGTCCTCGGCTTCCTGGAGCTGTGCCGTCGTGTCTTCTTCGGATCTCTGTGGCAGGAGACCGAGCCCACGCTCACCCGCGCCGCACACCGCCTACGGCAACGGCTCGCGGACGAGGGGCCCGCGGCGGCCCTTCTCTCCCTCAGCACGTCCAGCGCCCGGCTGTCCGGACCCGCACGCGTTGTCTTCGACAAGGTGCACCACGCGGTGATCACCCCGGTCCGTACACCCGTCCTGCTGATACCCACCAGGTACGGAGCACCGCACCTGCTGGTGAAGGACGAGCCGGGTCTTCCGCCGGTCGTGCACTTCCCGGTCGACACGCCGGAGGTGGGCGTCACCCTGGCCCGCAGCCGCATGCTCGCGCTCACCGATCCGCGCCGGGTACGGCTGTGCCGGCTGATCGCCCGGCAGGCCATGACCACCGCCGACCTCGCGGACCGGCTGCAGATGACCCGCCCTCAGGTCTCCCGTCACCTGCGCACCCTGCGCGACCTGGGCCTCGTACGCGTGGAACGCAACGGCCGCTACGTCCATTACGGCCTCGACCTCACCGCCGTCGAGCGCATCGGCCGGGACGTGGCGACGGCGCTGCAGTACTGACTGCGCCGACGCCACCCGGAAGGTCCCTCCCTGACCTTGGAGTTCGGCCATGACCGGCTACATGACACGCCGTTACCCGATCGTCCGGCATCGCGCTCTGTGGCCGTCCCTCCCGTGGAGCGTGCCGCGCCGGCGGCCCCTGGTCGTCCAGCCGGACGAGATCCTCGTGTACCGGAAGGGCCGGGACGTGTACACGGCCGGCGCGTCCGACGCCTTTCCGGCGGCGCGGTCCACGGCCGTGAGCGTCGTCGACCTGAGCCGTGACGTGGAGCTGCTCTTCGGGTGGTCGCAGGCGGCGCGCGACTCGGAGTTGGACTTCCCGGTCACGGTGACCTATCGCTGTACGGTCGTCGACCCGGTCGCGGTTGTCCGGGCCCGCGGTACGGACGCCGTCCGGAACACCCGCCGCTTCCTCACCCAGGACCGCAAAGCGGCCGAGCTCGACCGTGCCTACTCTCCCGGCGACGAGCAGAGCCTGCACGAAGCCCTGACCACGCTGCTCACGGGGCGGCTGGCCCGAAGGACCGTCCCCGGAGTGCGCGTGATCGCTGATGTGCAGGTGGGGCCCGCAGACCTGCACGCCATGGAGGCCTGACCACGGCCCGGGGCGGAACGCCCGCGCGAAAAGGCCAGACCGGACGGTGATCGGCATCCGCATCAAAGGGCTCGGTGGCCCGGGAAACACGGCGGCGGACCGTAAGGCCGGGTCTTCGACTCCACAACGCTTACCGCTCGTTGTCCTGCGCTCTCGCCTGCCGGCGCCGCCCGAAGAAAGTCACTCGGCACGGGCGTTGGAATCCGTCCTCGCGGCTCGGGTGCCGCCCGGCGATGTCGGTCTCGTGGACCGAACCGAGTCTGCTCGTCGACGAGCAGGCATGTCAGAGAACGCTTCAGCCGGTGACCCGAGCCGATCGCTATCCACTCGGCAGGCTTGCCCGATGCTGTCCGGCCGGGCGGGCCAGCGCGTCGACGGTCGCGGAGAACAGCCACGGCAACCGCTGTGCCAGAGGCACCAGCGCCGCGCGAGCCGGGGGCATCCGCGTCGCACCGAGCAGCGCGCGGGTCAGCCAGCGATAGCGCCGGGTCAGCTGCCGCCACTCCCGCTCGTAGCCCGGCACGTCACCACTGGTGACGGCACGGACGGCCGCCGGCGCCAGCGCGAGCGCCAGCGCGATGCCCTCACCGGTCAGCGCGTCGACGTAGCCGGCGGCATCGCCGACGAGCAGCACTCGCCCGGCGGTGCGCGCACTGGTGTCCTGGCGGAGCGGGCCGGCCCCGCGCACCGGTCCGGCGTGCCCGGCCCCGGCCAGCCGCTCCCGCAGCTCGGGGAAGGCGGCGAGGTGGTCGTCGTACGATCCGCGGGCGGTGGTGAGTACCGCGACACCCACGAGGCCGGCGGCCACCGGGGTCACGTAGGCCTCCGCGCGTCGGGCCCAGTGCACCTCGACATGGTCGCTCCAGGGGGCGAGCTCGTAGTGGCGCCGCAGCCCGTGTCGCGGGCGGGCCGGGCGTGGCCGTTCGAGCCCCAGGGCCCGGCGGATCGGCGAGTGCAGGCCGTCGGCCGCGACAAGGTGGCCGGCGCGGGTGCCGTCGACCAGCACACCGTCCTCGTCCTGCTCGACACGGTGTGCGGTGCGCTGCTCGATCCGTACGCCCGCGGCCAGCACCATCTCACGCAGCGCCGCGTGCAGCGTCGTGCGACGTACCCCCCGGCCCGGACCCGCTCCGAAGTCGGCGTCGACCCGGCGCGGCCCGGCGACGTAGCGGATGCCGCGCAGTTCGTGCCCCGGCGGGCGCACACCGAGGGCCGCCAAGGCGGTGACCGCGCCCGGCATCAGTCCCTCGCCGCACGCCTTGTCGACGGTTCCGGCGCGTCGTTCCCACACCGCGACCTCGAGTCCCGCCCGCGCCGCGTGCAGGGCCGTGGCCAGGCCCGCGGGCCCCCCGCCGACGACGAGCAGGTCCATGTGCGTCTCCTTCAGGCCAGTTGTGCCAGGGCGGCGTCCTCGGTGCGGATGCGGGTGGCGAGCAGGAAACCGTTCAGCACCGTGAAGGCGACCGCCGTGACCCAGGCCGAGTCCACCAGGGGGAGTGCGAGCCCTTCCACGACGACGGCCACGTAGTTGGGGTGCGGGATCCAGCGGTAAGGGCCGCCCGTCACGCGCGCGGCGCCCGGCACGACGATCACCCGGGTGTTCCACTGCCGTCCCAGGGTGGCGATGCACCACCACCGCAGCGCCTGCGAGGCCGCGACGAGGGTGAGCATGGACCAGGCGAGGATTGCCGGCGTGTCGGGCCGGCGCGTCCACACCTCCACGAGCGCGCCGACGAGCAGACCCGTGTGCAGCACCACCATGAACGGGTAGTGCCCCCGCCCGGCCTCCACGCCGCCCCGCGCGAGGCTGAGGGCGGCGTTGCGCTGGGACACGACCAGCTCGGCGACCCGCTCCAGGCCGACGGCCAGGACCAGGACGGTGAACAGGATCTCGCTGCTCACTGCTCACCACCCGGAGCCCGCAGGAGCACGAACTCGGAACAGAAGCCCGGGCCCATGGCGACCATGAGCCCGTAGGAACCGGGCGAGGGCGGGCGGTCGGCGAGCGTGTCCGCCAGGACGTGCAGCACCGAGGAGGAGGACAGGTTGCCGATCCGGCGCAGCGAGTCCCAGGTCACGCCCAGGGAGTTCCGGTCGACCCCGAGGGCGTCCTGCAGTGCTTCGAGGACCTTGGGGCCGCCGGGGTGCGCGACGTACCAGCCGAGGTCGTCGCCGGTCAGGTGGTGGTCGGCGAGGAAGCCGCGGACGTCGTCGCCGATGTGACGGCGCACCAGGTCGGGGACCGAGGGGTCGAGCACGATCTTCAGCCCGCCCGAGCCCACGTCCCAGCCCATCATGCGCTCCGAGTCGGGGTAGAGACGGCTGCGCGACGCGAGGACCTCGGGACGAGCCGGGTCGTCGGACTGCGCGAGCGGGTGCTCGGACCCGACCGCGACCACCGCCGCGGCGCCGTCCCCGAACAGCCCGCTGGCCACGAGGTTGGCGACCGATGTGTCGTCGCGCTGCAGTGTCAGCGAGCACAGCTCGACCGACATCAGCACCGCCACCCCGTCCGGGCGACCGCGCAGCAGGTCGTGCAGTCGGGCGACACCGGCCACGCCCGCCACACAGCCGAGACCGACGAGGGGCAGGCGCACGACGTCGGGCCGCAGACCGATCTCCGCCGCGACACGGGCCTCCAGCGAGGGGACGGCCAGACCGGTCACCGTGCACGACACGATGTAGTCGACGTCGGCCGGTGTGAGGCCGACGCTCTTCAGCGTGTCGACGACCGCGCGAGCGCCGAGCTCGACGCCGGCCCGGATGAAGACGTCGTTCGACTGGCCGAAGTTCTCGAGCCGGGCGTACTCGTCCAGCGGGAGCACGGTATGCCGGGTCTCGACGCACACGTTGCGGTGGAACCGTTCCACGACGCCGCGCTTGGCGGTGTCCTCGACCAGCATGGTGGTGAGGGACGCGGTGATGTCCTCCTGCCGGTGGCGGTGCTCGGGCAGGGCGCCGCGAACGCTGAGGACGCGCATGGTCATGCTGGCTCCTGTGGTCGGCTGGTCGGGCGTGGTGGGCGCGACGGTCGGGGTGAGTCGCCCCCGGGCGAGTCGGAGCCCGACGAAGCCGTCGAGGACACGCTGGTGGGCCGAGGCGCGCAGCCCGGCCCCGAGGACCCGGGTGGCGCGGCGGGGCATGGCGGGGCGGCGAAGTCCACCCGGTCCGGGAGGGCGACGCGCCGGCCCGGATCGGCGTGCGGCCAGCCCTGGGCCGGCGGCGACTGCCACCGGGAGGTCGACGTGCTCGGGTGAGGGCGACATCAGCCCGCCGCCACGAGCAGGACGACGTCGAGGAGGGCGATGGCCACCGCGGCGCGGAAGGGAGTACGACCGCGGGCGACCAGCGTGAGCAGTGCCAGCACGGTCACCAGTGCGAGGACCGCCCACGCCCACGCCGGGGGCGTTCCTGCGGGACCGAGCACGGCGAGCAGCGAGGCGGCCGGCAGCAACACGGCGGCAAGGAGGCGCGAGCGACGTTCGCCGATCCGGTGCGGGAGCCCGCGGATGCCGGTCAGTTCGTCGTCGGCGAGGTCGGGCAGCGTGTTGAGCAGGTGCGCCCCGACACCGAGCGTGGCTCCGGCGCCCGTCATCCACAGTGGCGCCCAGCCCTGGGTGGGGTCGGCGAGGGTGACGACCGACGGCAGCGTCCCGAACGCGCAGGCGTACGGTGCCCAGGACCACGCGGTCGCCTTGAGCCCAAGGTTGTAGGCGTGGCCCGCACCGGTGGCGAGGGTGGCGTTGACCAGCGCGCTGCGCCAGCCGGCCAGCGCGGACAGCGCGAGACAGGCGAGTGCCGCCACGACCAGGGCCGTCACCACCTGGCTGACCGCGAGGGCGCCGGTGGCCAACGGCTTGTCGGTGCGGCCGACGGCGCGGTCACGACGGAGGTCCAGCAGGTCGTTGCCCCAGCCGATCGTGAGCTGGCCGGTGAACACCGCCGCGGTGACGGCGAAGGCGTTGAGCGGGCGCAGGTCGGCGCGGAGCGCGAGCAGGCCCGCGACGGCGGTCACCGCGAGGGCGGGCCCGCCATGGGCGGCGGCGAGCAGCGCGGACAGGGGAGAGGGTCCGGGGCGCACCGGGATCGCGCGAGTGGTCACGGGCATCGCCACCCCTCGACCGGCCTGGGGCGGATCGTGGCGCAGTGTGCGCAGTGCGCGCCGAGCACCGTTCGCGGGCGCAGCACGGGCGTTCCGTCGGACCAGGCGTCCTTGAGGTGCAGGCACCCGGTGTCGACCTGCTGAAGCCATGGCAGGCGCCGGTCCAGGTCGAGGAGGTCATGCGTGCCCTCGGCACCTGGGCGTCGTACAACCACGGAGCCACTGCTTCCCGTTGCACGTCTGACCATGAGGGGCATACAGGATCGCTGCCACATAGTCCGCCCGCTCACACGAGGCACTCCGGCATTTGGTGGACGTCCGGACCTCCGCGGCATCACAGCCCCCGCTGTCCCGCGCGGGCACGCTGTTCATGCCTGGGCGGCTCGTCCGTCGGTGGGTGCGGGACTGCGGCCCGGTGTACGAACAGGCCGTGGTCCTGCAGGCGGTCATCCCACCGTTTCGGGGCCGGAACCACGCGCGGCCGCGGCTGCGGACAGCATCCACCGCGGGTCGAGGTAAGCGCGGCCGCGGTCGGAATGGTCATGACAGTCAGATAGTAGTGGCGAGAGGCTTCGGCTACGCCGCCATCTGTTCCGTCGCGGACGACGACGTCGCAGAATGGGACCATGGACAGGGACGTCCTCACGGTCTTCGGCGTGCGGGACAGGCTCGGCAAGGCACTCTTCAGCCGCGTCGCGGGGCCGGACGGACCTGCGAACCGGGCTCGCATCCACAACACCCCGGGGCCGCGGTGGTTCGGACCGGAACGGCCCATCCGCGTCGTGCACGGCGACGCCTCGATGTTCATCGGCGGACTGCGCGCGCTGCTACTGCAGTCCCTGCATCCGCTGGCCATGGCCGCCGTGGCCGCTCATTCGGGGTACCGCGGCGACCCCTGGGGGCGTCTGCAGCGCACCAGCACGTTCCTCGCCGTGACGACCTTCGGAACCGCCGAAGACGCCGGCAGCGCCGTCGAACGGGTCCGCGCGATCCATGAGCGGGTCACAGGGGTGACAGCGGAGGGCGAGCGCTACCAGGCCTCCGATCCCCACTTGCTCGAGTGGGTGCACGTCACCGAAACGGACAGCTTCCTGCGCGCCCACGAGCGCTTCGGGGCACGGCCCCTCGAACCCACCGACTACGACGCCTACGTGGCGGACACGGCGAAAGTGGCGACGGCCCTCGGGGTGCCGGACCCGCCACGGACGCGGGCGGACCTCGAAGCACGCCTGGCCGCGTACCGTCCGGAACTCCGTGCCACCCCCGAGTGCCGGGCGACCGCGCGCTTCCTGCTGGTACACCCACCGCTGCCGCTCGCCGTCCGGCCCGCCTATGCCCTGCTCGCGGCCAACGCGGTGACCTCCCTCCCGGAGTGGGCCCGCAGACTGCTGTGGCTTCCGCGCGTCCCCGTGCTCGAGGACGTCGCCATACCGCTCACCGGCCATGTCCTGACCAGGGCGATCAGGTGGAGCATGAATCCCCCGCCCTCCACCACGCGGTGATCAGACCGAGGTCCCGCCACGGCTCAGGGCGATTTCGCAGCGGACCGCTTCGCGCTTTTGCTCCTGCTGGTGGCTGTACTGCTGCGCCCTGGCTTGCCGGGCACGCTCTTTCGCGTGGTCGCTTCCTTTGTGCCCGCGTCCGACCGTGAGGGCGCTGTCCGGGCCTTTGCGGTCGGCCACTTGAACTCGATCTCCAGTTGGATCTCCCCATCACCGATCTCGACCTCCATCTCGCTGCGAAGGTCGTCGGGGATCCGCAGGCTCAAAGTGCCCGGGCTGAGCTCAAGGTCGGCCTCTCCGCCTTCTCGCAGCGCGGCTGCGAGTGCCGTGAGCTGCTCAGCCGCTTCGAGCCGTGACAGCGAGCGCTTCTGCTCGAACTTGAGATCCTTCATGGGTGTCTCCGATCCGGAGACGGCCGTTGTCTCGGGCCGCGACCCGGGGCCATCCCCTGCTTCATCGCTCCGACGGACTGGGAGCGGCGCACAGCGCCCAGATCACGAAGCCGTTGATCGCGATCAGGACGGTGGCCCACAACGGCGCGTAGGGGATCCAAAGGAAGTTCGCGAGCATGGCGAGTCCGGCCAGTGCCACGCCGACGACCCTGGCCCAGGTGGCGCCCTGGAGCAGGGCTGCGCCGGCGAGAGTGATGACCACGCCCATGATCAGGTGGAGCCGGCCCCATCCGGTCGGATCGAACTCGAACACGTAGGTGCGGGCGGCGACGAGCACCTCGTCATCGGCGATGGCGGCGATGCCCGCGAAGAGGGCCATCAGGCCACCGAAGATCATCAGAACGCCCGCGAAGACCAGCCAGCCGCTGCCGATGCCGGTACCGGTCCTGGTTGAACTTCGCAACGCGGCACGCGAGTGAGCCCCACTCGCATGACTGCTCATCGCCGGCTCCTCTTGTGTCGTACGGCCCCGCACAACCGCGCGTTCGCGTTCGGCCTGCCGGGCTACTTCCAATCTCTTCCTGTGGGCTGCGTCGCGCACCTCGGGCGCGAAAAACGGCGCACTCGGTCGTCGTACAGGTCGGTCCCGGCACCGACGCGCAGAAAGCGCACGGCTCCTCGGCCGGTTCCGTCGCCCGACGCCGATGGCGGAGATGCCGGTCCGTACGGGATGTGGAACGGTGGGAGTGGGCCGGGGACCTGGCCAGGGTCGGCCAGGTACTTCCCAGGGCCGCTCCGCCCAGGAGGTGGCGTCATGGCTGACCTGGTCAGCGGGAGGCTTCCGGAGACGCGGGCGGCATGGGGCCGGGCCAACCGGGCGGATACGTCGCGCTCGGCCCACGCGCAGTACCAGCCCTCGGTGAAGCGACCGCCCCCGGTGGACAGCATCCAGGCGCAGTCGGCCGCCCGGCCGCCGGTACTCGTACCCATCCGTCACGGGTGGATGCTGCAGTCATCCGCCCGCTTCTCCCGTGCTGCCGTGAACCTCCGGCTGCTCGCCTCGCCCGAGCGACATCGGGTGTTCGACATCAACGACTTCGACGAGCCTCAGCCCGGCCCGTCGGGAAAGCGAGCCCGCGAGGGTGCTCGGCGGGCCACGGTACCGGGGGCCGGAGATGACACTGCCGTGCCGCGAGGCACGACAAAGGCAGGAGGACGACTATGAGCGACAACCTGTATCTGGCATACGACTATCCGCTCCTGGGCGCGTTCTGGACGATGATGTGGGTCTTTCTGTGGATCCTGTGGATCACTCTGCTGTTCCGCATCATCGGCGACATCTTCCTCGACGACTCGCTGAGCGGCTGGGGGAAGACGGCGTGGACCTTCTTCGTGATCATCCTGCCGTTCCTCGGCATCTTCGTGTACCTGATCGCCCGGGGTCGTGACATGGGTGAGCGTCAACAGCGGGCCGCCAGGGCGCGGCAGGAGTCGCTCGACGCGTACATCCGGGACACCGCCGCGAGCGGGGGCACGGGCGGCCATGCGGACGAGCTGACCAAGCTCTCCGAGCTCAAGAGCAAGGGTGAGCTCACCGAGGCGGAGTTCCAGAACGCCAAGCAGAAGGTCCTGACGTCCTGACCGGACCGCAGGACTGCCAGCCGGGCTCCTCCGACAGTGCGGCCGGCCAACTGGAGCGATGCGCGCGCCGGTGACCGGCCACACCGGCATCGGCGCCGCTTACGCCCGCCTCCTCGCAGACGACTCGGACGTCGTCCTGGTGGCCAGCCGTGCCGACCGCCTGCAGGACCTGGCGGAGGAGCTCCGTAAGGTCGCCGCTGCCGTCAAGGCCCTTCCAGCCGACCTCGCCACCCGCCAAGGCAGCGCTGAGGACGTCCACGTCCTGAGCGAGGCGCACGTCCAGCTCGTCCGCGCCGCGCTGCCCGGCATGCTCGCCGCCGACGGCACCATCGTCGGCATCGCCTCGCTGCTCGCCTTCAGCGCCGGACCGCCCATGCCGGCTGCGCCGCACCCTGTGCACCGCGGCCAAGGCCGCCGCCGTGGCCTACCTGTCCACGAGCGACATGTGGTGCTCGTTGTAGCGGTCTCCCCGCACCCCGACCCGACCGGCGAGGTCGTTGAGGTCCGACAACTCGTCTGCGGAAAGCGGCAGTTGCGTGGCGCCGATGTTCTCCTCGATGCGCGCGGTGCGACGAGTTCCGGGAATCGGGACGATTGAGGGATGCTGCGCGAGCAGCCAGGCGAGCGCGACCTGTCCCGGCGTGGCGTCCTTGGCCTGCGCGAGGTTTGCGATGTGCTCGACGAGCGCCTGGTTCGCCGCCCGATCTCGGCCGTGAAAAGCCGATACGACGGCGTACGCGGCGGTCCACGCCGTCAAGGCCGGGCGTGGCGAACCGGTCGTCGCCTCGGGGCCGCCCGGCGGAGTGGGCTCTCGTCGCACAACTCGCGCGGCACGCCGGGCCACCGTCACCGGTCTGGCGAGTTGCGCGAAGCGAAGGAGGAGATTTTGGGGCCGGTCGTGACCTACTGCTCCTACTTCTTCAGGCCGGCCGCCGCGCAGTCGGCCGCCAGTTCGGGCGTGCAGATGTCGGACAGTTTGTACATGCCGTCCCTGATGACCGTGTCCTTGATGTTGTCCTTCGTCAGGGCGAGGACGGGCACGAGCTGGGTGGGTATGCCCTTGAGGGTGGGGCTGTCGACTCTGTCGCCCGTGAGGGCGTCGAAAAGGAGGTCCTTGCCCTGGGCCTTTGTCACGGCCATCTCCGCGCCGTTCTCGGCCTCCTCCGGGTACGGCTTGTACACACTCATGTACTGCTCGCCGGTGACGATCCGCCGCACCGCCGAAAGTTCCGCGTCCTGCCCGGTGATCGGCGGCAGGTCGGTCACGCCTGCGGCCTCCAGCGCCTTGACGATGCTGGCCGCCAGACCGTCGTTGGCGGCGTAGACGGCCTTGATGTTTCTCTTGCCGATCTCGCTGATCGCCTCGGTCATGTTCTTCTCGGCGTTCTGCGGCTTCCAGTCCTTCGTGTCGAACGACTTGGCGATCGTCACCCTGCCCTCGAGCACGGCCAACGCACCCGCTTTGAACTGCATGGCGTTCGGGTCGGTGGCCGAGCCGTTCATCATGACGATCTTGTCCGAGAGGCCGGCGTGCTCGCCGAGGGCCTCCAGCAGGGAGCGGCCCTGCACCTCGCCGACGAGTTCGTTGTCGAAGGTGATGTACGCGTCGATCGGGCCCTCGGCCAGCCGGTCGTAGGCGATGACCGGGATGCCGGCCTCCTTGGCCTTCCTCACCCCGCCGGCGATGGTGTGCGCGTCGACGGGGTCCAGCAGGATCACATCGACCCGCTCGTCGATCATCTTCTGCAGCTGTCGGGCTTGCTTGCCCGCGTCTGCCTCGGCGTTGGCGTACTCGACCCGGCCTTGGCCGTGGGTGAGGGACTCGACCTTCGCCTTGATGATGGGGAAGTGGAATTGCTCGTACTGGGGGTTCGACCTTTCAGGCAGCAACAGTCCCACGGTGATGTCGTTGCCCTTGGTCGGGCTCGCGTCGATGTTGCTCCCCGTCGCGTTGAGCGCGCCGCAGCCGGCGAGCGAGACGGAGATCGTGGTGGCGGCCACGGACATGGCGATACGGCGCATCAGGAGAGCTCACTTCAGGTGCGATCCGGACGTGGGCACTGCTGGGCAGCCCACCTGACTGAAAGGCCAACGCGGAGGCGACCCTCGGCGTCGCGCGAAACTACCTTACGATACGAGAGACGGCATCTCGCATTCTGGCCTCACCTCGGGTCGACACCCCTGGACCCGGCGTCCTCGCCTGCGCTGATACGCGTGTGGAATCGTCGACGCTTGCGGATGTCGTCCCTTGCTCGGCTGCATGATGTGCGCCCTTGGCGACGACACCGTCTGGTTGACCGAGGCGGGCGCCCCTTTCGCGGCCCGCCGCGCGTCAGAACGTGCACCGTCTTGCGGGCCAGGGAGTCCGATGGCCAGGTGGGCCTCCTCGAACGCCTCGGGGATCATCGTGTCGGAGATCATGGCGAGGATCGCCCCGGCGGCCACCGCGGTCACCGCCGCGATCACGGCGGGGGAGAAGGAACCGACCACCGTGTAACCGAGGACCGCCGATGCCGTGCCGGCGGCGGCGATCGCCGCCCAGACCCCGAAGACATAGCCCCGACTGCGGCTGGCCTTTTTCATCCCCGCCGAACTGGACAGTCCCTCGGGCACGTTGCTGATGAACACCGCCGCCACAGTCACCAGACTGACCGCACCGCCATCCAGCAGACTCACCCCGATGACCGCGGACTCCGGCACCCCGTCCAGCAGCGCACCCAGCGCAAGCGCCATCCCGGACCCACCCTGCTCGGCCTCGGACGGCTGCGCCTGCACCCGCTGGTGACCGGAGCGCTTGCGGTGCCGGGCTCCCCGGCGGGCCAGCCACACGTTGCCCGCGGTGTAGGCCAGTGCTCCAACGAGGGTGCCCAGGGCCGCGGGAGCGAGCCCCGCCTGCTCGTATGCCTCCCCGATCAGTTCGAAGGAGACTGCTGAGATCAGTACCCCGGCACCGAAGGCCATCACGGTCGCGATGACCTTCGGCGGCACCCGCAGCCCGTACCCCAGCGCAGCACCGAGCAACAGCGCCGAGCCCGCCACCAGACCCCACAGTCCAGCCTGTACGACTTCAATCATGCCGACCCGTCTACCCGCTACGGATTGGATCAACGGGCGGTCAGAGCAGCCAGGTCCTGCTGACCGGCAACGAGACCCCGCTGCCCTGCGGCGGATCAGGAAGGCCCGTCTGGCCGGCCGGCACGCCAGCCGCAGCCTGCGCAAGGCCGCGGCGGCCGCGGTGAGGGCCGCTCATGTCCAGCACGCCCGGGTGCCCGGCGAGGAGACCGCAGCCGCCACGACGCACAGACCGGCCCGCGCGGTCACGGACCTGGACGCCGAGCGAAGCGTGTCCACGCGCTCATCAGCAGGGCCCTCACAAGGCCCGGTCCCGGGCACCTGCTCAGCTTCCCGCAACTGGTCTTCGCAAGTCGGTCGCCCATCGCTCGTTTTGACCGGCTGCACTGTTGCTGTGTCAGACAGCGTCCCCGGCCGTTCGGGGGATACCTGGCCGCCGCCGGCGCCTTCCCCGCCTCGTGGGGGCATCCCTAGATGGAACGAAGGGAAGCATGATGCCGCTCTACCTATCGAGGTTCAGCTACACCCCGGAGACCTGGGCCAGACTGATCGGCCATCCGGAGGACCGCGCAAAAGCCGCTCAGTCGTACATCGAGTCCGTCGGCGGGAAGCTCCACGGCTTTTGGTACGCCTTCGGCACGCACGACGGCTACAACCTCTGGGAAGCCCCGGACAACGTGTCCATGGCCGCGGTCGGGCTGGCGATCAGCGGAGGCGGCGCGCTCAGCTCCTTTGAGACGACTGTGCTCCTGAGCGTCGATGAAACAATCGAGGCCCTACGCACAGCCGGGCAAGTCCAGTACCGGGCTCCCGGCGCATAGCAGTCCAGGCTACGGATCAGAAGGTTGCCGAGCCTGCAGCGCGCGATGCGTCGTGGGACCGCCTCGCGCACAGGTTCACAACGCGGCGGACGGACCGGAGCGCTGCGGTGTTACGCCTCCGACATGACGAGGGCGGAATGCCAGGTCATCCGGCCGCTGCTGCCCACTCCGGCATCCGTCAAGCGGATGGCGTCTGAGCCAGGACTCTGGGCCTTGAACCGGCGGGAGAGGGCGTTGATGTGGTTCCGGTGACCAGGACCCGGGTGCGGAGAGCTGATGTGACGGGCGGATGAGCTGCCGATGCGGCCTTCCGCGTGATGTGAGGCCCGTACTGCAACCGGCTTGTGCACGGACCGACTCCTGGGATGCAGAACCGAATACCCCTCAGGCGAGGAGATCCCCTTGACCGCCACAGTTTTCGAGTCCGCCGCGACGCAGGCCTACGTCGATCCCTACGCCCGCAACCAGTCTGCTACCCCGGGGGAGCCGGCCTCGCAGTCCACGGAAGACGACTACCTGCTGACGCCCCCGAATCCCGCCCAGCGTCTCGACATCGCGGTCGGCCCGCGTGACCTGAGGCGGCTTGACCTGCATGCCGCCCTCACCACGGCCGGCGTCCCGCCCCACCTCGAGGACCGGGAAGCCATCGACCAGCTCAGCGCCCTGCCCGACAGCATCAACGCCACCATCCAGCGCTGGATCCACCACACCACACAAGCCTGGTCCACTGCCTATTAGATCAGCGGCCGCATCTGGCCTCGCAGAAGGATCCGCGTCCTGTGATCAGTCTTGCCCGTGCCGGCCGGATCCAGACTGCGCCCGCATGACCCACATGTATCCGGTCAGACCGAGTGATACGCGCAGTGTGGCATCAGCCCAGGCGGGCACGATGCCACCCCGGTCGTTCCACCCAAGACCCCACAGCAGGAGCCAGCTCAGCGCGCTTGCCACTGCGACCGCGCTGCCGTACTTGGCCAGAGTCGTGCGGCTTCTGCCCAGCCGGGTTCCCAAGAGCCCAGCCGGAACTTGTACCGACACGTGGATGGTCGCGCATGCCAGCGGTACAACGAAGAGGAGGAAGAAGGGGCCATCCGCGAGAGGACTGCCTGGTGGCGTTGCGTAGCCGGCGTCCAGCATCCAGAAGGGTGGCACCAAGAAGGTGAGCAGGAGTATGGCTCCGCTCAGATGCATGGCGCCGAGGTGCCGCAGTGCGGGATGCGACGACCCGACGCTTCGCCCCCTGGCCGTCGGACCGTTGGTTCTCTCGCCCATGTTTCCCCTCCCTCAGCTGTGCGCAGCGCAGGTCTTGGTAGTCAGGCGGTAAGCAGCAAGACAGCCGTGGACCCAGCCGACGGTCAGCAGAAGCCTGCTCCGCAGGGGCACGCACAGCCGAAGGGGGCCTCGGCCTCCACGTCCGGACGTCGTCCACGAGGATGAGAGGAAAACGTCGGCACGTGACGTGACGTCTGGGCCGGTGGTGGTCCCGGCAGAGGCATAGAGACTGACGGCCTGGGAGGCGTGACCGGCGGCAGGGGTGGCAGGAGTCGAACCTGCGGCATCCGGTTTTGGAGACCGGCGCTCTGGCCTCTGAGCTACACCCCTTGGGTGGTGACAGGTTGACACGCTCGACCTACCGTTCTCCACGGGTTTTCCAGCGTCAGCTGAGAGCCCGTCTCGCGGACCCACAGGACGGCCCCGGCCCGGTCCACGCGTCGAGAACGGCCGCATCCCCCGTGGAGGTGTGGCGTCGGCTACTCTCCGCCGCGCGGCGCCCGGGCTTTCACGTTTCAGGCGCTGAGTGCGGTGCGCAGGGTGGAGGCCATCAGCTCTATGGCCTCCTTGCCGGCCGGCACCGGGCCGGTGTGGGTGAAGTAGTGGTCGACGCCCTCGAAGACGCGGTGGGTGACATCGACGCCTGCGGCGTCCAGCGCCTTGGCGTAGGCGTCGCCCTCGTCGCGCAGACGGTCGTGCTCCGCGGTGATGACCAGGGCGGGCGGCAGCCCGGCGAGGTCTTCGGCCAGCCCGGGCGAGACAAGGGGATCAGCACGGTCGGCCGGATCCGGGACGTAGGCGGCGGTGAAGACCCGCATGAGACGAGGGGTGAGCAGTGGCTTGGCGATGGGGGACAGCTTGGTGGCGGGGTCGGCGAGCTGGTTCAGCGGAGCGGAGTCGATGATCTGGAGCTTGGGGGAGAAGGCTCCGCGGTCTCGTGCCATGCGGCAGACCGCGGCGGTCAGGTTGGCCCCCGCACTGTGTCCGCCGACGGCAAGTCGCGAGCCGTCCCAGTTGTTGGCGGGGCCGCTCGCCGCGACCCACGCGACGACGTCGTATGCCTGGGTGACGGGCGCGGGGAACGGTTGTTGTGGGGCGACGGCGTAGTCCACGTTGATCACGACGCAGCCGGCTGCGTCGGCTATGTAGCGGCAGATGTGGTCGTCCTGCTCGGGGCGGCTGACGACGAAGCCTCCACCGTGGAAGTTGACATACACGGGGGCGAGGGCCCCGGCCGTGTCCGACGGGCGATAGACGGTGCAGGTCACGACTCCGGCGCCGGTCTCCACCCGGAGGGATTCCACACGCTTCGGGATGTCGGTGAAGCGCAGGTCCTTGTGCACGCGGGCCATCATGCCGCCGAGCAGCAACTGGATCCCTCTGGCCTGGATGCGGGGACTGAATGGCATGGCGTGTCCGTTCATCGCTGCAACTTTAAAATGACAGGAATCCTGATAATGGAGGCTCGGCTTGCGGAGCGCAACAGCGGCGCGGAATCCTGCTGAAGGGGACAGCCCCGGGCTGAGACGCTGAAGGGCGTCGCGTCATGGCAGACGCGCAGAAACCTCGGGCTCGGACGTCGCCTTGCTGACCCCAAGGTGGTCCCCCACGTCATCCACTGCGAGGACCGGGGAAGACACCGTCGCCGCGATGATCGACCGCGTCGTCCACCACGCCGAGCTCTACTCGCTCAATGGCGACAGCTGCCGCCGGCCCGCTCGGCAACCTCCAGGACCCACGACTCGTCGATGTGCAGGATCACGCGCACGAGTTCAGTCGTCCATCCGACCCCGCGGATGATCATGCGCTGGCAGTACGTGGCGCTGGCCCCGCTCCTGTGTCGCTCCCGTGCGATGAGGCGCCGTTTCCTGTGCGGTGCCGGGACCGTCGAGGAAGCGCAGCAGCACGGCGGCCTCCGCGCGAAGCCGCGCGGCTCGCTCAGCGTGTGCGGGCGCGGTCAACTGCGCTGCGACGTCCAGGCGTTCGGCGGCCTCCGCCCGCACGACATCCACCACACTGCGCTCGCTCAGCTCATGCCGCGCTGCTTCCGTGGTGCCGACACCAACCGGCGAATACTCAAGGGCCACGCCGCGGAGATCAGCTTCGCCCACGGGCACCGCCTCGGCGTTGTCCAGCGCAGCAAGTGTCGCGCGCAGGGCGCTCACCGCGGCTTTGTCACGGGCGCGCATGGCTTCGGGCAGTGCTTGACGCATACGAAGACGTAAAGACATGCAAGTGACCTTATGGCGGCGTCCGTGGACCTACAACGCGATGTAGATGCAGCGCAACTGCTTCACCACCCGCCGGCCGCTCTCGTCAAGGCCGACCGCCTCCGCCACCACTGGTCGTCCTGGACTCGCTTCGCTGTGCCCGGGATCAGCCGAGTGGCACGCGCACGGTAGCCGGGCCGACCACGTCCGTCCGTACGACCGCCTGCTTTCAGGCGGCGTGGTGCGCCGGGTCGGGCGTGAAGGGGTGTGCACGGGCGATCAGGAGGGCGACGTCGTCGCGCTCCCCGGGTTCCCTGAGGCCGTCGAGGAGCCGGTTGCACGTCTCCTCCAAGGTGGCGGCCGGTGCGTCGAGCAGGCGCAGGAGGGTGTCGAGGCGTTCGTCGATGGGGTGGTGGCGGGTTTCGACCAGTCCGTCGGTGTAGAGGACCAGTTGGTCGCCGGGTGCGACGCCGACGGTGGTGGTGTCGAAGCGAACGCCACCGACGCCGAGTGGGGTGCCGGTGGGCAGGTCGAGGAGTCGCGGCTGCCGCCCGCCCCGTACGAGAACCGGTGGCAGGTGGCCGGCGTTGGCGATGGCGCACTCGGCGCGGTGGGGGTCGTAGACGGCGTAGACACAGGTGGCGATGTACTGCTCCAGCCGTGACGTGGTCGTGTCGAGGTGCTGGAGAACCTGGGAGGGGTCGAGATCCAGGTCGGCGAAGGCGGTGGTGGCGGTGCGCAGGCGGCCCATGGTGGCGGCCGCCTCGATGCCGCTGCCCATGACGTCGCCCACGACGAGTGCTGTTCTGTCGCCGGCCAGGGAGAGGACGTCGTACCAGTCGCCGCCGATCTCGTAGGCGGCCTGGGCGGGCAGGTAGCGGGAGGCGACCTGCAGGCCGGGAGCGTCGGGTGGGTGGTCCGGCAGCAGGCTGCGCTGCAACGTCTCGGCGGCGTTGCGCATGGTCTGGTGCGCTCGGGCGTTGTCGATGCACACGGCGGCACGGGAGGCCAGCTCCGTCGCGATGGCGAGGTCGTCCTCGTCGAAGGGGCGTGGATCGCGGGCACGGGTGAGCCCTAGGAAGCCGAGGATGGTGCCCCGGGCGGTGAGCGGCACGGCCATGTAGGAGTGCACTCCGGCGCGCGCCAAGAGCATCGCCGAGCGGTCGTCACGGGCGATGCGCGTCAGGTCGTTCCCGTTGGCGTGGCGCACCAGGACGGGCCGGCCAGTGCGGATGCAGCGAGTCGCCAGGCGGTCGGCTGCGTATGTGGCGAGGTGACCGGGCGGATCCACGGCGCGGACAGCGTCGGTGGAGTAGGCGCCCTTCACCGCGAGGGCGCGGAAGACCGCGGGGCCGCCGGTACGGGAGGCGCGGCGGTGCTCGTCGAGGGCGGAGTCGAGCACGTCGACCGCGACCA
Organism: Streptomyces sp. Q2; assembly: GCF_056820935.1. NCBI lineage: Bacteria > Bacillati > Actinomycetota > Actinomycetes > Kitasatosporales > Streptomycetaceae > Streptomyces > Streptomyces sp. Q2. The sequence continues at coordinate 132,946 of NZ_JBXEJE010000003.1, read as the reverse complement.
CGTCGGCGAAGGCGGGAACGGTGACCTCGGCCAGCTCCCGGGCGGTCTGCTCGACGTTCAGGGTGGTGCCGATGCGTGCGGAGCCGTCGGCGATCAGGGCCAGCCGCCGCCGCGTCTCGCTTGCCTCCAGGGCCGACTCGTACCGCTCGGTGACGTCCACCACCAGCTCGGCCACCCCGAGTACCCGGCCCTGGGGGTCCTCCAGTCGGTACACCGAGATCGACCAGGCGTGCTTGTGCTCCGGGTCGGCCGGTGTACGGCCGACGATGGGCGATCGGTCGACCAGCGGAACCCCGGTCTCGAGGACCTGCCGCATCGCGGCCTCGGCCGCCTCGAACTCGGCGGCGATCCAGATCTCGCGGTAGCGGCGGCCGACGTGCTCCGTGGCCGGGATGCCGTGGATACGCTCCAGGGCGGGGTTGACGGTCAGGTACCGCAGATCGGTGTCGAGGATCGCCACCCCGAGGGGGGACTGGGAGATCAACCGGGTGGACAGGGCGACTTCCCGCTCCAGCTCGTGCAGCATGGGAGAGTCCGTGCCCAGCCCGAGGGCGTAGAAGTCGCCGCGATCGTCCATCAGCCGCATGTTGCGCAGCTCCACGGGATGCGTGCTGCCGTCCTTGCGCCGGATGGGGAACGTGCCGCCCCAGCTCTGGCCGGTCTCCATGACCGCGGCGAACTTCTTGATCACCCAGTCCCAGTGCTCCGGGTGAACCATCAGCCGTGCGGCGTACTGCCCGAGCGCCTCCTCGGCGCTGTAGCCGAACAGCTCCTCTGCCTGCGGGCTCCACAGGACGATTCGCCCCTCGGCGTCGAGTAGCACCGCAGTCACGCCGAGGAGATCCATCAGCCCGCTCGGCTGCGTCGGTTCATCCTCCGGCAGGCCGGTGTCCGCGGGAGGCCGTTCGGATTCGCTCATCGCGGGCGCTCCTTCCGCAGGCCCGCGCCGAGGAGCCGCCGTCGGCCCGGAGCGCGTCCCGACGACGCCTGCACACGACGTCGGCTTCCATGGTCCCCCCGTAGCACCAGATCACAAAGTGCCCGGAGGCGTGGCCTGTAAGGACGCGATGGCAACGGGTTCCGTCCTGCCGGTCAAGGCCTTCGACGCATCCCCCGGCCGGTTACCGGCGCCACATTGCGTCGTCCGGCAGACACGCCCGTCAGCCGCAGGCCCGCCTCGCCTTGGTCTCGGACGTGCGTTTGATCGTGGGTGGTAGGGGCTACTCGCACCCAAAGCCTGCGTCGCAGCGAGGGGCAGCGTCGACGGGACCACACGGAGACAGATGGCAGGGGCTGGTCGGGATGACGGTGGCGACACAGCAAGGTGGCGGAGGAGGTTCCAGTGGCCTTTACGACGTTCTGGAACTCATTCTCGACCGCGGGCTGGTGATTGACGCGTTCGTGCGGGTGTCCCTCGTCGGTATCGAGATACTCAAGATCGACATTCGGATCGTGGTCGCCAGCGTCGACACGTACCTGCGTTTCGCCGAGGCATGCAACCGTCTCGATCTGGAAGCGGGGCCACGCAAGCCGGCCGGGCTCACGGAGCTCACAGGAAAACTCACGGAGTCAGGCGCCCGCGGCAAGACCAAGGGAGCCCTGTCCGGTGCCGCGGAGACAATCTCCGAGGCCTTCCAGCAAGCCCGTGACGAGGGCAGGGAACGTCAGGGCACACGGCCCGCCGCGCGCAGGAGCGATCAAGGGGGATGAGCCCCATCGTCTACGGGATCATCCGCGATCACGCGGTCTGCCCACCTGTCCGGTAGGCCGTGAGGACGCGTCGTCCGTCGTCTCCTGCTGCGACGACGTTGACCAGGAACGCGCTTCTGTCGTCGAAGCGCAGGGTGAACATCGGATCGAGTTCCATCAGGAAGTCGAAGCCTTCCCGGTCCTCCGCTGACAGGGGAGGGTCGAGGACCGCGTCGCACGTCCAGTCGCTTACGGTGACGGGGACTGTGAATCGCACACCGATCCTGCCCAAGCAGGGTCGATCGGTTGGCCCACCATTCGAGTGTCGCAGTGCCCTCGTGACCGTCATCGCCCAAGTATCGCGGGCACTCAGGCGGCCCAGTGTGAGCGGTCCAGCGCTGGGACCACGAAGTCGTGTCACTGGTTCTCAGACGAAGTCCTTCCGAATTCGGTGTGCACTGATGGCTGTTGCTCTCTGGTGAGGGCCGGTTTCCCCGTGTAGCGTCATCAGCAGCTGTCGTGGTTCGCAGTACCTGCCCGCGCTTAGGCGCGGGCGCTTTGCTGTGCAGTGCCGGACCAGGGCGATCACCTCCAGGGCCGCGGAGTGCGGTTCCTGACATCGACTGAGAGGCACCAGCATGGCCAGCGGAACCGTGAAGTGGTTCAACGCCGAAAAGGGTTTTGGTTTCATCGCCCAGGACGGTGGCGGACCGGACGTCTTCGCGCACTACTCCAACATCAACGCCTCCGGCTTCCGCGAGCTGCAGGAAGGCCAGGCTGTCACCTTTGACATCACCCAGGGCCAGAAGGGCCCGCAGGCGGAGAACATCACCCCCGCCTGACCTGGGGCCGGCCTCGGGCCCGTCTTGGGCATGAGGCCGGCACGAAATCCTGCAGGTCGCCGCGGCGTCGAGTGCGGCGCGGCGACGGCAGGTCGCCGGGACGTCGGCGAACGTTCACCGCCCCGGCGGCATGACCGGGCCAGAGCCAGGGCCTGCGGTGTTGCCTGGTCATGGATGATGACCGGCTCGACCCGGATGCGACCGACGAAGGCCAGGAGACAGCAGGTCACCGGCGGTTACGAGCGCGAGCAGTGTGGCGCACCCTGCGAGTGCCTGGTGCCTTCCCATCGCCGTCGCCGTCGCCATGGCTATGGCTATGGCCATGGGGCCTGTCAGAAGTAGGCCGAGCGGACATAGGCAAGCGAGCCGAACCAGTCGTAGGGCCCTGACACGCAGAAGCCGGGCCTCGGGGCGTTACCCCCGTCCGAACCAGGTAGGCCGTCACTCAGCGTGGCCGCGCCAGGATGACGGGACTCACTTCTCGCTCCTGGGACTGCCCCTCATCCAGATCGGAAACGGTGGCAGCGGCGCGGGGGCGTGTCAGGTGTCCCAGCGGATCGCCGGCCCCTCGACTCGGATCGCCCCAGGCGCGTTCGGCTCTGACCATACGGCCTGCTCCGAGGAGCTCGTCGGGCCGTGACCGATCGGCGCTCGACGGCGCGTGCGCTGGAGGTGCCGGGGCGCTGTGCGCGGCTCGGCACCTCCAGTCCTGCGTTGCCGGGCCCGGCCCTTCGCGGGCTCCCCCGGCTTTAGTTACGCACCCCGCTGCTTCAGTCTTCGCAATCATCCCTGTGCGCGGGTGTTGGTGTAGCGGACGGTCGGCCCCCATTTCTCGCGGACGGGGCCCATGCACCACTGACACAGAGGGCTACCGCCGCTGCCGTATTTGTGGGTGGGCCGCTGGCATCCGGAGCAGGGGCCGACCAGGCTGCCGGAGCAGGCGAAGGTGGACGGGTCCGGCTCGGTGATCGGTGGCGGGGGAGTGCTGGTCATGGGCGGGTCCGGTTTCAAGTGATGTGGGTGGATCACCGCGAACGCAACATAACGATGAGCTTGTGCAGATGTTCGATCGGCGCGCCGCTGGCAAGGGAGACCGGGCGGGCGGATAAGTCGAGGATTTGCAGCGCGGTGTCGGGCTGGCAGTGGGTGCAGGCCCGCAAGCCCGCCGCGAGCAGCCGACGGGCTTCGTCGCGCTGGACGGGGCGGCAGCGTACGCCTGTCATGTGACAGTCGCCGACATGGATCTGGACGGGCGGGCGTTCGATGCCGATGCCGAGTTCGACGACCCACTCCGGTGGCTGGGGCCGACCGTTGCGGCCGTGCTCCGCTTCGGCCTGCCGCTTCCGCACGGCTGCGATCTTGCTGTCGATGCGCGCCAGGCACATGGCGTGCCACACCCGCAAGGTGTGCAGGCGATCAAGGTCGGGCGGCAGCTCATCGAACATACTTTTGATTCTATGCTCATGATCTACGCCTTGCGCCTCTCGCGTGCTCACGGTGATCCATGTGCGCTGCCCGGGACGGCTGCGGGAGGAGCTGGACCCGTGGTTCTGCAGCAGATGGCGGAGCTGTCCCGGTTGTGCAGGCGCTGACCGCGGACCTGGGTGGAGCTGAGGGGCGCGCTGCGCCATTACGGCGCGGAAGTCCCCTGAGGGAAGCGCCGCGGGGACGCACCCTCTCGCCTCTCCGCCGACGTCTGGGACGGTTTCGGGCAGCCCCCCACGGCCGCGGCGACCGCCTCCGGTTTGAGCCGGGCGCCTGGTGGCCTCCTCGCCGTCACCGCTTGCCGGTCGCCGACCGGGTGGGGCTGATGCCGTCGGCCTCCGGCATGGCCGCTTGACCTAGCTGACGAAGAGGGCAGACCTGGTCGGCGCCGACCAAGTGGGGAAGGCCATAGGCGCGGCCGACATGCCTGACTTCCCCACCCTTCGACGCCGTCGGAACCGGGCGGGCCGGTGAGGCGGTTGCTCGGTGTCAGCTCGCCTACGAGCCCTACGAGCCCTACGAGTGTTCGCCGAGTTGGAGGATGCCTGCGAGGGAGAAGCACAGGGCGCCGGTGAGGGTGCCCCAGTTGGCGATGTCGGCGTTGACCAGACTGCCGGTGGCAGGGCGAGTGAATGCTGCGAGCGCCGAGACCATGAACAGGACCGACCCGAGCTGGTTGACGGCGACGATCCACCAGCCGATGTTGTGCGGCCGGACGCAGAGCCTGCCGTGGCAGATCTCGACGAAGGCCAGGTGGCCGGAGAACAGGAAGAGGACACAGCCGATCACGTCGGGCGTCCAGATCAGCCGGTTGACCTGCTGGACGGTCAGACCCCGCAGGAAGGAGTCCAGCAGGTCGACGGCGAAGACGAGCGTGCCCGCGAAGAGGACGAACGTGCTCAGCCAGTCGACCCGCGCCGGCTCGTAGCTCCACCATTGCCAGCGACGGGTGACCAACCGCCCTTCGCCGCCGGCGGCGTGGCGGGGTGCGTTGATCACCTGGAGCAGCGAGACGTACCCGCCGGTGGTGAAGAACAGGCCGCCCGCGAAGTAGATCGAGGCGCACTCGGTGGCGTCGCCGGAACCGAATTGGGCGTTGGCAGCGCCTGCCGCGAACAAGGCCCCTCCGATGACGAAGGCGATCGCGGCAATGGCGTTGAGTCGGCGCAGCCGGGTGCGGGAAACGGCGTCCGCACGGATGTGACGAGGGGCCGCCGCGCTGACGGGACGGACGGAGAGCACCCCACGCCGCCGCGCGAGCCGGGACTCCCACACGGCCGTACCGCCGTCGGGAAGGTGCCAGGTGAGCCGGGTGGTGAACGGTCCCGCGCCTTCGGCACACTGCTCAGGTTGCCCCACGGCCCGAGCCTAGAACCCCAGGCAGGACCGAGGACGGGCGAAACGCCGTCCCGCCGACCCTCTGCGACATGCCGCATCCCGCACGCGGCATGTCGCCCGGGCGGAGCGGGGCGGGCAGGTCGAAAGCTCCGACACGCCGCGCTGCGCGATGCTCCCAGCCGATGCGTCGACGGGTTCGCCTGAGCCACAACCACCAGGACCGCAGCACCTGATCGAGGGGTAGTTTGACCCATCGTGCCTGTAGGCCGCCACGTGGCCCGCGGTGCGACGATCAACAGCAGACGCATGATCACCGGATGATCCGACCCGGACGTACTGCGGCTCAGAGCGTGCGCGGAGTGCCCCAGCGTGGAAGGAATCACGTCGCCGTCTCATCACGCTGCGGCCCAGGGGCTGTCAGCGACTCCGCGCCGGGTCCCGTTCGTGACCGGCGTGGGGTTCCGTCGTCTCGGTGTGTCCCTTGGCCGCAGTAGGCTCCGGCGCTGTTTGAATCGCTGCATGACCAAGCGCGATGATGCCGCTCTTTTCGGTAACCGATTCCTGACCGCGCCCGCTCCCTCGGAGACCTTCCCCGAGGAAGGCATGGCCGCGACGGACGCCATGAGGCTCGTGGATGTGGATCTCGCCATGGAGGGCGACCCGCAGCGCAACCTCGCCACGTTTGTCACCACCTGGATGGAGCCGGAGGCGCAACGGCTGATCGCCGAGAACCTCCACCGCAACTTCATCGACCATGCGGAGTACCCCATTTCCGCCGAGATCGAGCAGCGTTGCGTGCGTATGCTCGCCGACCTCTTCCACGCGCCGGGCAGGACGACTGGATGCCGGACCCAGGGCTCGTCCGAGGCGATCATGCTCGGTGCGCTGTCGCTGAAGTGGAAGTGGCGCGAGCGCCGCCAGGCAGCGAACCTTTCGACCGACCGGCCCAACTTGGTTTTCGGGGGAGACGTCCACGTCGTGTGGGAGAAGTTCTGCCGCTACTTCGACGTCGAGCCGCGGATCGTGCCGCTTGCCGAGGGCAAGTACACGATCGGCCCTGAGGACGTGGAGCCCCACCTCGACGAGAACACGATCGGCGTCGTCGCCGTCCTCGGCACCACCTTCACCGGCCACAAGGACGATGTCGTCGGCATCGACAAGCTCCTGCGGGACGTCCGCAAAGAGCGGGACCTCGACATCCCGATTCATGTCGACGGTGCCAGCGGTGCTTTCGTGTGGCCGTTCCTCTACCCGGACTCGAAGTGGGACTTCCGGCTTGAGCAGGTCCGCTCGATCAACGTCTCGGGACACAAGTACGGCCTGGTCTACCCCGGCATCGGATGGTTGGTTTTCCGTGAGGAGTCCGACCTGGCCGAGGACCTCGTGTTCTACGAGAACTACTTGGGCAAGACCGACGCGACGTTCACGCTGAACTTCTCCACCGGTGCGTCGATGGTGCTCGCGCAGTACTACAACTTCGTGCGGCTCGGTCGCCAGGGCTACACCTACGTCATGAAGATCATGCAGGAGAACGCCCGCGCGTTGGCGGACAACCTGCGGAGCAGCGGCCGCTTCGAAGTGATCGGGAGCGACCTCGAGCAACTGCCGCTGGTCGCTTTCCGTCTCGCCGGGAAGCACTCGTACGACGAGTCCGACATCGCCTGGCAACTCTCGGCCGAGCGGGGCTGGATGGTGCCGGCATACACGCTCCCGCCCAACGCGGAGAGCGTGAAGATCCTGCGCGCCCTGGTGAAGGAGACTCTGAGCCGCGAGCAGATCGATCACCTGAGCCAGGACATTGCCGACGCGTGTCATACGTTGGACAACAAGGGCGCGACCCACGGGATCGAGCGGAGCCAGGTCAAGCGCGGCACCGGCTACTGACGCACTGTGACAGGGGCCTTGAGCTGTGGCGTCGCTGGCCCTTGGTCGGTGCCATCCGGACTGCGGAGCCCGTCACACCGGGCTCAACGCAGGGCGCCCGGGGCATGGTTCGGTGGTGGAAGGTGATGCAGATGCACGCCGGGAGCTTGTGTCGGCTCATGGTGCGGAGCACGCCGCCTGGTTGGCTGCGAGCCGCTGACCCCGCACCTGCTCGCTGCGCCGCTACTCACCCGTCAGCCGCTCAGGCGCGACGACCGGTTCCAGAGCTCTAAGGTGATGATCTGATAGCTGCGGGAAGCCGCCCACGAGCGCGGTCGACAGGAGCAGGGATCTCGGGCGGGTGGTACCTGTCCGCAGCGGCAAGCGGGCTCCGGCACGTCCTGTGTCCTGGACGAGATCAGCCAGCCGTCCGTGTCAGGCGACCAGCTCGACGATGCTCCGGGCCGTCAGCCACAGGCCGAGAAGCAGGGAGAGCGTGACGATCAGCTGTTCCTGGTGCTGCTCCAGCCAGCTCCGCAGGGCGTTCAACCGGGCGTTCGCGGCCGCGGGCGCCCGGACCATGTACATCTCCATGACGATGAGGCTCAGTGTGGCCAGCAGGCAGTAGCCGGTCAGGGCCAGCCAGCCGGCGAGAGTGGAGAGGTTCGCGTCCACGGCGGTCGCGGCGCCGACGCCGACCAGTGCCCAGGGCTGCAGCAGCCATGCCAGGCCGGCTGCCGTGGCCGGGGAGGCGTTGTCGATCCGGGCGGTCCAGCGTGGCGGGCCGTGCGGGCGGGGCGGTCGACGGTGGCGGTATGCGCCGTACAGCACCAGTGCCAGGCCGATGGCGAGTTTCGCAACGATCGCGGCGGTCGAGGGCACGCTGTGACGGGCCGGAGGCTGACCGCCGGTCAGCAGCACCACGCAGGCGATCACCACGATCAGGTTGGCCAGCCACGACAACAGGAAGGCCAGGCCCTGGCGAATGCCGCGCCGCGAGGAGAGCAGCAGAATGAAGGCGCTGTTGTGCAAAGGCCCCAGGGTGACGGCCGTACCGATCACAACCAGGTCGAAGACCATCGGATCAGTCGCTCCTGGATATCAGGGCCGTCTGCCACCTGGACGGACGGACCGGTCGGCGGAGGAAGGCGGCGCTGCTGCGGTGCCGCATCTCGACTCTGCGGGTGGCGGCCCGGCCGGTCAAGCAGGCCACACCCGCATGGCGGCACCGGTCCCCCGGAGGACTACTTCCGGGCGAGCATGGCCTCGGCCCCTGCTTCGAGGGTGGCAGGTTGCTGCATCCACTCATCCTGGTTGACCGAGCCCGAACCCGCCCAGCGTGAAGCGCTCCGGGATCGGTGCAGGCTCCATGCGTTGACTCCACCGGCTGTCAGGAACGCGAGCAGCAGCGTCGCGGCCGATGCCGCAGTGCGCAGGGGGGTGATGATCGCCGAGGCTGTCATACGGGCCGGCCGCCGGGCCGGATGCCCGGATCGCCGCAGCCGGTGCCGGGCCGTGTCAGGCGGGTTCGGGCACCCGGCGCCGACTGGCGAGGACCACGAGGCCGCCTATGACCGCAAGGCTCATCAGGGCGGTGGCGAAGATGGTCGCTCCGGTGGTCAGTCCCACCGCGTCGCTGAGGTAGCCGGCCGGCACCGGCAGGATGCCCGCCGGAACGTAACCGCCCACGTTGAGCGCCGCGTTGGCCTCGGCCAGCCGCTCTGGTGGGACAGTGGAGTTGAGCAGGGACAGTCCGCCGAGCTGGCCCATGCCCTGGCCGGCGCCGGCCGGCAGCGCGGAGGCGATGAGCACGGGGACCGACGACATGTGCACGGCGATGATGAGCGTCACCATGCTGGCGGTGGTGCTGACCGCCCCAGCGATCAGGATCGTGCGCCGGCGCAGCTTCTGGACCGCGAACTGCACGCCGGTGGCGGCGAGGCCATGACGAACGCCATGGCCCCGGCGACGATCCGGCTGGTGGTGCCGAGCAGGCCGGACAGCAGCGAGGGGCCGAACGAGAGCACGAACGAGGCGCCCTGCGCGAGGCGGGCATCACCCGCCGGCGCCAGTACGGCCTGGAACGCCGCAGCCACGTCCGAGTCGACGACCTCAACGCCCGTTTTCCCGGCCTCCTGGACCTGGTGACGGCATGGACTCCGGACTCACCGTCACAGTGAGCTGACGCGGAAGGGCGCGGGCGTGGCTCGATGCGTGAGGCGACGGCGTACCAGGGCGTTCGTGTCTGCCTCGGCCAACCGCACGAGCCTTCTTCCTCGATGGGCCGGGTCTGCCTCCGACACTCTCACCTGTCGAAGTCGACCGTGAGAGTGTCGGAGGCGGCATAGGTCTGGCAGGTGAGGACGTAGCCTGCCGAGACCTCAGCCGGTTCCAGGGCGTAGTTGCGGCGCATGTCGGCGTCGCCGTCGGTGACGAGCGCGCGGCAGGTTCCGCAGACGCCGCCCTTGCATGCGAACGGCAGGTCCGGCCGGGCCTGTTGGGCGCCGTCGAGGATGCTGCGGTGGCGTGGCGCGGCGAACGTGGTCGCCCGGCCGTCCAGGACGACGGTGACCTCGCTCTCGGGGCCTCGGTCGGTGGTGTCTTCGCGGTCGGTGGTGGCCGGCGTGGGCGGATCCTCGTCCGCGTGGAACAGTTCCTGGTGGACACGGTCCGCCGGGACCCCGAGCGCGGTCAGCAGCGTGCGGGTGTCGCGCACCAGGCCGTGCGGGCCGCACAGCCACCAGTGGGCGACCTCCCGGACGTCGAGGAGCGCGCCCAGCAGTGCGGTGAGCCGCGCCGTGTCGAGGCGGCCGGAGAGCACCTCGGCCTCGCGCGGCTCGCGGGACAGGACGTGGGCGAGCTGGAAACGGGCCGGGTACCGGTCCTTGAGGTCGGCGAGTTCGTCCGCGAACATCACGGTGCCCGAGCGCCGGTTGCCGTACAGGAGCGTGACCCGCGCGTCCTCGTCCGCGGCGAGGACGGACGCGGCGATGGACAGCATCGGCGTGACACCGGACCCGGCGGCGACGAGCACCTGGTGGCCGAAGCCGCCGGTACTGGCCGGATCCGGGGTGAACGCACCGGCCGGGGCCATGACCTGCAGGGTGTCCCCGGCGCGTACGCCGTGCACGAGCCAGGAGGAGAACAAGCCGCCCGGTACCACGCGGACGCCGATGCGCGGCGCCGTACCGGCCGGTGAGCAGATCGAGTACGAGCGTCGTTCGTCGTGACCGTCGATCTCGCGGCGCACGGTGAGGCACTGACCGGGCCGGAACGCGAACTCGGCGGCCAGGTGGTCGGGGATGTCGAAGGTGAGAGCGGCCGCGTCGGCGCACAGCGGTTCCACGGCGGACACCCGCAGGGCGTGGAAGCCGGGGCGACGGTGGGACCGAACAGGGGACGGAGTCATGGCAGGTCCTTGACGTGAGGGAAGGGCTCCAGACACGTGCGGCACCGACGCAGTGCCGTGCAGGCGGTGGCGGCGAAGGGCGAGATCTCCTCGGTGTCGGCCGAGGCGCAGCGCGGGCAGGGAACCTCGGGCGGCTTGACGGTCAGGCTCAGCCAGGTCCGGGCCGGTGCGGGACCCGGCGCGCTGCGTGGGCCGGGCGGTGCGATGCCGTGCTCCGTCAGCTTGCGGCGGCCCTCGTCGGTGATCCGGTCGGTGGTCCACGGCGGGTCGAGCACCGTGACCACCCGAACGTCGGCGAAGCCGGCGGCCAACAGCCGGGCCGCCACCTCGGCGCGCATCTCGGCCACGGCGGGGCAGCCCGCGTACGTCGGGGTGAGCCGTGCGACGACGGTTCCCTCCGGCGTCACCTCGACGCCGTGCAGCACCCCGAGGTCGGCGAGCGTCAGCATCGGCAGTTCGGGGTCGGGGACCTCCGCGGCGATCCGCAACGCCCGCTCCGCGGACGCCGTCACCACGACGCGTCCGGATGGGCGCGGGCGACGCTCTGCAGTTCGGCGAGGAGGGGCGCCAGGTGCGGGGTGTGCTGACCGTTCCTGCCCGAACCCGCGACCGCGGACGCCGGCGGGTCGAGCGGGGACACCTCGGCGGAGCGGTTCAGCCCGGCGTCGGCGAGCACGTGGAACAGCTCAAGCCGGGTCCGCGCGGCTACGGCGGCTGGATCCGCGCCGAGGCGTGCGGCCGTACCGTCCGACAGCAACTCGTCGAGCCAAGGGGCGAGTTCGTCCAACGCGGCCCGCATCCGTGCGGCGGACTCGTCGGTGCCGTCCCCGAGCCGGACCGTCCACTCGGCGGCCCAGCGACGGTGGTAGGCCAGCTCCTTGACGCTCTTCGCGGCGATCGCGGCCAGCACCGGGTCGGGTGCGGTGGCGAGCGCCTCGCACACGGCCAGCCGCCAGACGGACAGCACCAGCAGGCGGGCGACGGTGAACGCGAAGTCGCCTCCCGGCAGTTCGGCGAGGCGAATGTTGCGGAAGTCCTCCGGATCACGGAAGTAGGCGTACGCGTCCTCGCCACGGCCCGTGCCGTCGGCCCGGCCCGCCCTGGCGTACAGCAGACGGGCCTGGCCGAGGAGGTCGAGTCCGATGTTGGCCAGCGCCAGCTCCTCCTCCAACTCCGGGGCGCGGGTGCACCATTCGGCCAGGCGCTGCGCGGTCACCAGGGCGTCGTCGCCGAGCGCCAGACAGCAGGCGGCGAGGTCTTCTGCGTCCACCCCGTCGGGCACTGTCTGGTCGACGCCGTGCAGCGGGTCGGTGAACCCGGTGCCGAATGCCCACCGCGAGCCCTCGCCGTCGACGTACAGGTCCTCTTCGGTCATGCGCTGCTCCTGGATGTTCCTGGGGGTTGTCGGACGTCTCGTCGGACGTTCCTAGATGTGGGGGACGTCGTCGGGGATGTCGTAGAAGGTGGGGTGCCGGTAGACCTTGTCGCCGCTGGGCGCGAAGAAGGGATCCTTCTCGTCGGGCGAGGAGGCGGCGACGGTGTCCGAGCGCACGGCCCAGATGCTCACGCCCTCGTTGCGCCGGGTGTAGAGATCGCGGGCGTGCAGCAAAGCCATGTCGTCATCGGCGGCGCGCAGGGAGCCGACGTGGACGTGGTTGAGCCCGCGCTTGCCGCGGACGAACACCTCGTACAGGGGCCAGTCGCCGGTGCTCGTCGTGCTCATGCCGCCGCTCCTTCCCGCAGCCGGGCGGTCCGCTTGACGGCGTGCGCGGTGGCGGCCCGCCGTACCCAGGCGCCCTCCTCGTGGGCGGCCCGCCGACGGGCGATCCGCTCGGCGTTGCACGGTCCGGCACCGGAGACGACCCGCTTCAGTTCGTCCCAGTCGGGGGCGGAGAAGTCGTGGTGGCCGCGTTCCTCGTTCCACCGCAGGTGCGGGTCGGGCAGGGTGACGCCCAGCTTCTCGGCCTGAGGGACGGTCATGTCGACGAAGCGCTGTCGCAGGACGTCGTTGGAGTGCCGCTTGATCCTCCAGGCCATGGAGCGCGCCGAGTTGGGGGAGTCGTCGTCGGGCGGGCCGAACATCATCAGGGACGGCCACCACCAGCGGTCGACGGCGTCCTGCACCATGGCGCGCTGTTCGTCGGTGCCGCGCATCATCGTCAGCAGCAGTTCGTAGCCCTGCCGCTGGTGGAAGGACTCCTCCTTGCAGACGCGGACCATGGCACGTCCGTACGGGCCGTACGAGGTGCGGCACAGCGGGACCTGGTTGCAGATGGCCGCTCCGTCCACGAACCAGCCGACCACCCCGACGTCGGCGAAGGTGCGGGTGGGGTAGTTGAAGATCGACGAGTACTTCTGGCGGCCGTCGATCAACCGTTCCGTCATGTCGGTGCGGTCGGCGCCGAGGGTCTCGGCCGCCGAGTAGAGATAGAGCCCGTGCCCCGCCTCGTCCTGCACCTTGGCGAAGAGGATCGCCTTGCGGCGCAGCGAGGGTGCCCGGGTGATCCACTCGCCCTCCGGCTGCATGCCGATGACCTCGGAGTGGGCGTGCTGGGCGATCTGCCGGACGAGGGTGGCCCGGTAGGCGTCGGGCATCCAGTCGCGGGGTTCGATGCGCTGGTCACGGGCGATGGTGTCCTCGAACAAGGACATGTTCATGGAGGCGGGTGTGTCTTGCCTGGGTGCCTTTCGCATGGGTGTCTCTTGCGGGGGTTTCGGTGACATGGGTGCTCCGTTCATGGATGACGGGCGGTCAGCGGCCGCGGAAGACCGGGCCGCGCCGTTCGAGGAAGGCGGTGACGGCCTCGCGGTGGTCGTCGGTGGTGCCGAGCCGCCGCTGGACGACGGACTCGCGCTCCAGCGCCGCCGGCAGGGCCGTGATGGCCGCCGACCGCAGCAGTGTCTTGGTCTCCCGGTGCGCGGCGGTGGGCCCGGCGGCCAGCGCGCGGGCCAGGGTCACTCCCTCGGCGGGGGCCGAGCCGTCCGCCACGACGCGGTGCACCAGCCCCCACTGTTCGGCGTCCCGTGCGGAGAAGGTGTCGCCGAGCAGCATGAGGCCGGCGGTGCGGGAGGGGCCGAGCTGCCGGGCCAGGGCGCGGGCGACGCCGGAATCCGAGGCGAGGCCTACACCGCCGAACGCGGTGGCGAAGCGGGCGCCCTCGGCAGCCACGCGCACGTCGGCGCAGAGCGCGAGGCCCAGTCCGGCACCGACGCAGGAGCCCTCGACCGCGACGACGAGCGGGATCGGCAGCGCGTGCAGCTCCTTCACCAGCGGGTTGTAGTGGTCGGGGATGTTGGCGAAGGCGGTGGCGGGCGAGGTCTTCAGCAGCTGGGCGTGCTCCTTGAGGTCCTGGCCGACGCAGAAGTGGCGACCGCGAGCGGTGATCAGGGCCGCCCGCACCTCACGCCGGGCGTCCGTGGTCAGCCGTCGGGCGGCCATGAGGAGGGCGCTGCGCAGGTGTGCGTCGAGCGCGTTGCCACCCGTGCGTCCGCGCAGTTCGATCACGGCCACGGCATCGGTGACCTCGTACGAGACACCGTGCGACGCAGGGCTCTCGCTCACTGTCGGCGGTCTTTCGGTCGATGTCGACGCTCTTTCGCTCACCGTCTTCGGTCGTTCGGTCGATGGCGACGGTCTCTCGCTCACTGCCATCGGTAGAACCCCTGACCGCTCTTGCGGCCCAGCTCACCGCGGGCGACCTTCTCCCGCAGCAGCCGCGGCGGCGCGAACCGCTCGCCGAGCGCCGTGTGCAGGTGCTCCGCGATGGCGAGCCGTACGTCGAGTCCCACCACGTCGGTGAGGCGCAGCGGGCCCATCGGGTGCCGGTAGCCGAGGCGCATGGCCGTGTCGATGGCCTCCGGGTCGGCGACCCCTTCCTCGGCCATGCGGATCGCCTCAAGACCGAGGGCGAGGCCGAGGCGGCTGCTGGCGAACCCGGGTGAGTCCTTGACGACGACGTCCTCCTTGCCGAGGGCGTGTGTCCAGCGGACCGCCGCGGTGCGGGTCGCTTCGCTCGTGTCGGGGGCCAGGACCAGTTCGACGAGGCCGGAGACGGGCACGGGGTTGAAGAAGTGCATGCCCAGGAACCGTCCGGGATGCCGCAGCACGGCCGCGAGTTCGGTGACGGACAGGGAACTGGTGTTGCTGGCCAGTACGCATCCGTCGTGCACGACGTCCTCGGCGGCGGCAAGCAACTCGACTTTGAGGGACGCGACTTCCGGCACGGCCTCGACGACCAGGTCGGCGTCGTGGGGCAGTTCGTCGACCGAGGAGACCACGGCTACCCGGTCCGGCACGCCGAGGTCCGACAGCCCGGCGAGGGTTCCGCGCTCGGCCGCCTGCCGAAGTCCCGTGGCGATCCGCTCCATCGCCGCGGCGGCCGCGGAACCGTCACGTTCCACGACGACCACGCGCGACCCGGCGGCCGCGAACGACTGCGCGATACCGGCGCCCATGCGACCGCCGCCGATCACCCCCACCACGGGCGGTGGTGCTGCTGCCGAGGTCATGCCCGGCCTCCCTTCTTCTCCAGGAAGCGCGTCATGCGCTCCTCCTTGTCCGGGCTCTCGAAGAGCACCGCCTGGGCGAGGTCGTCGGCCACGGGGTGGGCCCCCGAGGCGTCGGTGACGAGCTTCGTGAGCCGCAGGGCGAGCGCCGAGGAGCGGGCCATCCGGTCGAGCAGCGCGTGCGCCTCGGCGGTCAGCCGGTCCGCCGGTACGACGTCCATGACCAGCCCGCAGGCGAGTGCGGCCCGGGCGTCGAGGGTGCGCCCGGCGAGCAGGAGCTGCTTGGCCACCGACTCGCCCACCAGTTCGCGTAGCCGCCAGCACGCACCGGCGCCGGCGAGGATGCCCAGGCCCGGCTCGGGGTTGCCGAAGACCGCGTCCGTCCCGGCGATCCTGAGGTCGCAGGCGTACGCCAACTCGGCGCCGCCGCCCAGTGCCCAGCCCGGCACGGCGGCCAGGGTGGGCAGCGGCAGCCTGCGTACCCGCTCGAACAGGCGGCTGTTGATCCCCTCCAGCGCCTCGTCCCGGCCACGCCGCCGCAGTTCGCCGATGTCGGCACCGCCGGCGAAGACCCCGCCGTGCCCGGTGAGCAGCAGGAGCTTCGGGGAGCCCTCCAACTCCTCGCACACGCTGTGGAGTTCGGAGATCATGCGGCCGTTGATCGCGTTGCGGGCGGCGGGCCGGTGCAGGGTGACGACGACCCGGTCCTCGCGCTCCTCGACCGACAGCGTCTCGTACGCCGGTTTCCCGTACGGCGCGTTCACGTCCGGCGGCGTCTCGTGCGCCGGTTCGTCGCGCGTGTTCATATGCGTTCCACGAGCATGGCCACGCCCTGTCCGACCCCGACGCAGAGGGTCGCCAGGCCTCGCCGGCCGCCCTCCCGTTCCAGTCGGCCCAGCAGGGTGAGCAGGATGCGGGCGCCGGAGCAGCCGAGGGGGTGGCCGAGGGCGATGGCGCCGCCGTCGGTGTTGACGCGGTCAGGGTCGAGCTTCAGCCGGTGCATGACCGCGAGGGCCTGGGCGGCGAAGGCCTCGTTGAGTTCGATCGCGTCGAGGTCCTCGGCCGTCCAGCCCGCCCGCTCCAGGGCCTTGGTGGTGGCCGGCACCGGGCCGAGCCCCATCAGGCGGGGCTCGACCCCTGCCGAGGCCGTGGTGACGACTCGGGCGCGGGGAGTCAGCCCGTAGCGCTCCACCGCCGCCCCGCTCGCCACCACCAGGGCTGCGGCCCCGTCCGACAGCGGCGAGGAGTTGCCCGCGGTGACGATGCCGTCCTGCCGGAACGCGGTGCGCAGGCTGCCCAGCCTCTCCAGCGTGGTGGTCGGGCGCGGTCCTTCGTCCTCGGTCACCTCACCGTCCGCCACCGGCACCGGGACGATCTCCGCCGCGAAGCGGCCCGCCGTCCGCGCGGCCACCGCCCGACGGTGGCTGCGCAGCGCGAAGGCGTCCGCCTCCAGGCGGCTGATGCCGTCCAGGGCGGCGACCTCCTCCGCGGTCTCGCCCATCGACAGGGTCGTCGTCGCGGCGAAGCGGGGGTTGGTGAAGCGCCAGCCGAGTGAGGTGTCGTGGACGTCGCCGGGCCGGGCCCAGGGCGTGCCCGGCTTGGCCGTCACCCACGGCGCACGGGTCATCGACTCGACCCCGCCGGCCACGACCAACTCGGCCTCGCCCGCACGTATCGACTGAGCGGCGGACGCGACGGCCGTGAGCCCCGACGCGCACAGCCGGTTGACGGTGTATCCGGGGACGGTGTGCGGAAGTCCGGCCAGCAGTACGGCCATCCGCGCGACGTCCCGGTTGTCCTCACCGGCCTGGTTCGCGGCGCCGAGGATCACCTCGTCCACGGAGCCGGCCGGGGCCCCGGCGCGTCGCACGGCCTCGCCGACGACGAGCGCGGCCAGGTCGTCGGGGCGGACGGAGGCCAGCGCCCCGCCGTAACGGCCCTGCGGGGTACGGGCCCCGTCGATCAGGTAGACCTCATCGGACATCGGTGTGCTCCTCGTGCTCCTGGTCGGGTGCGTGGCGGCGGGACTGGAGGACGGAGAACCGGCCGGTGACGAACGCCGGGTCGGTCAGGGTCGCGTTGGCGGCCGGGTTGGCCGACGTGCCGTGGAAGTCGCTGAAGGCGGCGGACTGGTTGGGGAACACCTCGCCGGTCAGGTTCTCCGACAGGTGCACCCCCGCCTGAAGAGCCGTCGCACGTGACGCCGCCAGCACGTCCTCGCCGGTCGCGTACACGCAGGCGGTGAGCGCGCCGTGGCGCCGTACGGTGTCGTGCAGGACGCGCAGGGAGTGCGCGGTGTCGTCGGTGGCGATGACGAAGGAGACCGGACCGAACCACTCGTCCGTGTAGGTCTTCTCGTCGGCCTCGGCGTCGAGCCGGACCAGCAGTGGGGTGCGCACGACGGCGTCTGGGTGGTCGGGGTGTGACAGGGCACGGGAGGGATGCGCGATACGGCCCAGGGCGGTCGCCTCCTCCAGACGCGCGAGGACTCCGCCGTTCACGATCGCGCCGAGGGTGGCGGCGGCGCGGGTCGGGTCGCGGAGCAGGCGGTCCAGCGCGGAGCCCAGATCGGCGGCGAACTCGTCGGCCGTACGCGGACCTTGGTCGGTGGGGAACCCGTCGCGGGGGACCAGGATGTTCTGCGGGGTGGTGCACATCTGCCCGCTGTAGAGCGACAGCGAGAACGCGAGGTTGCGCAGCAGTCCGGCGTAGTCCTCCGTGGAGTCCACGACGACGGTGTTGAGGCCCGCCTTCTCCGTGTGCACGGCGGCCTGGCGGGCGTTGGTCTCCAGCCAGTCGCCGAACTCGCTGGAACCGGTGAAGTCCACGATCCGCACGTCGGGGTGGGTGGCCAGGGCGGGAGCGATGCGCTCCTCGGGCGACGAGGCGGCCAGCAGCACCAGGTCCGGGTCGAAACCGGCCTCCGCCAGCACCTCGCGGGCGATCCGCACGGTGATCGCCAGCGGCAGCACGGCCCGCCGGTGCGGCTTGACGATCACCGGGTTGCCGGTGACCAGGCTCGCGAAGAAGCCCGGATAGCCGTTCCAGGTGGGGAAGGTGTTGCAGGCGATGAGCACGGCCACACCACGGCCGACCGGGGTGAACGTCTTCTCCATCACCAGCGGTCCGCCCCGCCGCCGGGGCTTGCTCCAGCGCGCGGTGGCCGGGTGGCGCCGCTGCGCCTCCCAGGCGTACGCCACCGCTTCGAGGCCGCGGTCCTGGGCGTGCGGGCCGCCCGCCTGGAAGGCCATCACGAAGGGCTGGCCGGTGGTGTGCTGGACGGCGTGCGCGATCTCGAAACTCGCCGTGTTGAGGCGGGCCAGGATCTCGGCCGCCACGCCGGCCCGGACGTCGGGGCTCGCCGAACGCCACGCCGGGGCCGCGGACTTGGCGATCGCCACGGCGGCCTCGGGCGCCAGATGCGGGTAGCTGATGCCGAGGGGGAAGCCGTACGGCGACACCTCCGTGGCCGGGACGGTGCCGGCGCTGGGGTGCCCGTCGAGTGGGAACGGGCGGTCGAGGAGGGCGCGGAAGGCCCCCTCGCCCGACTCCGGCGTTCCGGCCCCGTACACCGAGGCGCTGGGGATTTCCGGATACGGCGTCCAGTAGCCGCGGTCTGTGGTGCGGGCCACCGCCTGTTCGAGCAGGGCCGCGTGGCGGGTGTAGAAGGCTGACATGAGAACTCCAGGCCGAACGTTCGGTCGGTTGGTGGGTGGAGTGCGCCCAGGCGCGGGGCAACAAAGGGGGAGGGTTGGTCAGACGTCGGCGAGCAGGACTGCCGGGCGCTCCACGCAGTCGGCCACGAAGCGCAGGAAGCCGCCTGCGGTACCGCCGTCGCAGACCCGGTGGTCGAAGCTGAACGACAACTGCGTGACCTTGCGGACGGTCAACTCACCGTCCACCACCCAGGGTTTGTCGATGATGCGGCCCACGCCGAGGAGCGCCGCCTCCGGGTGGTTGATGATCGGTGTGGAGCCGTCCACGCCGAACACGCCGTAGTTGTTGAGGGTGAAGGTGCCCCCGGTCAGCCGGTCGGGCGGCAGCTTTCCGGTCCGGGCCAGCTCGGTCAACCGGGCCAGTTCGGCGGCCAGTTGGACCGTCGTCAGTCGGTGGGCGTCGCGGACGACGGGGACGACAAGGCCGCGTTCGGTCTGGGCGGCGAAGCCCAGGTGCACCTCGTCGAAGCGCAGGATCTCCCGGCGTTCGGTGTCGACGGTGGAGTTGAGTTCGGGGTAGCGGCGCAGACCGGCGACACAGATGCGGGCGAACAGGGCCAACAGGCCGATGCGGCGGCCGGGTTCGGCGGCCTCCAGCGCCCTTTTGGCCTGGAGCAGGCCGGTCGCGTCCACGTCGACCCAGGTGGTGGCGTCGGGGATCTCGGTGCGGCTGCGCGCGAGCTTGTCAGCGACGGCCTTGCGGATTCCGCGCAGGGGGATGCGGACGGGGCCGTCGCTGGCGGGCTCCGGGGTGGCGATGGATGCGGTCGAGGCCGGTTCCTGTCGGGCGACGGCCTGTTCCACGTCCCGCCGCAGGACGACCCCGGCCGGACCCGAAGGGGCCAGCTCGGCGAGGTCGATCCCGTGGTCCCGGGCCAGCCGCCGGACCAGCGGCGAGATGACGCGGGGAGCATGCGCCTCCGTGACCGGTGCGGGTGCGGGTGCGGGTGCGGGCGTCGCCGTTGCGGCGGCCGTACGTCGGCGGCGACGGCGCGGCGCCGGTTCGTGCCCGGTGCCGTAGCCGATCAGGACGTTGCCGGAACCGGCCTGCTCCTCCTCGCGGTACCGCTCGGCGGCGGTGGTGTCCAAAACGGTCGGCTCCGGTGCTGCGGCTGCCCCAGCCCCCACCGTGATCAGCGGTTCCCCCACCCCCAGCGGCGTACCCGCCTCCGCGTGCAGCCGCAGCACCGTGCCCGCGTACGGCACCGGCACCTCCACCGCGGCCTTGGCGGTCTCCACCTCGACCACGATCTGGTCGATCGTCACGGTGTCGCCGACGGCGACCTTCCACTCGACGATCTCCGCGTCGGTCAGGCCCTCGCCGAGGTCGGGCAGCCGGAACAACTGCTCCTGCGACGTCGCGGTGGTCATGCGACCGCTCCCTTCACCAGGTGCCGGGTGTCGGGCTCGTCGGAGAACTGCAGGCGGTCGACGGCGTCGAGGATCCGGTCGACGCCGGGCAGGTGCGCGTGCTCCAGCTTCGGCGGCGGATACGGGATGTCGAAGCCGGCCACCCGCAGCACGGGAGCGGCGAGCGAGTGGAAGCAGCGCTCCTGCACCCGGGCGGCGATCTCCGCACCGACTCCGGCGAAGCCCTGCGCCTCCTGCACGACCACACAACGCCCGGTCCTACGGACCGACTCCGTGACGGTCTCGTCGTCGAAGGGCACCAGCGTGCGCAGGTCCACGACCTCCAGCTCGATCCCGTCCTCGGCGGCGGCCTCGGCCGCGGCCAGCGCCACCGGGACCGACGGGCCGTAGGCGACGACGGTGGCGTCACGCCCCGTCCGCCGGATCGCCGCCCGTCCGAACGGCAGCGCCCCGCGTGTCTCAAGGTCGGTGTCCTCGCGCGACCAGTACAGCTTCTTCGGCTCCAGGAACACCACCGGGTCGGGGTCCGCCACAGCGTCCCGCAGCAGCCAGTACGCGTCCTCGGCCGTGGCCGGGGTGACGACCTTCAGGCCCGGTGTGTGCGCGTAGTAGGCCTCGCTGGAGTCGCAGTGGTGCTCGACCCCGCCGATTCCGCCCGCGTAGGGGATGCGGATCACCATCGGTAGGCCGATCCGGCCCCGGGTGCGGTTACGGGTCTTGGCGACGTGCGAGGCGATCTGCTCGAACGCCGGGTAGGCGAAGGCGTCGAACTGCATCTCCACCACGGGCCGGAAGCCGCCCATCGCCATGCCGACCGCCAGCCCGACGATGCCGGCCTCCGCGAGCGGGGTGTCGAAGCAGCGCTGCTCGCCGAAGTCGCGGGTCAGCCCGTCAGTGATGCGGAACACTCCGCCGAGCGGACCGACGTCCTCGCCGAAGACGAGGACGCGTTCGTCCTCGCGCAGCGCGTCGCGCAGGGCGGTGTTGAGCGCCTGCGCCATCGTGACTTTGGCCATGGTCGTCAGTTCTCCTGGGTCTGGGCGGATTCGGCGAGCTCGACCGCCAACTGGGCACGCTGTTCGCGCAGTTGTGGGGTGGGCTCGGCGTAGACGTGGTCGAACAGCTCCAGCGGGTCCGGCACGGAGTCCGCGTTCAGGCCGGCGCGCACCCGTGCCGCCAGCTCCTCGGCCTCCTCCCGCAGGGCCGCCACGGCCTCGTCGGTGAGCGCGCCGCGCGAGCGCAGGTACGCCTCGAGGCGGTCGACCGGGTCGGCGGCCCGCCACTGGTCGACCTCGTCGTCCTCCCGGTAGCGGGTGGCGTCGTCGGCGTTGGTGTGCGCGTCCATGCGGTAGGTGTGCGCCTCCACCAGGACAGGACCCTGGCCCGCCCGCGCGTGCTCCACGGCCGCCGTCAGCACCGCCAGCACCGCGACCAGGTCGTTGCCGTCGACCTGCTCGGAGCGCACCCCGTAACCGATGCCCTTGTACGCCAGGGCGGGCGCCGCGGTCTGCCGGGCCAGCGGTACGGAGATCGCGTACTTGTTGTTCTGCACGAAGAAGACGACCGGGGCGCGAAAGACCGCCGCGAAGTTCAGCGCCTCGTGGAAGTCGCCCTCGCTGGTAGCCCCGTCCCCCACGAGCGCCATCGCCACGCCGTCCTCGCCCTTGCGGCGCAGCGACTCGGCCATGCCGACGGCGTGCAGCACCTGGGTGGCCAGCGGGGTGCACTGGGGAGCGACACGGGTGGCGGCGGGGTCGTAGCCGCAGTGCCAGTCGCCGCGCAGCAGCGTCAGTACCTCGACCGGGTCGATGCCACGGGTCACCAGGGCGACGGAGTCACGGTAGGTGGGAAACAGCCAGTCGTCCGTGCGCAGCGCGAGCACGGCGCCGATCTGGCAGGCCTCCTGGCCACGGCTGGAGGGGTAGACCGCAAGGCGGCCCTGCTTGGTGAGGGCGGTCGCCTGGGTGTCGAACCTGCGGCCCAGGACCATGCGCCGCCAGGCATCGAGCAGGGTCTCGACGTCGGGCTCGGTGTAGTCGGCCGGCGGCTTGGCGACCGGGGTGCCGTCCTCGGCCACGAACCGCACCGGCACCGGGGACGGCAGGAGGCCCTGGACCGTCTGTCGGAGGCTCTTCACAGACATGGAGGGCACTCGCTTTCTCTGGACACTTGACAGGAGAATGGTGACTACTACGGAATATGTGTTCAATAGCTCGGCCGAACTGGCGATGAACTGCCGATCACATAGGTCTTGGAGGACAAAGTGTCCGAGGAAAGCTCGCTGCCGACGGCAGTGGCCGGACGAACTGCCGTCCCGCTCGACGACATCGACCGGCAGATCCTGAGCCGGCTCCTCGAGGACGGCCGGATCTCGGTCCGGGCCCTCGCCGAGCAGGTGCACATCTCCCGGGCCAACGCGTACACGCGCATCGGCCGGCTCGTGGCCGAGGACGTCATCACGGGCTTCACCGCGCAGCTCAACGCCCAGCGGGCGGGCCTCGGCACGAGTGCCTACGTGACGCTGTCCACCGACCAGAACGCCTGGCGCGAGATCTCGCGCGAACTCCGGGAGATCCCCTACGTGGAACATGTCTCCCTCGTCACGGGCGACTTCGACGTCCTGGTGCTGGTGCGGGCGCCGGACAACCTGGCGCTGCGCAAGGTGGTGCTGGAGAGCATCCAGGCGGTGCCGGGCGTGCGCTCCACCCGCACCTGGCTCGTCTTCGACGAGGTGCGGGGGCGCGGTGCCACCTGGACGGTCTGAAACGGGTCCGGTCATACGTCGATGAGTTCGGCGGTGACCTCGAACCCGGCCGGTGCCGGGACGGCAGCCGCCGGCGGTGCGTGCCTCCGGGAGCGCACGACGCGGAACCGCCCGGTGACGAAGTGGGCGCCCGCGCCCGGCAGTTCGGCGAGGGCCGAGGACGGGTCGGCGGGCAGGTCGTCGAGGTTCTCCACCAGGTGCACCCCGGCGTCCAGCGCCGCCGTCCCGGCGGCGGCCAGCACCAACGGGTCCGTGGAGTGCACCGAGGCGTAGAGCGCCCCGTGCCGCGCCACCGTCCGGCGCAGGAGCGCCAGGCTGTGCGAGGTCGAGTCGGTACCCACCAGGAAGGTCACCGGTCCGGGCCACTCGCGCGTGTAGACCCGCTCGTCCGAGGCACGCAGCCGCACCAGCAGGGGGCTGCGCAGATCGGCCTCCGGGTGGTCGGGGTGGGCCACGGGGCCGGAGGCGTGCAGGACCGGGCCGTGCCGCGCGGCCTCCGTCAGAGCGTCGCGTACCTCGTCGGTGGTGACCGCGCCCAGCACCCTCGCCGCGCGGGCGGGATGCCCGAGCAGCCGGTCGACGGCGTCAGCGAGGTCGGCCCCGAGGTCCCGCAGCGTCTTGTGCCCTTCGTCGGTGCTCAGGCCCCGCTCGGGTACCAGGATGTTCTGCGGCGTGGTGCGCACCACGCCGTTGCATCGGCACGCGGCGAGGGCGAGACCCCGTACCAGGCTCCGGTAGTCGTCGGTCGAGTCCACGACCACGGTGTTCAGGCCGGTCCGGTCGGCGAACACGGTGGCCTGACCGGCGTGTTGCTCCAGCCAGTCGGCGAAGCGCGCGGAGCCCGTGAAGTCGACGATGCGCACCGCCGGGTGCGTGGCCAGCCGCCGGTGCACCTGCCGCTCGGGTTCCGCCACCGCCAGGGTCACGAGGTCGGCGGAGTGACCGGCCTCCGCCAGCACCTGCCGGGCGACCCGCACCGTGATCGCCAGCGGCAGCACCGAGCGCGGATGCGGAGCCACGACCACCGGGTTGCCGGTCACCAGGCTGGCGAACAGGCCCGGACAACCGTTCCAGAGCGGGAAGTCGGGACAGCCGACGAGCAGCGACACCCCACGGGGCACGAGGACGCAGGTCCCCCGCAGCGCGCGCGACCGCCCGCCCCGTTGGGCGCTCTCCCAGTGCTGGTCGGCCGGGAGACGTTCCGACTCGGCGAAGGCCCGGGCCACCGCCTCCAGGGCACGGTCCTGGGCGTGCGGGCCGGCGGCGCGGAAGGCCGCCTGGAGGGACTGTCCGGTGGTGTGGTGCGCGGCGAGGGCCAGTTCGTGGCTGCGCGTGTTGAGCCGGCGCAGGATCTCCACGGCGAGCCCGGCGCGCTCCTGCGGCCCGGCGGCCCGCCAGCCGGCCGCCGCCCGCTCGGCCGCCGCGACCAGCTCAGCGGGATCGCAGCGCGGGTAGGCGACGGCCGGACCGACGCCGTACGGCGACGACTCGGTGCGGACGAGGCCGAGCTCACCGGGCTGCCCCAGGTCGAAGGGCCGTCCCAGCAGCGAGCGGAACACCTTTCCCCCGGTGCGGGTCGACCTCATGCCCGCGTCGGCCGCGTCCTGGCCGGTCGCCTCGGTGAAGGGGCGACGGCACTCGCCGGCGGCGATCGCGCGGACGACGCTCTGCAGCAGCTCGCGGTGGCGCTCGTAGGGACCGGGGCGCATGGCCGTCAGCCTCTCCGGCTCGCGGCGAGTGCGAGGAAGGCGTCGTTCTCCTCCGGCAGCCCGACCGTCACCCGGACGCCCTCGCCGGGGAACGGCCGGACCACGACCTTCCCGTCGGCGCAGTGCCGGGCGAAGTCCGCGCTGTCGTCGCCGAGCGGCAGCCAGACGAAGTTGGACCGGGACTCGGGTACGTCGTGACCCAGCGCCCGCAACCGTCCGGTGACACGGTCGCGTTCGGCGACCGTGAGGGCGGCCCGCCGAGCGACCTCCGCGCCCTCGCCGAGGGCGACGACGGCGGCCCGCTGGGCGAGGGCGCTGACGCTGAACGGCACCTGCGTCCGACGCACGTGCGCGGCGATCCCGGGTGGCGCGACGCAGTAGCCGACGCGCAGTCCCGCCAGCCCGTACGCCTTCGAGAAGGTCCGCAGCACCGCCACGTTCGGCCGGTCGCCGAGGAGGGCGAGGCCGTCGGGGACCCGGTCGGGATCGGCGTACTCCCGATACGCCTCGTCGACGACGATCAGCACGTCCCGCGGCACCCGGTCGGCGAAGTCGCTCAGGGCGCGCGCCCCGACCGCCGTGGAGGTCGGGTTGTTGGGGTTGCACACGAAGACCAGCCGGGTCCGGTCGGTGATCGCCGCGGCCATGGCGTCGAGGTCGAGGGTGTGGGCGCGCAGCGGCACCCGCACCGCCGTACCGCCTGCCACGGCGGTGAGGA
Source organism: Streptomyces sp. Q2 (assembly GCF_056820935.1). Lineage (NCBI taxonomy): Bacteria > Bacillati > Actinomycetota > Actinomycetes > Kitasatosporales > Streptomycetaceae > Streptomyces > Streptomyces sp. Q2. The sequence goes on along the minus strand of NZ_JBXEJE010000003.1, from coordinate 107,536 downwards.
TCGGGTACGCCTCGAACGAACGCCAGCCGAAGACGACCTCGTCACCGGGCCCCACGACGGTGTGCAGCAACTGCCCGCACACCTCGGAGGAACCGGCGCCGACCGCGATCCGGTCGGGCTCGACCCCGTGGTGCGCCGCCAGGGCCTCGACGAGCGAGGCGGCGTGCAGATCGGGGTACCGCGAGACGCCGCCGGCGGCCTCCGCGAGGGTTGCGGCCACCCCCGGCAGCAGGCCGTAAGGGGACTCGTTGCTGGCCAGCACGACGGCCCCGGGCAGTTTGAGGCCCGGGACGTAGGCGGGCAGCTGGGACAGGGACGCACGGACACGCACCATGCTGGTCTCGCTTCTGCAGCGCTGGGACCCGAGGCCTGGCCGTCGGGCACTTGACAGGCACATCGTGAAGAGAGGACGACAAGCGTTCAACAGTTTGGGAAATTCGGCTACGAATCGCCGAAATCGGGGCAGTGGATCGGCAAACCGTCTCCCGGCGAACCCTGCGGGACCTTTGGTGCGAGACGGACGGCACACCCCGTGTCGGACCCCGGGTCGCCTCCTTGATCACGAGACGGACACAGCGGCCCATCGAGGCCCCCGCCGCGGGCAAGGCGCCAGCAGACTGCTCGCCGCCCCGGGCAAGGCGCCAGCAGACTGCTCGCCGCCCCGGGCCGCGCGATGTCCGCGGCCCGTCCCGTTGTGATCGAGGGAGACCATGCACAGCACCCAGACCCGCTTGCGCCACGGAGCCCTGACGGCAGGCGCGGCGGTCCTCGCCGTACTCGCCGTCGGCTGCTCGAAGGCCTCCGCGGGCGCGCAGACCGGCGGCTGCCGCGAGGACGGCGACTGGTCGGGACGGCAGCAGGCCGCCTGGCTGCGGACCGCGGTCGCCTTCCACGGGACGGCCGACGGGGCCGGACCGTCGTACGCGAAGGCATCGGTCCTCGTCCGCCCACCGCGTACGGGCGATGTCCGGGTGCTGTGCCAACCGCTCGCCGTGCAGGTCGGGTTCTGGACCTTTACGGCCACGACGACGGGAACGGAGAGGGCGTTCGTCATGCGCTACCGGCTGTCCACGGACGGCAGTGGGACCCGGACCGTTGGCTTCCCCGTCGGCCTTCCCCTCACGCAGGACGGCACCTGCACCCGGGTCCTTGTGGCGGTGTACGCGGGCCCAGCCCTGGATGACGACCAACTGCCGAAGATGACACGGGACGTGGCCACCGCCGGGGACGCGGACGTGCGGTTCGGGACGGAGCGGATCGGTGCGCACCGGCTGCTCCCGGCGAAGGATTCCGCACAGTGTGACGCGGGCCGGTCGACGCCGACCCCCTCACCCACCCTGTCGACGAGCTGGGACATTTATCATCCGTGACGCGGTCACGACCGGGTCGTCGGCCGCAACCGTGGTCTCTTGTGCGGCGTGTGATCAGGTGGGCGGCTCTCGCCCGTCCTCGAACGCAAGGCGGGGGGCGACCGATGACGCAGGAGCAGACCGGGGACACGACCTCGCGGACGACACCGGGCGTGAGGCGGACCAGGACCGTGCGAGCCCGTGCGGTGCGCTGGATGTTCCGCCTCGTCATGGCTGCCCTGATCCTGCTGCTCGCCGTACGCACCTACGAGGAGACGGCCGTCGCGCACGCACGGTCGAACGGGTCGCTGCGCACGGCCGAGGCCACCATCACGAAGCTGACGTCCCACACGACGAGCGGGAGGGACGGCGGAGGGCAGGACGGCGGCAGTGGCGAATGGGTCGTCACCACCACGAACACGTTCGATTTGCGCTTCGACGACGGGACGAAGACCCTGAACGACGTCCCGGACCAGTCCGCGCACGACCTCCAGAAAGGACAGCGGGTTCAGGCGGGCCTGTGGCACGGGCGGGTCGTGGAGATCGACGGACGCGACGTGTGGCGCGGCTGGCACCCCGGGGGGTGGGACATGACGCTGTTCGTGACGTACCCGCTGATCATGGGGTATGTGATCGCACTCGCTTTGGCTGCCGCCGGGTACCTGGCCGGGCTGCGCGACGACCGAGTGCGGCTGGAGCAGCAGGACCGGATGGGGCCCTTGGGATTCGGGCTCGTCGTCGGGACGGCAGCGGTCCTCGCGCTCATCGCGTGCGGGACTTTGGGGCACTTCGCCGCCTTCTGGCCGCTCATTCCCATCGCCGCCGGAACCACGGCCGCGCTGGCGGGGCTACGGGGGAAGCTCCTGAGGGCCCGGATCCCCTCCGTCACGGACACACCCGGCGGGAGAGCACCGTTCCACGGGTGAGAGCCGGGGCTTCGACCGCCCTGTGGAACCACTCTGTAATGATCAGGCGAACTCGGTGGGGAACGGAGACGCGCTGGTGCCGACATGGGACAAGCCGGCGACGACGCTGGTCGGCAGAGCCGAGGAGACGACCCGGCTCGACTCGGTGATCGGCCGACTCGGGCAGGACGGCGTTCCCGCGGTCGTCGACATCGAAGCGGACGCCGGCATGGGCAAGAGCCGACTGCTGAGCGAGCTGTGCGCGCGGGCGCGACGGCGTGGGCTGACCGTACTGCGCGGCCGTGCCACGGAGTACGAGCAGTACAGCCCGTTCCAGACGTTCACCGACGCGTTCGCCGACGTCGATCACGCCTTCCTCGACTCGGACGCCGTGCCCGAAGCGGCGGCACCGGTGCTGCGCGGCACCGACAGCGTGCTGAGCGCCGCGTCGGGCCCCGCGAACCGCGATCGCTTCGGCCTCTATCGCGCCGTGGCGGACGTACTGAACAGACTCGGGGAGCGGAGCGGGCTGGTGATGGCCCTGGACGACCTGCACTGGGCGGATCCCGCGTCCCTGGAGCTGCTGGACCACTTGATCCGGCACCCCGCGCGTGGCCGGGTGCTGCTGGTCGTGGCGCGGCGGGGACGGCAGACGCCGCACTCGCTCGTCGCCGCTCTGACACGCGGCGTCGACAGCGGAGCCGTCCTGCCCATGGTGCTGCGCCCGCTGCCCGAGCGGGACTCCATCGCGACGCTGGCCTCCGACCTGCCCCCGCGTGACGCGAAGGAGATCTACGAATCCAGCGAGGGCAACCCGCTGTATCTCCTTTCCCTTCTGCAGGCCCACCGTCACGGCACGTCAGTGGGCCACGGCCTTCCCCGGGCCCACGACGACACCGTGTCCGGCGTGCCGAGCGGACTGGGCTCGCTGCTCCTGGAGGAACTGACCGCGCTGACCGAGGCACAGCGCCGCACCGTCGAAGCAGTGGCCGTCCTCGGCGATCACGCCACGCCCGCGATGCTGAGCCGGACGACCGGCCCTGGCGAGGCCGAGGAACTCGACGACTGCATCGGCGCACTGGTGCGGCGAGACCTGCTGCGCACGGGGACCGACGGTCGCTGGACCCTGCGTCACCCGCTGCTGCGGGCACTGGTCTACGAGAACACCGCGGCATCACGCCGCGCCGAGATCCACCGCGCCGCGGCGGACGAACAGGCGCGAGCAGGCGCCCCCGCGACCGAGCGGGCCCACCACCTCGAAAGGTCGCTGGTCGGCTGGGATCCCATGGCGGCGGCCGTGTTGAGCGAGGCGGCCGCCCAGTTCGCCCATACGGCGCCCGCGACCGCCGCCCATCTGCTGGACGTCGTGCTCCGGCTCATGCCCGACACACCCGTGTTCGCGCGCCGGCGCGGGGAGTTGACGCTGTCGCGCGCCAGAGCCCTCGGTACGGGCGGCAGCCTGCGGGAGAGCCGCGATCTGCTCCACACACTGATCAGCAGGTCCGGTCAGGACGACGACGCGTTACTGCGTGGGGACGCCATCGCGCTGTGCGCCATGATGGAACGGCACCTCGGACACTCCCCGGAAGCGATCGCCCTGCTGCAGCGGGAACTGGTCCGCATCCCCGGTCCGGAGCCGCGCCAGGCGGTCTCCCTGGGGCTCGCGCTGGGCATGGCCGCCCTGAACACCGTCTCCTACCCCGACGTGCGCGACGACGTCGAACGGACCCTCGCGGTGGCCCGCTCCCACGGCGATCTCATGGGAGAGATGGGGGCCTTGGCGCTGGCCTCGTTGGGCGAGGCCTACGAAGGGCAGACAGCGGCGGCGCAGCGATTCGCCGATGCGGCCGCCGGGCTCGTGGACGGTCTGACCGACCCCAGCCTCATCGAACTGTGCGAGTCGCTGGTGTGGTTGGCCTGGGCGGAAGCCCTGCTGGAACGCTATGCCGACGCGGAACGCCACGCCGACCGGGGCCTGGACATCGCCCGCCGCAGCGGCCAGGTCCACGTCCTGCCCCACCTGCTGAGCAGCAAGGCCTTCGTGCACCTCAACACCTGCCGGCTGCCGTCCGCCCTGGAGTCGGCAGAGGAGGCGGAATCCGTCGCACGCGCCATCGGCAGCAGCGACCTCCTGGCTTTCACCCTGACCTTCAAGGCACTGATCCTTCTCCTGCGCCGCCCCCTGGGCGACACCAGCGCCCTGACGACCGCCGAGGAGGCCGTGGCCACGGCCGGCCGCAGCAGCCACTGGTGGGCGTCGCTGGCCAGGTGCGTGCTCGGTCACACGGCGCTGGTGGGCGGCGACCCGCGCCGCGCGCAGGACTCGATCCTGAAGGCCGGGGGTCCCGAACTCCTGGGGCTGCAGCCCTCCGTACGGCCCGGCCAGCTGGACACCCTCGTCGGCACCGCCCTCGCGATCGGCGACGTGGAGCAGGCCACGCGCTGGGCGGCACGAGCCGTCGAGGAAGCCGACCGGATGGGGCTGCACGGTCAGCGCGGGGCGGCACTGCGCGCCGAGGCGGCGCTCGCCCAGCACCACGGCGACGCCCGCACGGCCGCGGACCTCTTCGAGCGCGCCGCGCAGGCGTACGCCCCCTCCGGCGCCGCGGTCTGGGAGGCGTACTCCCTGCTGCTGGCGAGCGTCCAGGCGCAGGCTGCGGGTGAGGGGCGGCGCGCTGTCGCGATGTGGGAGCGGGCCCGCCGTATCGCCGACGCCGGCGGCGCGCGCCTGCTGTCCGACCTGGCCGCGCTCGTGCGCCCGCAGGCCGGGCAAGCCCCGCGCGCACCCACGGAGCTCGACCAACTGACCGCACGTGAACGGGAGATCGCCGAGCTCGTCGCCGAAGGACTGAGCAACCAGGCCATCGCGACCAAGCTGTATCTCAGCCGCCGTACGGTCGAGACCCACCTGTCGGCCGTCTACCGGAAGGCCTCGGTGTCGTCCCGTTCGGCACTGGCGGGCCTCGTGACGCGTGCCGCCCTCGACCGGCGCACGTGAACACACAGGCTCACGTCGTGGCGTCCCGGTAGTCGCCGAGACAGCGGAAGGCGCCCCCGGTCGCCCGGAACAGGTACATCGCGTCCGTGTAGCGGTAGGTGGACGAGTCGTAGTGCAGCCGTTTGGTGATCCCCCGGTAGTCCGTCTCGCGCAACCGGCCCACGATCGCGTCCCGTTGCGGTCGGGACGTGCCCAGGGCCGTCATGGCACGGGTCACGAAGAGCGTCGCGTCGTAGGTCTCGACGGAGTACCAGGGCGGTGCGGTGCCGAAGCGTGCGCGGTAGGCGGTGACGAACGACTTCGCGGCCGGCACCCGGGTCGGATCGAGGAAGGAGGCCGCGAACACCCAGCCCTCGGCGGCCTCGCCCGCCGAGGTGAGGAAGCGGGGGTCGAGGGCGCGCTGCCCGGCCAGCCGCGCACCCGAGTAGCCGGCGGAGCGCAGCGCGCGGGCAAGCCGCGCGGCCCGCGCGTATCCGCCGCCGAACACCACCGCGTCCGCTCCCGCATCGGTCACCGACTCCGCGAGGGCGCGGAAGTCCTGAGCCGAGCCGTCCCCGGCGGCGAGGGTGTGCCGAACCGTGGTGCGCGGCCCGGATCGCACGGCCTCGTCGACGCCGGCGCACAGACGCCAGCTGAAGTCGCCCTCGGCGGCGTCGTCGATCAGTACCGTTTTGCGGGCCCCGGCGGTGCGCACGAGGTACGCGACGACCGGCGCGGCCAGGGTCGCGTCGTTGGGGCGGGTGGCCGCGTACACCCGGTACTTGTTGGTGTCCACCTCGTCGAGCCCGACCGAGACGGTGAGCATCGGCAGCCGTGCCTGCTGGTAGAGGCCGAGGGTGGCCTTCGCGCAGGCATCGGTGGACGGTCCGAGCACCGCGCGGACCCGGTCGTCGGCCGCCAACCGCAGGGCGATCCGCCGTGCCCGGTCCGTATTTCCTTCGTCGTCGTGCACCTGGAGAGCCAGGTCGAAGCGGCGGTCGGTGCGGGAGTTGAGATGGTCGACGGCGAGGCGGAGGCCGTTCTCCTGGGCGCGGCCCGTCGTACGACCGCTGCCGCTCAGGTCGGCGTGCAGGGCGACCACCAGGCGGGGGCGCGGGGTTCCGCCGTCCTGGGCGGATGTGGGGGCAGGACCTCGCGCCCTCCACCACGCCGCCGTTCCGCCGGCCGCCACGACTCCGGCGGCCGAACCCAGTACCAGGAAACGGCGGCGGGAAGCCCCTCCCGAGGGGACGGCTGTCGTGTCACCGGACGACGCGTCGGCGACCGTCGCCGCGGTCACCTCGGTGGCGTCTACGGCCGGCAGGGCGAGCACCGCGGCCGAACGACGCGCGATCAGCCGGATCAGGGACTCCGGCAGCCAGCCCTCGCCCTCGCCCCCGCCCTCGCTGTCCAGTGCCTGCCGTACGTCGGCCACGGTTGGCCGGGAGCCGGCCGCTTTCGCCAGACACCCCCGCAGCAGCGGCAGCAACGCCTGCGGTACGCCGTCCAGTTCCGGCTCGTCATGGACCGTGCGCACCAGCGTCTCGGCCGCGGAGCCGTGTCCGAACGGGCGCTCGCCCGTCACCGCGTACGCCAGCAGACAGCCGAGGGAGAAGACGTCACTGGCGGGCCCGATCTCCCGGCCCCTGCCCTGGGCCTGCTCGGGGGAGAGGAATCCGGGGGAGCCGACCACCATGCCGCTGGCGGTGAGCGCCGTGTCCTCCGGCATCCGGGCGATACCGAAGTCGATCACCCGAGGGCCGTCGACGGCGAGCAGAACATTGCCGGGCTTGACGTCCCGGTGCACAAGGCCCGCCCCGTGCACCGCGTCGAGTGCCTCGGCCAGCCGCGCGCCCAGGACGCGGACGGTCTCGTACGGCAGCGGCCCGCACTCCTCCACCGCCTCCGCCAGCGAGGGCCCCGGCACGAACGCCGTCGCGAGCCACGGCGACTCGGCGTCCGGGTCCGCGTCGAGCAGCGGCACCACCCAGGGGTTGGCGACCCGGCCCGCCGTCTCCACCTCACGGCGGAAACGGGCCCGGAATCCCGGGTCGTCCGCGTGCGCCGCGCGGATCACCTTCACGGCGGCGAGCGCGCGCCCGGGGGAGCGGGCCAGGTACACCACGCCCATGCCGCCCGCGCCCAGCCGGCGCAGCAGCCGATAGCCGGCGATCCTTGCCGGGTCGGCGCCGCGCAACGGCTCCATCAGCGGCCCGTCGGGTGGGCGCCCGGGACGTAACGCCCCATCAGGTCGACACCTGGAAGGGCGCCACGCCCTGGTACGCGAACCTGCCGCCGTCGACCTTCCACAGGTAGACGCCGCTGCCGTCGATGACCAGGGCCCCGGTGGTCTTGTCGAACGCGAGGTTCCTGGAGATGCCCTTGTAGGTGGCCGAGCGAAGTGCCGTCGTCAGGTTCTGCCGGGTGCGACGCCCGACGGTCAGCGAGCGCAGAGTACGTACGGCGAGCTGCGCCACGTCGTACGTCTCGACGGCGTACCGCTCCGGCTCCGCGTCGAAACGCTTGCGGTGAGCGGCCCTGAACGTCTTCGCCTCGGGCGCCACGGTGGCGTCCATGACCGGGGCGACGATCACCCAGCCGTCGGCCGCGTCCTGCGCGGCGGACAGGAACCGCGCGTCGAGCACTCCCTGGGCGGCGGCCCTGGCCCCCGGGAAGTCCCGACTGCTCAGTTCCCGGGCCAGCAGCGCGGCCCGGTCGTGATAGCCGGCGAACGCCACCGAGTCCGCACCCCCGTCGAGCAGGGCGTCCAGGATCGGCCCGAAGTCGGTGCGCAGTGCGCTGACCACCTTCGGTACGGCCGGCTGCCGTGCCTTGCGCAGGATGTTGGCCAGCGTGCTGCTGATCTCCCAGCCGTAGGCGTCCGCCGCGCGGTCGTCGACGATCCCGACCGTGCGCGACTTCGCGGTGCCGCGCAGATACGTGTCGAGGTAGAACGGCAGGATCGTGTCCGTCACCCGGGCGTGCAGGAAGGACCGGCTGCCCATCACCCCCAGCACGGTGGCGCCGGGCGACACCGCGATCAGGGGCAGCGAGGCCGCGTCGTACGTCACCAGCGAGGCCAGGGCGGTGGCGTCCGTGGTCGGACCGATCACGGCCAGCACCGAAGGGTCGGCGACGAGCTCCTTGGCGGCGGCGACCGACCGGGCCGGATCGCCGCCGTCGTCCACCGTCTTCACGGCGAGGGCGAAGGGGCTGCCCGGACGGGCGTTGAACTCGTCGACGGCGAGCCGCAGCCCCCGCTCCTGAGCCCGGCCCAGCGCCTTCTGATCGCCGGTCAGATCGCCATGCAGCCCGAGGGTGTACACGGGACCGCCGGCTTTCGGGGTGGCGTTGTCGTTCTCGCCGTCACGGGAGAGGGCCGCCCACGCGGCCAGTCCGCCACCGGCCGTGACGACCGCCGCGCCGCCGGTCAGGAGAAGGAAACGGCGTCTGCCGCCCGACCGGGGCTCAGGCTGCGCGGCCGCGGTGTCCGCCGCAGCGGTACCGGAGGACGCCGGGTCGACCTCGGTGTCGTCGATGGAGGGCAACGCGAGCCCGGCGGCCGAGCGTTCCGCGATCAGCCGGACCAACGGCTCGGGCAGCCAACCCTCCTCGGCGGGGTCCGGCCCCTTCTCGCCGGAGCCAGGCTCCTTCTCCCCGGCGGTCCCGTCCTCCTCGGGGTCTGGAGGAGATACGACTCTGAGGGCCACCCGGGGGTCGGGAGGCGCGGTGGGCGCGGCGGCCGTGAGGGCCTCGGACAGGGTCTCGGCCGTGGGCCGCAGCTCCGGGTCCTTCTCCAGACAGCTGCCCACCACCTCGGCGAGCTCGGCCGGAACACCCTCCAGATCTGGCGCGTCGTGCACCGTCCGGTACAGCAGTGCGTCGATCGACCCGGTGCCGAAGGGAAGGCGGCCGGTCGCCGCGAAGGCCAGCACACAGCCCAACGAGAAGACGTCTCCGGCCGGTCCCGGGTCCCCCGCGCCCTGGGCCTGCTCCGGCGGCAGGAACCCGGGTGTGCCGATCACGACACCGGTCGAGGTGAGCGAGGTGTCCTCGGGGTCGCGGGCCACACCGAAGTCGATCAGCCGTGGTCCGTCGAGCGCCAGCAGCACGTTGCCGGGTTTGACGTCCCGGTGCACGAGACCGGCCGCGTGGAGTTCTCCCAGGGCCTCGGCGAGCCGCGCCCCCAGCACCCGCAGGCTCGGCACCGGAAGTGGCCCGTGCTCGGCGAGGGCCTCGGCGAGCGAGGGACCGGGGACGAACGTGGTCGCGAGCCAGGGTTGCGCCGCCCCGGGGTCCGCGTCCACCAGCGACGCCACCCACGGGCTGTTCATCCGGCGGGCCGTCTCCGCCTCGCGCCTGAACCGCTCCCGGAAGTCGCTGTCTTCGGCGTACTCGGCCTGAATCACCTTGAGCGCGACCAGATTTCCACCGGCCGAGCGGGCCAGGTACACCACGCCCATGCCGCCGGCGCCGAGCCGTCCGAGCAGCCGGTAGTCCGCCAGCCTGGCGGGGTCGGAGGTACGCAGCGGTTCCATCACTTCCCCTTCAGCCGCTGCTCGACGCGCGTCAGCATCTGAGCCAGGGCCTTGCTGCCGAGTTCATTGGCTTCCTGCTCGGTGTAGCCGGTGCCGGCCGTCACGGAGACGGCCACGACGACCGTGCCCAGCCGGGCGAGCATCCACCGGTACGGCTGGGCGGCACCACCGTTCTCGACGAACTGCCCCGCCTCCAGCACGGAGTCGTCGGCGTACTCCTGCTCGCGGGCGCCGAAGGGGGTGCCGAGCGACGCCAGCCCTGTGATCCGCTCGTCCGACCTCGGCCGTTGCTCCGGGCAGCGCAGCACCTCTTCGAGGGTGGTGCTCAGCTGTTCGTCGGCGCCGAGGACGGAGGCGTGCACGGTCGCCACGGCCGTCACCTTGACCGCGCCCTTGCCGCCGCCCTTGTCGGCCGGCAGCCGGCTGTAGCGGGACGTGCTCGCCAGCACCCCGCGCGGAAGCTCCTCCCGCTGCCACCGGCACCCCTCGTTCAACACGGCCCAGGTGCCCGGGGTGCTCTCGGCCGGGGTCTGGGCGACGTAACCCCGCCCCCAGTCGTCGGGGACGAGTACGACGGACTCGGCCAGCAGGCGCCCGTCCTTCGCGGTCCGGGGCACGAGGGAGACATCGGGCGTGAACACGGAAGAGACGGCGGACGAACCGCCCGACGGGCTCACCCCGGCACTCGGCGAAGCACTGCCCGAAGTGCTGGGCGAAGCACTGGCCGCGGGCGAACCGCTGCGCTGGGAAGCCGCGTCTCCCGCCCCCTGGGCCGAACACCCGGCCAGCAGACTCCCCGCCACCAACAAGCTCACCCAACCAACCCGACTGTCACGGGAGTTGTCTGTCACTCAGTCCCCTCAACACCGTTCGCGCTGTCCGAGTCCCTGAACGTAGACGGCCGGGAGGAAAGGGGCCTCAGTGCAATTACGTATAGGGCTACGTAATTCGCCGCGGAGGTCGGCTGGTCGCGCTCCAGGTCACCGGCGGTGCATCGTCTCCAGGGCTGCGGCCAGCACGTGGGGATCGTGGTGGCCCTTGTACACCGCGGGCGGCCGTCGGTCGGACCGGAGGAGCTGTGCCACCGCCGTCCAGGCGGTGCGAACGGAGTACTCGAGGGTGAACACGACGTCGTCCGGCACTTCCGCGAACTGGCCGATGAAGGCGAGGTTCACCGATCCGCCGGGCACGACCTTGGGCCGGTCGTCGCGGCGGCGGGCCAGGAACTGGCTGGTGATGTACGGCATCACGCAGGGCACGACGGTGGAGGTTTCCATGACCCGCGCCGCCACCGCCTCGTCGAACGGCAGGTGGTGTAGGACCTCTTCGAGGATCTCGCGGCCCGAGCACATCGTCATCGGCCTGGGTGTGTGGTTGCCGGCGCGGCCGGGATGCAGGCCGTAGCCCCACCAGACGGTGACGTCCTCGGGCTGGCCGCGGTAGACGGGCTGGCGGTTGGCGACGATGGTGAGCAGCCAGTTGGAGTCGGTGAAGGTCATCAGGCCGCCCTTGCCGGTTTCCCGGCCGCTGAACTCCTCCAGGGCCTTGAGGAAGGCGGGATCCTTCGCGGTGACGGTGAACGACTCCCAGCGGGACTCCTTGACGTGTTTGTCGAAGGCGTCCGGGTTGCCGAAGTCGTCACGCCCGCGTGCCAGTCGGTGCCAGAGCAGCCAGGCGTCCGAGCGGTGAGGACGCGGGGAGGGTGCGGCGGTGTGCGAGCCGACGCTGGAGGCGTCGGTCATGGAGCCGTTGGTGACCAGAACCAGGTCGTCGGGGCCTACCTCGATCTGCTCGTCACGGCCGCTACGGGACAGGTGGATGCGCTCAACCCTCGTACTCCTGCGACCCGGTGCGAGCCCGAGGTCGGTGACGTGGCAGCCCGCCGCGCATGGAGTAGCCGGTGTTCGCCGTGCCGCCCGCGTCCAGGCTGCCGCCGATCTGCCGCTGCTCTTCGAAGAGGTGGATGTCCGCGCCGTCGAAGCCACCGTCGCGGATCAGGAACGTGGCCGCGGCGAGCGCCGCGATGCCGCTGCCTACCAGATATGCCTTCGCCATCACACAACTCCTGGTTCTCGCCGCCGATCGGGAACCGCCCACCTCACGGTTCCTGGGCCGGCGGGCGCCGTCATCGGGCCGTTGGTCACCTGTGTGGTCCAGATGGCCTCTGAGGCGGTCTCCACGGGTTCACGTGCAGGCGTGGGACAGGACAGGAACCCGGTCGGTGGACCGGTCACCGACCGGGCCCGTACTCACCAGGGGCTCACGCCGGGTGAGAATCCGAGGGCCTGTCGCTGTCTTCAGCAGGCCGTGGCCCAGCGGTCCCGCCGCGCCACGGCGGTGCCGGGGTTTGCCGACCGTGATGCCCGGCCTGGGCCGCCTTGTCGGTGTGGCGGCGCAGCCGGTCGTGGAGTTGGTCGACGACCTCCCGGCCGGTGGTCTCCTCGGCGAGCGCGACCACCTCACGCCGTCCGACGTGCAGGGCAGCCTTCGCCGACCAGGGGCGGTCCGCGTGGTGGGCCGACGCTCTCGTGATGTGCACCTCGCCGGTGACTGCGGGCAGTCCCGGCCTGCCCACGACGGCGTCGATCTTCGCGCGGGCGTACGCGAGCGTGTCCTCGTCCACCTCCCCGTCCGAACGCAGCAGCACGGTGGGAGTGGTGACTCGGGTGTCCTTGCCGGTCATGTCTGTTTCCTTCGTGGAAGGGCGATGGGATGCGCAGAGTCGTTCAGGCTGTCGGGCCGGGCAGCCACAGGTCGGGTCCGAAGACCTCGTACCGGATGCGCCTGGCCGGGACGCCGGCACGCAGCAACTGACCGCGCACCTCGCGCATGAACGGCAACGGGCCGCACAGGAACACGACGGCGTCGTCAGGCACTTCAACGCCGTTCAGGTTCATCAGGCCGGTACGGGCCTCGGGTTCTTCCGTGCCGGGCCGCTCGTACCAGAACAGGGCGCGGGCGTCCGACAGTTGCCCGGCGAGCCGACGGGTCTCGGTGCGCAGGGCATGGTCGGCGGGGGAGCGGTCGGCGTGCAGGACCAGGACCGGGCGGGGTGAGCCGAGGGCGGCGAGGTGGCCCAGGATGCCGGTCATAGGGGTGCAGCCGATGCCCGCGGAGACCAGCACGACCGGGGTGGTGGATTCGGCCGGGTCGTCGAGGAAGACGTCACCGAAGGGCGCGGACAGCGTCAGTTCGTCTCCCGTGCGGACCTGGGCGTGGAGCAGGTTGGAGACTTCGCCGTCCGGCTCACCGGCCGCCCCCGGCACCCGCTTCACGGTGATCCGCCGCAGCTCCCCGCCGGGGTCGGAGGACAGGCTGTACTGGCGCAACTGGCGTACACCGTCGGCCATCAGGGCGCGCACGCTCACGTACTGGCCTGCCCGTGCCTGCGGGGCTGGTTCGCCGTCGGCCGGGCGGAGCAGGAAGGACACGGTGTCAGGGGTTTCGGTGCGGCGCTCCACGACCGTCCACTGCCGCCAGATGTGGCCGGGCTCGATGCCTGCGTTCCGGTAGAGGCGGGCCTCGCGGCCGATCAGGGCGCCGGCCATCAGCCAGTACACCTCGTCCCAGGCGGCCGCCACCTCAGGGGTGACCGCGTCGCCCAGTACCTCGGCTATCGCGCCGAACAGGTACTTGTGCACGATCGTGTACTGGTCGTCGGTGACGCCGACCGCGGCGTGTTTGTGCGCGATGCGGTCCAGCAGGGTGTCGGGGCGGGTGTCCGGGTCGTCGAGGAGCGCGGTGGCGAACCCGGCGATCGAACCGGCGAGGGCGCGGCGCTGGGCCCCGCTGGCCTGGTTGCCGCGGTTGAACATTCCGTCGAGCAGCTCCGGCCGGTCGCGGAACATCGCGTCGTAGAAGCGTGTGGTGATCTCGTCGAGCGCTCCGGCCACGGCGGGCAGGGTGGCACGGACCACGGCGGTGGATTCTGCGGACAGCATGAAGCCTCCCAGGCAGGGGGGAACGAGGTGGGAAGTGCGCCGCATCGCATCGGGCGGCATCTTCTGTGTAGCAGGCACCGGCCCCTGTTTCGGCGCTGTTTCGCGGCCTTGGGCGAAGAGGGGCCGAACGGCCCAATGCATTCGGGAACACCGGCCCCCCACCGTGCTTCACGAGGGGACCGTTCGGCGCCGGGAGGACCTCCCGGCGGCCCTGTCCGCGGCCACTGTCCTGGTGATCGCCGACGGCGGCACGCCCGCGGAACCGGTTCCCAGACACCTCGCAAGCGGGGACTGCGGCGTCTGGCGCCCAGGGCGGTCTACTGGGCGCGGCACCACTTCCGGTACGCGGCCACGGCCGTCGGCAGGGTGGGGAAGATCCGCTCGCTGCCGACGGTATCCGCCAGGCCGTACGCCGTCAGGTCGTCCAGCAGGTCCTGCTTGACGCGGGCGAGGGCGAAGAGGATGCCGTGCTCGGTCAGTTCGCGGCGGAGTTCGTCGACGGCGTCCAGGGCGGTGATGTCGACCTCGACGTTGGCCTCGGCGTTGAGGACGAACCAGCGGACGGGGCTTTTCTGTTCGTCGACGGCGGCCAGCGCCCGGCGGCGGAAGTTCTCCGCGTTGGCGAAGAAGAGAGGGGAGTCGTAGCGGTAGACCAGGAGGCCCGGAATGGTGCTGGCCTGGGGGTAGTCGTCGACATCGTGCATGCCGGCCATGCCGGGCACCAGGCCCTCGACGGCGTCGTGCGGACGGGCCACCCGGGTGAGCAGCTCGGCCACGGACAGGCCGACGGCGACCAGTACCCCGTACAGGATGTCCAGGGCCAGTACCCCGGCGAGGCAGCCGAGCGCCAGCAGGAGTTCCCGGCGGCGGAAGGACGCCAGTCGCCGGAAGCCCGCCAGGTCGATCATACGGACGGCGGCGTACACGACGAGCGCCCCGAGGGCGGCCGAAGGGGTGCGGGCCAGCAGAGGGCTGAGGAAGAGCAGGACCGCCAGGACCACCGCTCCGGCGATCAGAGAGTACGCCTGGCTGCGGGCGCCGGCCGAGGAGGCGAGCGCGGTGCGGCTGGCGCTGCTGCTCACCGGGAATCCGTGCAGCGCGCCGGCGCCCAGGTTGGCCGCGCCCAGGGCCAGGAACTCCTGGTTGGCGTCGAGCCCGGGACCCTCCTCGTCACGCCGGGTGAAGGCCCGCGCGGTGAGGACGAAGTCGGTGTAGCCGACGAGGACGACACCCAGGGCGGGGAGGACGAGGCTCGGCAGGTCGGTCAGATCCGGCACGGTCGCGCCGGGCAGGCCCGACGGGACGTCACCGATCACCTTGATCCCGTGCCGGTCGTCAAGGTCGAAGACCACCACGGCCGCGGTGCCGAAAACCAACGCGAGCAGAGGCCCGGGAACCGTGCGGAAGAAGTGCGCCACCGTGAGGAGGAGCCCGATCATCACCGCGGAGAACACCACCGTGGCCAGATGGGCCCGCGGCAGGTGGCCCGCGAAGGACCACAGTTGGGGGAAGAAGGCCGAGCCTGTCGTGCGGACGCCGGTGAGTTTGGGCAGCTGGTCCACGATCATGATCAGCGCCACGCCTGTCAGATAGCCGATCAGGACGGGACGGGAGAGCAGGTCGGCGACGAAACCGAGTCGCACCGCCCACGCCACCACGCAGAGGAGACCGACCGTGATGGCGAGGGTGGCCGCCAGCGTCGCGTACCGGGCCGGATCACCGGCCGCGAGCGGACCGACGACCGTTGCCGTCATCAGCGCGGTCGTGGACTCCGGACCGACCGAGAGGAGGCGCGAGGAGCCGAGCAGGGCGTAGAGGGCGAGGGCGGGCAGGATCGCCCACAGGCCGGCGACCGGCGGAAGGCCGGCCACGCCCGCGTAGGCCATCACCTGCGGGACGAGGTACGCGGCGACGGTCACGCCGGCCAGCACGTCGCCCTTCAGCCACGAGCGCCGGTAGCCGAGCAGTGTCCCGAGTCCGGGCATCATGCGGCGCCATGGTGGAGCATGGCGGCCCGAGCTGTGGGACATGATCCTCCTTCTGCCGAAGGATCCCAGGATCCTCCGCGCCCTGGCCGCCCGGGAGATGCCGAACGGCCCGCGAGGGCATCGTCTCCCGGTTCAGCCCTCGCCTTCGACGCGTCGGGCAGCGACCATGCCCGGCGCCGGGCGTTCCGGGAGCGGGGCGGGGCGCTCGGACCGCTCGGCTAACGACATGGTTGTGTTCGCACGCGCCGCTCCGGCGCCGGCGGACATCGTGGGCACCGTGACGCCGGGTGTCTCTCACCTCATGGGGCCCATTGGCCCTCGATCGGGACCTGCGGCCTCTGCGTCGTCTCCCTCCTCGCCCACATCCTGAAAGCGGAACCCCGATTCAGGAGGTGGACAGTATGTCCCGCACCGTCACCGTGGGCCTCGACGGCTCGTCAGAGAGCCGTGCCGCCGCCGAGTGGGCGGCCCGCGAAGCGCAGTTGCGCGGCCTGCCACTACGGCTGGTGCACGTCTGGGAGCCCGTCCCGGAGCCCATGGCGCAGGCACCGCTGCTCGGTGCCGAGACTCAGCAGCACTGGAGCGAGCGCATCCCGCGCGAAGCTGCCGAAGAGCTCCGGCTGCGCCACCCCGGCGTGGACCTGACCGTGGACCAGGTCAACGGCCGTCCCGGCGAGGCGCTGGCGCGTGTGGCCCAGGACGCCGAGCTGCTGGTCCTCGGCTCCCGCGGGCTGAGCGGACTCGGAGGCTTCCTGGTCGGCTCGGTGGGACAGGAGGTCATTGCCCACACCGAGGTTCCCGTGGTCCTCGTGCGGGCGGCGGAGCAGGCCGCCGACGAGCACGCCGTGGACCCGGACGGCATCCCGTCCGCGGCGACCGGGCTACGGCCCGTCGTGCTCGGCCTCGACACCGACCGTCCCGACGACACGGTGATCGCCTTCGCCTTCGAGGAGGCCGCCCGCCATGTCGCGCCCCTGCGGGTCGTCCACGCCTGGAACCCGCCGCCCTATTTCGCATACGGCCTGCCCGCCGACCCCCAGCTCAACGCGGAGCTGGGCAGGCAGGACGCCGCCGCGCTGGCCGACGTGATGCACCGCTGGAAGGAGAAGTACCCGGCCGTCGAGGTCGTCGAGGAGTCCGGTTGGGGCAGTCCCGCCGTCCAACTGGTCGACGCCTCACGCGGGGCCTCCCTCGTCGTCGTGGGCCGTCGCATCCGCCGAAGCCCGCTCGGTACCCACATCGGGCCCGTCACCCACGCCGTCCTGCACCATTCCACCGCCCCCGTCGCCGTCATCGCGCACGCCTGACGCAGCCGCGACGAACGAGGAGAAGACATCATGAAGGCAGCGGTCGTACGAGCCTTCGGCGAGCCCCTGGTCATCGAGGAACGACCCGACCCGGAGCCCGGCCCCGGCCAGGTCCGCGTCCGGGTCGAGGCGTCCGGGCTGTGCCACACCGACATCCACGCCGCCCGCGGCGACTGGCCCGTCAAGCCGAACCCGCCGTTCGTGCCCGGTCACGAGGGCGTGGGCCTGGTGGAGAAGCTCGGAGAGGGCGTCACGCATCTCGCCGTCGGGCAACGCGTCGCCGTGCCCTGGCTGGGCAAGGCCTGCGGGCGGTGCGAGCACTGCCTGTCCGGCTGGGAGACGCTGTGTGAGCAGCAGATCAACACCGGCTACGGCTGTGACGGCGGGTACGCCGAGAAGATGCTGGCCTGGGCCGACTTCGCCCAGCTCGTGCCCCAGGGCATCACCGCCCTCGACGCCGCCCCGCTGACCTGCGCCGGCGTCACCACGTACAAGGCGCTGAAGGTCGCCGGCGTCCGGCCCACCCAGCTCGTCGCGATCTCCGGCGTCGGCGGGCTCGGCCACCTGGCCGTGCAGTACGCGAAGATCGCCGGTGCCCAGGTCGCCGCGATCGACGTCACCGACGAGAAGCTCGAACTCGCCGCGGAGCTCGGCGCCGACCTCGTCATCGACGCCCGCAAGCACGATCCCGGGGAGGTTCTCAGGCGGTTCGGCGGTGCGCATGCGGCGATCGCGCTCGCGGTGAACGAGGACGCGTTCGCCGCCGTCAACTCCGGGCTGCGGCGCGGCGGCAAGCTGGTGATGGTGGCGCTGCCGGCGCACGGCACGGTCCAGGTACCGATCTTCGAGACCGTCCTCAACGGCACGTCCGTCATCGGGTCGATCGTCGGCACGCGGCAGGACCTCGCCGAGGTGTTCCAGCTGCACCGGGCGGGCCGGACGAGGGTGATCTACGAAACCCGGCCGCTGGCCTCGGTCAACGAGTCCATCGACGACGTTCTGCAGGGCCACATCAAAGCCCGGATCGTCTTCGACCTCGGCGCCGGGCGGTGACGACGATGAGGGAACCGCCTCTGGTCGTGGGCGTGGACGGCTCCGAGCCGAGCCTGCGGGCCGTGGACTGGGCGGCCGACGAGGCAGCCCTGCGCGGGGCGCCGCTGCGAGTGGTGTACGCCTCGCTGTGGGAGCGGTACGAGGGCACCGCCCTCGCCGCCGACCTCGGCAAGCCGTCCGAGCAGGTGCGGGCCGACGGCATCATCGAGGGCGCGGCCCGCCGGGCGCGGGCCCGCCACCCCGACCTGAAGGTGTCCGCCGACGTGCTGCCGGAGGAGCCGGAGTACGCCCTGGTGAGGGAAGGCCGGTACGCCGGCGCCCTGGTCCTGGGCACCCGCGGCCGCAGCGGCATCACCGAACTGCTCCTCGGCTCGGTGAGTCTGACCGTGGCCGCCCACGCCCACTGCCCGGTGATCGTGCTGCGTGGCACCCACGACAACCAGGTGACGCCCGTGGTCCGCGGACGCGTCGTCGTGGGCGTCGGCGAGCACCCGGACCCGTCGGCGGCCGTGCGCTTCGCCTTCGAGGAGGCGCGGCGGCGCGGGGTGCCCCTGGAGGCCGTACGGGCCTGGCGGTGCCCCGCACACGAGACCACCGACCATCCGCTGTTGTCCGGGGAACCTGCCCGTGTGTACGAGGCACAGGCGGCGAAGACGCTGGAAGCGGCGCTACGCGACGCCCCGGAAGACGTGGACGTGCGCCGGCGCACCGTCGAAGGCCCCGCCCGCCGGGTGCTCCTGGATGCCTCGCACGAGGCCGACCTGCTCGTCGTCGGCGCTCGCCGCCGCGAGGGTCACCTCGGACTCCAGCTCGGCCGGGTCGCCCACGCGGCCCTGCACCGCTCCGCCTGCCCGGTCGCCGTCGTGCCCGAACGGGCGTGAGACAGGTACCGGCTGTCACAGGCCGGCCGCGTGATCGGGGACGTACGTCTGCAGATCACGCGGCGGGCGCTGGTAGCCGGTCGACGGCGGCCGCTCCGGCAGTTCCAGCACCGGCGGCGGCACCTCCTGGTAATGCACGGAGTCCAACAGGTGGGCGATCATGTTGAGCCGGGCCCGGCGCTTGTCGTCGCTCTCGACGACGAACCAGGGCGCCTCCGGGATGTCGGTGTGCACCATCATCTCGTCCTTGGCCCGGGAGTACGCCTCCCATCGAGTGATCGACTCCAGGTCCATCGGGGACAGTTTCCAGCGCCGCGTCGGATCCTCCAGCCGGCGCCGGAAGCGATCCTGTTGCTCGGTGTCGCTCACCGAGAACCAGTACTTGCGCAACAGGATCCCGTCCTCCAGCAGCATCCGCTCGAAGACGGGGCACTGGCGCAGGAACAGCTGGTACTCCTCCTTGGTGCAGAAGCCCATCACGTGCTCGACACCGGCGCGGTTGTACCAGGACCGGTCGAACAGCACGATCTCCCCGGCCGCCGGCAGATGCTCGACGTACCGCTGGAAGTACCACTGGGTGCGCTGGCGCTCGGTGGGCTTGGGCAGGGCGACGATCCGGGCGACGCGAGGGTTGAGATGTTCCGCCACCCGTTTGATGGTGCCGCCCTTGCCGGCCGCGTCCCGGCCCTCGAAGACGACGACCAGACGGGCCCCCTCTGCCCGCACCCACTCCTGCAGCTTCACCAACTCCGTCTGCAGCCGCAGTAGTTCCTTCTCGTACGCCTTGCGCGGCACCTTCTCCGCGTTCTTGCCGGCCATGCCGCCTCCACCGCTCGGTGACTCCGGGGAGCCACCGCGCCCAGGGTCGAATGCCAGAACAGCACCGTACTGACCTCCGCGCACCCGCGCACCGTGGTGGCGCGTCCTGCGCCGCCCGACCTCGGCAGGTTCACTCGGGCCACCGGGACGGAGGCCAGTGGATCACCGTTTGCGGGGCGCCCTGCCTTCGGTGGCCGACTCGGGAGAACCGCCGTGCTCGGAGAGATCGAAGTCCACGTTCACGACGCCCTCGACGGCCCGGATCAGACGTGCGGCCACCGGCACCAGGGACGTGTCCCGGATGCGGCCGCTGAGCGTCACGACACCGTCCCGTACCGCCACGCGTGCGGATGACGCCGGGGAGGGGAAGAGGTACGACACCACCTCCCGGCGCACCTCCTCGGCGATCTCCTCGTCGTCGCGCAGGAACACCTTCAGCAGGTCGGCGCGGCTGACGATGCCCTGCAGCACGCCCAACTCGTCGACGACCGGCAGTCGTTTGACCTTGGCGCGTGCCATGGTCCGCGCGGCCTGGGCGAGCGTCGCGTCCGCCTGGACGGTGAGGGCCGGCGAGGTCATCAGCTCTTCGGCGGTCGCCGCGCCGGCCTTCGCGAGGTCGGACAGGCGTCGCAGCTGGGTGTACCGGTCGGGGTCGCTGTCGCGGAACTCCTCCTTGGGCAGCAGGTCGGCCTCGGAGACAATGCCGACGACGCGCCCCTCGCCCTCCAGGACGGGCAGGGCGCTGACCTTCCAGTCCTGCATCATCCGCACGATCTCCTTGAAGGCGGCCTCGCGGCCGATTGCGGCGACGGTCGCGCTCATGACGTCGCTCACGATGTGCGGGGTGCCGTGCATGGTGGCTCCTTGGTCGTTGTCGCTCCGGCTCGCAGGGGTGGTCACAGGAGGCTGCCGCTGCCGTAGGGGGCGTACAGGTCCAGCAGCCGAGTGCGGGCGGAACGCAGGCGGTGGGCGAGGACGTCGCCGACCCACTGGGCGACGCTCTGACCGAGTGCGGGATCGTCCCGGCACAGCGAACGGATCGCGGTGGCGTCGAACTCGTACGCCCGCACCGGACTGGTGGCCTCGGCACCCAGGTGCCAGGCGTGCGGTGCGAACAGCCAGGACCAGCCGAGAAGTTCATGGTGCCCGAGGGTCTCGATCACGGCCGCGCGGCGGCCGGGCACGTGCATGTCGAGGGCGACGGTGCCGGTGCGGATGATCCAGAACCGGTCCGCGCGCCCGCCCTCCTCGAACAGACGGGCTCCCTCGGGGAACGAAACCTCCCGGGCGAAGCGCATCAGCCGATGCCGGTGCTCGGCGGGCAGCGCCCGCAGCATGCCGGCCGTGGGGGGAACGTTCATGATGGGCCTCCGATCAGGGCGTACGTACCTGCCACGTCCAGCGTGTGCCCGTGCCCCGTTGCCCGACCATGGGCCACCCGGCCCTCTGGCCGGGCCGCCCGGTACCCCGCGAGAGCCCTTGGGCCCCTGGGCCGGGAACGGGCCGGGCGGTTCGATGAAGACGAGAGACAACCCGCTGAAAGGGGGTGCTCATTGTGGGTACGTCACTGACGCCGGAGTTCTGGAGGCTGTTCGCCATCCTCCTGGTGATCTCCATGGCGGTCACCTTCGTGCTCAGCGCCGCGCTCGACGCGCTGGCGCTCCGTGCGCAGCGGCGCCGTGTCCGTCGCCGGCCGGCGCTCACGCGGACGACCGGAGGGTCCCGTCGACCCGACAGGACCTTGGTCCGTCGCTGAGCCACCAATGTGCGCGCGGAGCCTGGATCGCGGGGCCGGAGTGGGGCCGAAAGGTTCCACGAAGGGGCTGTACGGCCCCTGCGCACCAAGCCGTTCCTGCACGACGCTCGAACCGGACGAGCAAACGGGCTCGGGCCTGGACGGAGGAGGTAGACAGCATGCTTCGCCACGTCACCGCAGGTGTCGACGGTTCCACCGAGAGTCTCGCGGCCGCTCACTGGGCGGCCCGGGAAGCCCTGCGTCGCGGAGCCGCGTTGAGGCTGGTGCACGCGTGGGCCTGGCATCCCCGACCGGCCGCCTCCGTACCCATGGGCACGAGCGAGCGCGAGTGGGCCCAGCAGACCCTGGACCGAGCGGTCGGCAGCGTCCGGGCCGCACATCCAGGGCCGCGGATCGTCGAGCAGTTGGTGTCCGGCTCCGCGGTCGACGCCCTGCTCGCTGCGCCCGAGGAGGCGGAGTTGCTGGTGCTCGGCTCCCGCGGGCTCGGCGGTGTCGCGGGCTTCCTGGTCGGGTCCGTGTCCCAGCGGGTCGTGGCCAGGTCGCTGCGCCCCGTGGTGCTCGTCCGGGCGGGCGAGGCCGCCGCCGACGAACACCTCGCGGTGTCCGACGGGGTCTCGCCGGAGGAGATTCCCGGGACCCCGTACCGCGATGTCGTCCTGGGGCTGGACACCCGACGTCCTTGCGACGAGCTGATCGAGTTCGCCTTCGAGGCCGCGTACCGCTACGGAGCCGCACTGCACGTGGTCCACGCCTTCAGCGTTCCGTCGGCCGACGGCGCCGACCTTCACGCGGTCACAGGATCCGGGCCGGAGCTTCTCGCGGCACAGGAACGCGCCGTCGTCGCGACGCTGCGTCCGTGGTGCGAGAAGTTCCCCGAGATCTCCGTGACCGAGACCGTCTCCGAAGGCTGGGCGGCCACCGCACTGGTGCGCGCGTCGTCCAGGGCCTCCCTCGTCGTCGTGGGGCGCCGCACCCGCGACGGCCACCTCGGTACGCACATCGGGTCCGTGACGCACGCGGCGCTCCATCACATCGGCTGCCCCGTCGCAGTCGTGCCGCATGCCTGAACCGCTTCTCCAGGCACCCGCCGCCCGCCGCCGGCCTCACGACCACCGCATCCGCCCGGACCGGAACTGCCGCGACCTCGACGGGCCGGAGAGTCATCAACGGGGCCTTGGCCCCGCTCACCTGTGCCGCCTTCGACCAGACAGGCGGAGAACCGGCTGCACGTCATCAAGGCCGTGCCGGTCGCCCACCCTGGAGGACTGAACCGTGCGCATCGTGATCGCCCTCGGCGGCAACGCCCTGCTGCGTCGAGGTGAACGCCCCGACGCGGCCGTGCAGCAGGCGAACGTCGACCGGGTGGCCACCGCTGTCGCCGGCCTCGCCCTCGAACACGAGGTCGTCATCACCCATGGCAACGAGCCGCAGATCGGCCTGCTCGCCATGGAGAGCGCGGCCGACCCGGTGCTGACCTCCCCCTGTCCGCTGGACCTGCTGGGTGCCCAGACCGAGGGCCTGATCGGCTCGCTGCTGGTCCGGGCCCTGTACGACACGCTGCCCGGCCGCAAGATCGCCGCACTCGTGACCCACACCCTGGTACGGACCGACGATCCGGCCTTCGTGCGGCCCACGAAGCGCGTCGGCCCGGTGTACCCCAGGGATGTCGCCCGCTCCCTCGCACGAAGGCGCGGCTGGCACATCGCCAAGGACGCCATCGGGTGGCGCCAGGTCGTCGCCTCACCCGCACCCCAGGGGATCGTCGAGACCGAGATCATCCACGACCTGCTCACCTGCGGCGCGCTGGTCATCTGCGCCGGCGGTGGAGGCGTTCCCGTCACCGCCGACCACGACACCGGCGCGCTGACCGGCATCGAGGCTGTCGTCGACAAGGACCTCACCGCCGCCCTGCTGGCCGAGGAACTCAAGGCCGACTTCCTGCTCATCCTCACCGACGTGCCGAACGTCTACGCCGACTACGGCACCCCCGGCCAGCACCCCGTCCTCGACGTCACCCCCGACGACCTGCGCCGCGGAGGCTTCCCCGACGGCTCCATGGGGCCCAAGGCGGAGGCCGCAGCCCGGTTCGTCGAACGCACCGGCGGTCTGGCCGCCATCGGCGCCCTCGACGCGGCCTACGAGATCGTCCACGGCAGGTCGGGGACCCTCGTCCGCCCCGAGCTGCCCATCGGCTGAGGCCCGCAAAGGCGGGGCGGGTGGGCCGAACGGCCCCACGGGCCGGGACGGACGGCATCGTTCACAGGCCTGTCCGGCACTGCCCGCGAACACGGCGCAAGACAAGTATCTGCAGTGAGAGACGCACGTATGCGACAGGAGAGGACACCCGGCGATGACCACCACGGTGACAGCTGGCAGCCGAACGGCAGAGGCATGGCGAGGCTTCGCCGGCTTGCACTGGCGCGACGGCCGCATCGACGTACGCGACTTCATCCAGGCCAACTACACGCCTTACGAGGGCGACTCGGCGTTTCTGGCCGGTCCGACCGAGCGCACTCTCGCCGTCTGGCACAAGGTCAGCGCGCACTTCCCCGAAGAGCGGCGCAAGGGAATCCTCGACGTGGACCCGGGCACCCCGTCCACCATCACCTCGCACCGGCCGGGCTTCATCGACCGCGACCGGGAGCTGATCGTGGGCCTGCAGACCGATGCCCCGCTGCGGCGGGCCATCATGCCCAACGGCGGTTTGCGGATGGTCGAGAACAGCCTGAAGGCGTACGGATACAAGGCCGACCCCTTCGTCACCCGCGTCTTCGGCTCCTACCGCAAGACCCACAACGACGGTGTCTTCGACGCCTACACGCCCGAGATGCGCGCCGCCCGCAAGGCAGGCATCGTCACCGGCCTGCCGGACGCCTACGGCCGCGGCCGGATCATCGGCGACTACCGACGCGTCGCGCTGTACGGCACCGACCGGCTCATCGAGTCCAAGCGGGCCGAACGCGCCCTGCTGGACGCACGGCTCTCCAGCCCGGACGTCATCCGCGACCGTGAGGAACTGGCCGAGCAGATACGGGCGCTGGGTGAACTGACCCAGATGGCGGCCTCGTACGACTGTGACGTCTCCCGCCCCGCTGCCACCGCCCACGAGGCCGTGCAGTGGCTCTACCTCGGCTTCCTGGCGGCGGTGAAGGAGCAGAACGGCGCCGCGATGTCGCTGGGCCGGACCTCCACGTTCCTGGACGTCTACGTGCAGCGGGATCTGGAGGAGGGGCTGATCGACGAGACCCGGGCGCAGGAGTTGATCGACGACTTCGTGATCAAGCTGCGCATCGTGCGGTTCCTGCGCACCCCGGAGTACGACGCGCTGTTCTCCGGCGACCCGACCTGGGTTACGGAGTCCATCGGCGGTATCGGCGCCGACGGGCGCACGCTGGTCACCCGCACGTCGTTCCGCTTCCTGCAGACGCTGTACAACCTCGGTCCGGCCCCGGAGCCCAACCTGACCGTGCTGTGGTCTCCTCAACTCCCTGCCGGATTCAAGGAGTTCTGCGCCCAGGTGTCCATCGACACCAGCGCCGTGCAGTACGAGTCCGACGACCTGCTGCGCCCGCACACCGGCGACGACACCGCGATCGCCTGCTGCGTCTCGGCGATGACGGTGGGCCGGCAGATGCAGTTCTTCGGCGCCCGCGTCAACCTGGCCAAGGCACTGCTGTACGCGATCAACGGCGGCCGGGACGAGATGACCGGTGAGCAGATCGCTCCCGAGGCGCCCGCCCTGACCGGCGAATACCTGGAGTACGGGGAGTTGTCGGCCGCGTACGACCGCATGCTGGACTGGCTGGCGGCCACGTACGTCAACACGCTCAACGTCATCCACTACATGCACGACAAGTACGCCTACGAGCGCATCGAGATGGCGCTGCACAACCACCCGGTGTACCGCTACATGGCCTGCGGGATCGCCGGACTGTCGGTGGCCGCCGACAGCCTCTCCGCCGTCAAGCACGCCCGGGTGAAGGTGATCCGGGACGACACCGGCCTGGCCGTCGACTACGAGATCCAGGGCGAGTTCCCGGCGTACGGCAACAACGACGACCGTGTGGACGCCCTCGCCGTCGACCTCGTGAAGTCCTTCATGGCCAAGGTCAGCCGACACCCCACCTACCGCAACGCCGAGCACACCCAGTCGGTGCTGACCATCACCTCCAACGTGGTGTACGGCAAGCACACCGGCAACACCCCCGACGGCCGCCGTGCCGGAGAGCCCTTCGCGCCCGGCGCCAACCCGATGAACGGCCGGGACTGGCACGGGGTGGCCGCCTCCGCCCTGTCGGTGGCCAAGCTGCCCTACGAGCAGGCCCGCGACGGCATCTCGCTGACGACCACGATCACCCCCGAGGGGCTGGGGCACAACCCGGCCGAGCGGCCGGGCCACCTGGTCGGCATCCTCGACGCCTACACGGCCTCGGGCGGCTTCCACATGAACGTCAACGTCCTGGACCGGGCGACGCTGGAGGACGCGATGGAACACCCGGAGAAGTATCCGGAGCTGACGATCCGGGTCTCCGGGTACGCCGTCAACTTCGTCCGCCTCACCCGCGAGCAGCAGCTCGACGTGATCAGCCGCACTTTCCACGGATCGCTGTGAACGTCATGACCGAGCCGGTGACGGGCCGGATCCACTCCTGGGACCTGTCCACGGGAGTGGACGGTCCCGGGACCCGGTTCGTGCTCTTCGTCAGCGGCTGCCCGCTGCGCTGTCTGTACTGCGCCAACCCGGACACCTGGCACATGCGCGACGGGAAACAGACCACCGTCGACGAGGTCATGGCTGAGATCGAGAAGTACCGGCCCTTCATCACCGCCGCCGGCGGGGGAGTGACGCTCACCGGCGGCGAGGCCCTGCTCCAGCCCGCGTTCACGGCCTCGATCTTCCGCCGCTGCAAGGAACTCGGTCTGCACACGGCCCTGGACACTTCCGGCTTCCTCGGCGCCCGCGCCACCGACGCACTCCTCGCCGACACCGACCTGGTCCTGCTGGACATCAAGTCCTTCGACGTCACCACCTACCGGAAGCTGACCGGCGGCGAACTCACGCCCACCCTGAACTTCGCCACCCGCCTGAACCGTCTCGGCAGGCGGATGTGGATCCGCTACGTCCTGGTCCCCGGCTGGACCGACGACCCCACGGCCGTCGACGGACTCGGCGCGTTTCTGGTCGGCCTCGGCAACGTGGACCGCGTGGAGATCCTGCCGTTCCACAAACTCGGTGCGGCCAAATACGACGCTCTCGGCCTGCCCTTCGCACTCCGGGACACTCCGAGCCCGGGACCCGAACTCGTCCGGAGGGTCCAGGAGCAGTTCCGGGAGCGGGGCCTGACCGTGTTCTGAACGGCTCGGTCCCGGTGCGGCTTTGTCTCACCAGGGATGGGTCCGGATCACGACGCGAGCGCGGCTGCTCCTGGGACCTCGGTGGCCTGAAGCCCGGCGTCGGCCTCGACGTGAACGGCCCGGTCGGAATCCTTCGACCGGGCCGCTGTCGTGTTCGACGGAGGCGTCGCCGGCCTCGCGGTGCGTGCCGCGGCCGTACAGCCGTGGGGCGGTTCGGAGAGGTCAAGTGCCTGCGCCACCAAGAGAGAACCCACCTCCTCGGCGCCGGTCTGCCCTAGGCGCCGCCGGTCCCCGGGACGTCTGAACGGTCCGGCCGATCCGGGACGTTCGGCCCGGTTCTCCGGCCCTTGCAGCCTCTCCGAACTGCCTTGCAAGCGCGGCACATTGGAGATGCAAAGAGAGTCGCCGACACCCCCACGCATCACCTGTTGGAAGGGATGAACATCATGGCAGTCCACGACCACCCGCAACGGCACCCGGGATTCCACTTCCCGTCCCTGCGGAGGACCCGGACGGCGGCACCGGAGTCCGCCGACACGACCACCGCGGCGGTGACGGCGACCCCCGCGTACGTTTTCGCCGGGCTTCGCGTCCTGACCGGGTTCGTCTTCCTGTGGGCGTTCCTGGACAAGACCTTCGGCCTCGGTTACGCGACCCACTCCGGCAACGGCTGGATCGACGGCGGCTCACCGACCAAGGGCTTCCTCAGCGGCGTGGCCGTCGGGCCGATGGAGTCCACCCTCCAGGCTTGGGCGGGCGACGCCTGGGCGGACTGGCTGTTCATGCTCGGCCTGCTGGGCATCGGCCTCGCCGTCACCGCCGGTATCGGGCTCCGTCTCGCGGCCGTCGCCGGCACCGCGATGATGGCCCTGATGTGGATCGCGGAGTGGCCGCCGGCCAAGCACCTGTCCGACGGCACGGCGAGCATGTCGACCAACCCGTTCGCCGACTACCACCTCATCTACGCCATCGTCCTGATCGCCCTCGCGGTCGCGGGCGCCGGCGCGACCTGGGGTCTGGGCAAGGCGTGGGCGCGGCTGCCGTTCGTCAGCCGCAACCGCTGGCTGCTCTGACCTCCACACCCAACAGACCGGGGCACCGCCGCAGCAAAGCGGCGGTGCCCCGGTCGTATGCGCCGCCCGCCACCAGCAGTGCCATGACCGGCGCCCGTGCGCTGCACACAAGATCGGCGATCCGGCGCATGGGCAGACCTGCTCGACTGGCCCGCGCTTGTCGAATGCCTTCATGCTCCCCGCCCCGTCAGGTCACGGAGCTGCTCGGCCCATGACGTCCGCGCCGTGTCCGGGTTCAGGCGTCGGCGGACCGTCGGTCGCCATGAGCCGGATTCCGGTGATCAGGTCGGGGCGGATGCGGACCGCGTAGTCCATGGTCTGCTGCACCCAGATGCAGCATCGCCCGGTAGCGGGTCAGCTCCAGCGGGTCGGTCACCACGTGGGCGTATCCGGTGGCCACGACGCTCCAGCCGAGGTGTGCGTCCGGGTCGATGGTGTCGGCTTCGTAGGCGATGACGACGCCGGGCAGGCCGGCCTGGCGGGTGTGCGAGGCGAGTGCCGCACCCTCGGCAGCGCGGATGATGATGTCGCCGTCGTCCAGAACGTGGTTGACCGGGCGGACGGTCGGCAGCGCATGCCGGGTGAACACGATCCGCCCCAGGGACACGCTGCCGAGCAGCCTCAGGGCCTCGGTACTGTCGAGCTCGACGCTGCGGCGAGGCCCGGGAGAGGCCACCAGGTAGTTGTGGATTCTCGTGGCCGGCTTGCGTACGGACTCGTCGCTCACTTCATGCCTCTGGTTACGGCCCCCGATTTTCGGTGGGTCGAGGCAGGGATCTGGCACTGGAAAGGGAGGGGAGGTGGGGCCGTAGACAGGCCCCAGGGGGTCGATCAAACAGCGGTTCGATCGCCTCGCTGGGGCCGTTCGGCCCACGCCACCGTCCGACCGGCCCTACTCGCCGGGCATGCCGGCCGGTCCGTAGTAGGCCGCCCGCATGAGCTGCCGCATGTCGTCGAGCATCGGCATGCGTGGGTTGGCCGGCGCGCACTGGTCCTCGTAGGCGTTGAGGGCCTGCTGGGGCAGGGCGTCCAGGAAGGCACGCTCGTCGACGCCGAGAGCCTGGAAGGACGGCTCGATGCCGGCGGCGGCCCGCAGTCGTTCCACCGCGGTGGCGAGGGATTCGACGCCCTCGGCCGGGGACGCGGCGGGCAGTCCCAGGGTGCGGGCGATGTCCTGGAAACGTTCCGGGGCCCGGTAGTTCTCGTACTTCGGCCAGCCGGTGAGCTTGCTCGGCACGGTCCCGTTGTAGCGGATGACGTGCGGCAGCAGCACGGCGTTCGTACGCCCGTGGGCGATGTGGAAGGTGGCACCGAGGGTGTGCGACATGGCGTGGACGATGCCGAGGAAGGCGTTGCCGAAGGCCATACCGGCGATGGTGCCGGCGTTGTGCATCTTCTCCCGTGCCTCGGCGCTGCCCGCACGGTCGTTCACCGCGGCGTCGAGGTGGTCGAAGACGAGCCGGATGGCCTGCAGGGCCGGACCGTCGGTGAAGTCGTTGGCGTAGACGGACACGTACGCCTCGATGGCGTGGGTGAGGGCGTCGAAGCCGCTGTCGGCGGCCAGGGCGCGCGGCAGGTCGGCGGTCAGCAGAGGGTCGACGATGGCCACGCTGGGGGTGAGCGCGTAGTCGGCCAGCGGGTACTTCTTTCCGGTGGCGGGGTCGGAGATGACGGCGAAGGGGGTGACTTCGGCGCCCGTGCCGGAGGTGGTGGGGATGCACACCAGGCGGGCGAGCTTGCCCAGGACGGGGAAGCGGAAGGCGCGCTTGCGGATGTCGGAGAACTTCTGCCGCATGTCGGCGAAGTCCAGGTCCTTGCCGGTGGCCTGCTGCTCGTACAGCAGCCACATCACCTTCGCCGCGTCCATGGGCGAGCCGCCGCCGAGGGCGATGATGGTGTCCGGGCGGAAGTCGCGCATCAGGCGGGCGCCACGCTGCACGGAGTCGATGCTGGGCTCGGGCTCGACGTTGTCGATGATCTGCAGCGTCACGGGCTCGGGACGGCGCTGCAGCACGCGGGCGACGCGGTCGACGAAGCCGAGCCTGGTCATGGTCGCGTCGGTGACGACGGTGACGCGGTGCACGTCCGGCATGGACGCCAGGTAGCGGATGGACCCCGGTTCGAAGTAGATCTTCGGCGGGACCTTGAACCACTGCAGGTTGTTGTGCCGGGTGGTGACCCGCTTGATGTTCAGCAGTTGGGCGGCGGAGACGTTGTTGGACACCGAGGTGCTGCCCCAGGAACCGCAGCCCAGCGTCAGCGAGGGCAGCAGGCTGTTGTAGATGCCGCCGATCGCACCCTGCGAGGAGGGCGCGTTGACGATGACCCGCACGGTCTTCATCCGCATGCCGTACGCCTCGGCCACCGCGCGGTCCTCGGTGTGCACGACGGCGGTGTGGCCCTGGCCGTGGAAGGCGACCATGTCGGCGGCCAGGTCGAAGCCCTGCTGCTGAGAGCCGGCCCGCAGGACGGCGAGCACCGGGCAGAGCTTCTCGCGGGTCAGCGGCTCGTCCGGGCCGACCCGTTCCGCCTCGACCAGGATGACCGAGGTGCCCTCGGGCACGCTGAAGCCGGCCTGTTCGGCGATCCATTCCGGGCTCTGCCCGACGGCCGCCGCGTTGACCTTGGGTTCGCAGCCACCGCCCGCGGCCTTGTCGGTGGGGAAGAGGAACGCCTCCAGCCTGGCCTTCTCCTCGGCGGTGGCCAGGTGGGCGTGCAGGGTGCGGAACTCGGCCAGGGCGGCGTCGTAGATCTCGCTGTCCAGGATGACGGCCTGCTCGGAGGCACAGATCATGCCGTTGTCGAACGACTTGGACAGCACCAGGTCGTTGACGGCCCGGCGCAGCTTCGCGCTCTTGTGTACGTAGGCGGGGACGTTGCCGGCGCCCACGCCCAGCGCGGGCTTGCCCGCCGAGTAGGCGGCCTTGACCATGGCGTTGCCGCCGGTGGCGAGGATGAGAGACACACCCTCGTGGTGCATCAGCGCTCCGGTCGCCTCGATGGATGGCTGCTCGATCCATTGAATGCAGTACTCCGGCGCGCCCGCGGCGACGGCCGCGTCGCGCACGATGCGGGCCGCCTCGGCGCTGCACTGCTGGGCGGAGGGGTGGAAGGTGAAGACGACGGGGTTGCGGGTCTTCAGTGCCATGAGCGCCTTGAAGATCGTGGTGGAGGTCGGGTTGGTGACGGGCGTGACCGCGCACACGACGCCGACCGGTTCAGTTATTTCGATCATGTCGTCGATGTCGTCACGGGCGGTGACCCCGACGGTCTTCATGCGGCCCATGCTGTGCGTGACGTGCTCGCACGCGAACATGTTCTTGGCCGCCTTGTCCTCGAACAGGCCGCGCCCGGTCTCCTCCACGGCCAGGCGGGCCAGCGCGGTGTGCTGGTCGAGGGCGGCGACCGAGGCCTTCTTGACGATGTGGTCGACCTGCTCCTGGGTCAGCGCCTCGTAGTCGGAGAGCGCCTTGAGCCCGTTCGTGACCAGTCGGTCCACCGCGATGGCGGTCTCGGACGGCGTGCCTTCGGGAGCGGCCGCTCGGGTTCGGGCGTCCTGTCGAGTCATGGGGATTGCGCCTCCGTCGTCGAGGTCATGGGCCGGAAGACCGGCAACCTGTCGTGTATGGGGGAGCACACCGCGAGGGATGGGTACCGCTCCCACCAACACCGTGTCGCACACGGGAGCCGCCACCCAGGCACCGAAGGTCCCGGCCGGGGTCCGACCGGCCCCGGACCGCCGGGCCGGTCGGAACCGTCCCGGCGGCGGTGGCGCAGTGAGGCGGTGGTCAACGGGACCGTGGGCGTCACCCGACGGACAAGAACGGTCTGGTGCCGTCCAGCTGGACGTCGCCGATACGGCGCCGGGGATCACCGCTCGGGGAGCCAGTGGTGGGCGATCCGACGCGAGGGGTGCTTCTCGGGGGGCCGGGTGTCGTCGATGCGGAAGGTGAGGCTGCTCATCACGCCCACGACCCCGTCCACCCGCCAGGTCAGCTGGAACACCAGCGGAATGTCGCTACGGCGGTCCAGGCGCCCTTCCAGCCTGGCCATGCCGTCGTGGACCGAGACGATGACGGTGTGGGGCGGCAGGCACATGGCGCGGGTCAGGACCTCGTCGAGGATTTCCTGGCGGATCTCCTCGTCGGTGCGCAGGAAGACCCGCAGCAGGTCACGGCGGGTGGCGATGCCGATCAGACGGTCCTCCTCGTCCACCACGGGAAGCCGTTCGACGTGGTGGCGCTCCATCACCCGCGCGGCGTCCGCGACGCCCTGTTCCGGGTGCACCGTGATCGCGGGTGTCGACATCAACTCTCCGGCGGTCATGGCACGGGCCTTGGCGGCCGCGACCCGCGCCTTCCGGCGCAGGGACGGCAGCCGCAAGCGGCGTCCTCGGTGGTCCTGTTCGGCCTGGGCCGCCTGTCGGCGCATCAGATCGGTCTCGGAGATCACACCGAGGACCTTGTCGTCGGCGTCCACGACCGGCAGGCCGCTGATGCGGTGCCGGGCCAGTAGTTGTGCCACTTCCTTGAACGGGGTCTCCCGGCGCGCCCGGATGACCTCGGAGGTCATTACCTCGCCGACCTTGGAGGTTTTCACGGCAGTTCCCTTCTCCACTGGTGCCTGCGGAGCACAATCGGTTCTTCGATGCGCACGGCCCCTGCGGGCCGGCCCTGATCCCCCGGGGTGTCGTGCCTCGCGATGGGCACCGCGGGCCAGGACTCGCGAGTGAGGGCGGCTGGTCCGCCGCTGCCGTCCCGTTGGACTGTCCCGGGCAGCCGGCCTCCGATGCCTCTTCAGCCTCCCCTGTACCGGCCTGATGGCGCAGGGGCCAACTGGTCCAGGGTCCTCGGACCGGACCGCCCTCTTCTCGGCGGCACTCGGTCCGGGAACGGAACCGCCCCACGGAGAAAGCCAGGAAAACCGCCCCACCGCAGATCCGGGAGAGAGGAACCGCAACCACCAAGCACGGTATGGCAGTTGGCATGGCTATGCGGGGTCCTGGCTGGACCGGCCCGTTGTGTACGTTCCGGCCGCGAGCGCCGTCGGCGCCGTCGGGGTACGACGTGTGGCGGAGAGTTCGGTCGGATCACATCTCGAAGACGATGCGGGCCTTGATCCGCCCATCGAGGACTTCGGCGATGGAGTCGTTGACGGTGTCCAGGGGCGGGGCCTCGTAGATGACCTAGGCGTTGTGGCTGCTCCAGGACGCCACCCGAGGGGGCCTGGTCCGTCTCCGGCGTGAGACGCCTGTGGTCCGCCCGGCCGTCCATGTCCCGGAGTACGGACGGCTGATCGTCCGGACTCCCGCGCAGGACTGCCGGCCGTTGTTCCCCTGTCACGTGGAGAAGACCAAGGCGGTGCGCGGGAGCGGCTGGACCGTGACCGTCACGGGCTCGGCCGAGGTGATCAGCGATCCGGATGAGGCCGTGCGCCACCGCCGTAAGCTGCCCGGCCGGGTGCACGGCGCGCCCGAGACCCTGGTCCGTGTTCGCCCGCATGCCGTGACAGGGTTCCGCCTCGCCCACGCCGAGGCCGTCCGATGAGCGCCCGGCTGGAAACTCTGCCCCTGCGGCATGTGCTGACCCTGTCGGCGATGGGCTCGGCGGTACGGATCGCCCGCGAGACCACCGAGCAGGTCCTTGACGAGTGGGGCATCAGCCGACGGCATCCCACGGTGGATCCGGCGCTGCTGATCCTGTCCGAACTGGTCACCAACAGCGTCCAGCACGCCGCCAGTGTGTCCCCGAACGTGACCGTGATCTACGCGGCCGGCTCGGACACGTTCGCATTCGCCGTGCACGATCGCCATCCCTACCAGCCCGCGCTGTTCGCCGCGGTGACGGGAACGGGCGGCGGGCTGGGCACCGTCATGGAGCTGACGCTGGGTCTGGGCGGCACCGCCGTCATCCGCGGTGACGCGCACGGCAAGGGAAAAAGCATCTGGATCACCCTCCCCCTGTGAAAGATCGAGGCAGCAGGATGACCATCGAGTGGTGCTACACCATCCATTCTGACCTGGGCGTCCTCTCCCTGGCCGGACACCTGGGCCCCGAGGCGGTGGCCCGGTTCACCGGCGCGATCGGGTGGGTCCAGGCGCGGGGCACCGGGCCAGTCATCCTGGACCTGACCGAGCTGCGCGGCTGGTCGCTCGGCGGCCGGCTGGCTGTCACGCAGGCGGCCCGCCGGCTCGAGGACGAGGGACGGCGCCTGGAACTCGCCGCGATCCCCGCGGACTGCTCCCTGCTCCCCGACGGCACCCGTCCGCCGATCCCCGTGCACCACGACCTGCCCACCGCCCTCGCCGCTCACCGAGCCGTGGTCGGTGAGCGGCGCCAGTGGTGCAGCGACGCGTGGCCCGGCGAGCCCCCC
>NZ_JBXEJE010000003.1:0-73156 GCF_056820935.1 Streptomyces sp. Q2 | reverse complement strand
GGTGGGTCCCCGGCGCCAGTGGTGCAGCGACGCGTGGCCCGGCGAGCCCCCCGTGGCGACATGAAGCCTCGGGTGAGTGATGCACAGGATGAACACATTCGCCGCGCTGCACGATCCCGCCTACCCGCGCCTGATACGACCGTTGCCGGGCTCGCGGGAAGACCCACACACAAGCCCTCCCCCGCCTCGCCCGACAACGGACCAGCGTGCTGTTCGCGATGCTCCGTGACGGCACCTTCTCCGAACCCGGAACCCCACGTCTCGCTTGACGAAAAACGTCGAGGCACCCCCCGCCACGGCTGGGTGGATGCGATGCATGGTGCACGCACGACAGTGGCTGTCCGGCACCCCGGCGGCCTCTACGGGCGGAGGGCGGGCGCGGTGAGGGCGCCGCTGTACCAATTGAAGGCGGAGTTCTTCAAGACCATCGGCCATCCAGTACGGATCCGCGTGCTGGAACTTCTCAGCCAGCGCGAACACGCGGTCTCCGAAATGCTCGGTGAGGTGGGTGTCGAAGCGGCCCACCTCTCCCAGCAGTTGGCTGTACTGC
Source organism: Streptomyces sp. Q2 (assembly GCF_056820935.1). Lineage (NCBI taxonomy): Bacteria > Bacillati > Actinomycetota > Actinomycetes > Kitasatosporales > Streptomycetaceae > Streptomyces > Streptomyces sp. Q2. The sequence continues at coordinate 72,606 of NZ_JBXEJE010000003.1, read as the reverse complement.
GCCGGGCCAATCTCGTCATCCCCGCCGGGAAGGCTCGGCCGTCCACTACTCCCTGGCCAATCCGCAGGTGGCCGAGCTGCTGCGGGTCGCGCGCACCATCCTGTCCGGCGTACTGGCGGGCCAGGCCGAACTGCTGGCCGACCTTGAGGCCGCCGAACCCGAAGCCGCACCTCGGCGGCGCAGGCCGTCGTAGACGCCCCCACCCGCGGCGGCTGTCTCCCGGCGGAAACCGTTCCGCCCCTCTGACGGCGGGAGGCGGCCGCTGTCTGCCCCCACCTGCCGGGCCCAAGGTGTGGGCGGTCGCAGCAGACGGTAGCCGGTCACGAGATCAGGCCGGATCCGCACGACGTAGTCCCCTCCACCGGTCCAGGGGGTCAACGCGTGCCGCCGGCGAGCCACCTTCCCGCGGTCCTGTGCTGGTGAGGATCACGCTCCAGCCCGTATGGGACACCGGGCGACCCCCCGCATCAGGGCCCTGCCTCTGCGCCTTGCCGGCGGTCTTGAGGCAGTGCTGTCGACGATGCCGTCCCAGGACGATTCCCGTCAGCCGGCCAGCATCGACGGACCTGTTCGCGTCCTGGCGGCCCGGACTACCGCTGTTTCCCAGGTCCGCACGCCAGACGGCCGCGGTGGGCGCGGGGCGCTGCGGCGTACTCAGCCACAACCTGCACCGGCGCGGTGGGCGATCGTGGCCGACGCAGATCGAGACCGTCGCACGGCCCGCTTCGCCGCGCCTCACGGACTGCCGCGCTCCCCGCTGAGGTCCCGGCCGGTGACCATCTCGGATTCGATCCGCACAAATACAACCTCGTCCATGGGCATCCAAGACGTGGGGCCGTTCTGGGACTACCGCTCGTGCTCGGCCGGGTCGGTCACCACAGTGGCCCGTCCGGTGACGACCACGCTCCAGCCGGACCGGTCGCCGCGTCGAACTCGTCCGCCTCGAAAGCGACGACGAAGCCATGGATGGCGCGTAAGAGGTCCGAGCTGGGCGGGAGCACAGCAGTACGGAGGCGTCCGTGTCCAAGGAGAAGTCGATGGGTTGCGAGGAGGCCGATGACAACCGTTGTTTCGCGGGTGCACGTGCGGGCTCGGCGGTACGTCGGCGTCTTCGGCGCCGGCCTGAGCGGTACCGCCATCAGTGCCCTGACCACCATGAAGCTGGTCGACGTGAACAGCGTGGCGACACCATTCCCGATCACCGCCCCGCCCTCGAGGTCCACGCCGTGGCCGCCGCGCTGCTGCGCGACGCCACCGGCGGCGCCGTACCGACCGAGCCGGCGGCCCGTCGGTTTGGCTGCCACCGCGAGCCTGGGCATCACCCGGCAGGCATCCGCGCCGTACGCGATGGTCTTCGGCGACTACGTGGCCTGACGGCTCGTCCACGCAGAGGTCCGTTCCGAGACCACGCCGATCACGTTGCCGTCGTGGTCAACGACGGGCAGGCCGCTGATCCCACTGGTCCAGCAGACCGACCAGGACCTTGAACGGAGTCTCCCGGCGCGCCTGGACGACTTCGCTGGTCATGACCTGGCCGACGGTGTGGGACGGCACGTGCCTCCTCCGCGGGTGGGGTACAAGGGCATCACCGGCCCTCGTACCCCACCGGAGCCTTCAGTCAGCCAGTCGCCTCATCGCTGTCCGGCCCACGGGCCGCAGAGCCCTGGCCCGGCTGCCCGACGGGCCGTCCGCCACGCCACGGCGGCGGCGCCGACCTGCGGGCCGTGTCCGTGCGGTGCAGGGTCCGCTCTAGCCGACCGCGCAGCCGGTCCGCCAACCGGTCGGCGAGTTCGTGCGCGCTCGCCTCGCGGGCGTGCACGACCACGAGATCGGCGCCCACCCGGATCTCCGCACCACAGGACCATGGCAGCGCGACGTGGTGAGCGATGGCCCGATCCAGTCGGCCCTCGCCACTGACGGCCGGCAGTCCCGGCCGGTGCAGGGCGGCGGCGATCTTCTCCCGCAGGTACGCGAGTGTCGTCTCGTCCACGTCACCCGTGGCCCGTACCCGGACCGCGTCCGGGACGTTCTGGGCGCGGGTGCCTGTGTCGGTCATGTGACGTACTCCTTGTGATCGTTGTGCCGTGCGTGGCGAGCCGGGCGGTGAGCCGCCCGGCTCCGGTCACCTGCTGTCGCTGTCCGGGGTCCCCGACATGGCGGCCCGTCCGGCCTCCAGACGGGCGACCGGAACGCGGAACGGCGAGCAGGAGACGTAGTCCAGGCCGGCTGCGTGGAAGAAGTGCACCGATTCGGGGTCGCCGCCGTGCTCGCCGCAGACGCCGATCTTCAGGTCCGGGCGTGCGGCGCGGCCCTCGGCGACCGCCATCTCGACCAGCCGGCCGACGCCGGCGCGGTCGATCGTCTCGAACGGAGAGGTGGCGAAGATGCCCTTGTCGAGGTAGGCGGAGAAGAACGCCGCCTCCACGTCGTCGCGGGAGAAGCCCCAGACGGTCTGGGTGAGGTCGTTGGTGCCGAAGGAGAAGAAGTCCGCCTCCTCGGCGATGCGGCCCGCGGTCAGGGCCGCCCGGGGCAGTTCGATCATCGTGCCGACCGGGCACCGGACGGGGATGCCGGTGGCCTTGCCGACCTCGGCGAGCACCGCGTCCACCTCCTCGCGTGCGAGGCGGAGCTCCTCGACCGTGTCGACCAGCGGCACCATGATCTCCGCCTGGGGGTCGCCGCCGGCCCGGACGCGGTCCACGACCGCCTCGGCGACGGCCCGTACCTGCATGGCGACCAGGCCCGGCACCACCAGGCCCAGGCGCACGCCGCGCAGCCCGAGCATCGGGTTCTCCTCGTGCATCCGGTTGACCGCGTCGAGGAGTTCGACGTCGTGCGGCTCCGGCAGCTCTCCCCGCGCGTCGGCGGTGGCGACGCGGACGGCGAGCTCGGTGCGGTCGGGCAGGAACTCGTGCAGCGGTGGGTCGAGGAGCCGGATGGTGACCGGAAGGCCGTCCATCGCCTCCAGGATGCCGATGAAGTCCTGCCGCTGCAGGGGCAGCAGGGCGTCCAGGGCACGGTCGCGTTCGATGTCGTCGCGGGCCAGGATCATCTCCTCGACCAGCTTGCGGCGCTCGCCGAGGAACATGTGCTCGGTGCGGCACAGTCCGACGCCCTGCGCGCCGAACCGGCGGGCCCGGGCGGCGTCCTCGGGCGTGTCGGCGTTGGCCTGCACTTCCATCCGCCGTACGTCGTCGGCCCGTTGCAGGGCCCTCGCGACCGCGTCGACCAGCTGGGCCGAACGCTCGCCGTGCGCACCCGTCTCCAGGTACCGCATGACCGCGGAGTCGACCAGCGGAGCCGCACCCGGGTACACGGTGCCCGCGGAGCCGTCCACCGAGACGACCTCGCCCTCCCGCACGGTCGTGCCGCCCACGGTGAAGCGGCGTTCCCGCGGGTCGACGGTGATCTGCTCGGCGCCGCACACGCAGACCTTGCCCATGCCTCGGGCGACGACGGCCGCGTGGCTCGTCTTGCCGCCCCGGCTGGTGAGCACGGCCTCGGCGGCGACCATGCCGGGCAGATCGTCCGGGGTGGTCTCCTGCCGCACGAGGACGACCTTCTCACCGGCGGCGGCCCGCCGTACCGCCTCGGCCGAGTCGAACACCACCGCTCCGACGGCGGCACCCGGCGAGGCCGGAATCCCATGCGCCAGCGGTGCGCCGACGGCCGCGGTGTCGAACCGGGGGAACATCAGCCGGGCCAGCCCGTCCCCGCTGACCCGGGTCAGGGCCTCGTCCGCCGAGATGAGCCCCTCGTCGGCCAGCTCGGCGGCGATGGCGAAGGCGGCCTCGGCGGTGCGCTTGCCGACGCGGGTCTGCAGCATCCACAGGCGTCCGCGCTCGATGGTGAACTCGATGTCGCACAGGTCCCGGTAGTGGTGCTCCAGGGTCTCCATGTGCGCCCGCAGCTCCAGGTAGGAGGCAGGATCCAGCTGTTCCAGGTCGGTCAGCGGCACGGTGTTGCGGATGCCCGCGACCACGTCCTCGCCCTGGGCGTCGACCAGGTAGTCGCCGTACAGACCGGGCCGCCCGGTGGCCGGGTCGCGGGTGAAGGCGACCCCGCTGCCGGAATCGGCGCCGTGGTTGCCGAACACCATGCGCTGCACGGTGACCGCGGTGCCGAGGTCGTCCGGGACGTGCTCCCCCCGCCGGTAGAGGCGGGCCCGTTCGCCGTTCCAGGACTGGAAGACGGCGAGGACGGCCCGGCGCAGTTGCTCGGCGGGGGACTGCGGGAAGTGCTCGCCGGTCTCGTACTCGATCAGGTCCTTGTACGTCTCCACGAGCTGGGCGAGGTCGGTGGCGTCCAGGTGGACGTCGTCCGGGACGCCGCGCACCTCCTTGAGCAGGGTGATGGCCTGCTCGAACAGGGAGGAGTCGACGCCCATCACCGTGCTGCCGAACATCTGGACGAGCCGACGGTAGGAGTCCCAGGCGAAGCGTTCGCTGCCCGAGGTCTTGGCCAGGCCCAGCACGGAGTCGTCGTTCAGGCCGATGTCGAGGACCGTCTCCATCATGCCGGGCATGGAGAAGCGCGCGCCGGAGCGGACGGACACCAGCAGTGGGTCGTCCGGCTGTCCGAGCAGTCGTCCCGTGGTGGCTTCCAGGGCAGACAGGTGCCGGGAGATCTCCCGGGACATGCCCTCGGGCTCGGTGCCCGTCACCAGGTAGGCACGGCAGGCCTCGGTGGTGACGATGAACCCCGGGGGCACGGGCAGGCCCAGCCGGGTCATCTCGGCCAGGTTCGCTCCCTTGCCGCCGAGCAGGTCCGCCATGTGGCGACCGCCCTCGGTGAAGTCGTAGACGTAACGAACCATGACGCTGTGCTCCTCGGTCTCGTGCCACGGCTTTTCTGCCCTTGGCTTCCAGCGTCCCGCGGGTACCGGCACCATGGCAGGTGCCGGCCGTCCCGTCCGGTGGGCCGGTCGGCCCTCGGTGGTGGAGCCGGGTTTGCGTCCGTGCGGCGAGCGGGCAGCGGCACGGGAAGGAGCGAGGGGTGAAACAGGGCCGTTCGGCCCTGGCCGTTCGCTCCGGAAACGAGAAGGATCTCCGGTAGGAGCCGCTGTCTCGTCCGAGGGCGGCCCACGACGTGCCAGGCATGACAAGGAGCATTTGATGGCGGACAGTGAGCGGCCCGGTACCGGCGGCCCGATCCGGGTCTTCCTACTGGACGATCACGAGGTGGTCCGGCGCGGGGTCCATGACCTGCTGAACGATGAGCCGGACATCACCGTGGTCGGCGACGCCGGGACGGTTGAGCAGGCTCTCGTACGGGTTCCCGCCCTGCGCCCGGACGTGGCGGTGCTCGATGTCCGGCTGCCCGACGGTGACGGTGTGAGCGTGTGCCGGGAGCTGCGTTCGCGCATGCCGGAGCTGGCCTGTCTGATGCTGACGTCGTTCGACGACGAGGAGGCGCTGCTGGACTCGATCATGGCCGGGGCGTCGGGGTACGTGCTCAAGCAGATCCAGGGCTCGGACCTGGTGTCGGCGGTCCGTACGGTGGCCGCGGGGCAGTCCCTGCTCGACCCGAGTGCCACCGCCAAGGTGATGGCCAGGCTGCGGGGTGAGCAGACCAAGGAGCCGGATGCCCTGCCGGGCCTGACCGAGCGCGAGCGGGAGATCCTGGCCCTCATCGGCGAGGGCCTGACCAACCGCCAGATCGGCCAGCGGCTCTTCCTCGCCGAGAAGACCGTCAAGAACCACATCTCCCGTCTGCTGGCCAAGCTCGGCGTGGAGCGCCGCATCCAGGCCGCGGTGATCGCCACCCAGGCACAGGACCGGCTCAGGAACGAAGGACGCTGAAGCCCCGCGTCGGCGACTGCGGTGCGAACCGGGGCAGAACATGCCCCGGCCCGCCTCGTACGGCCCGGACCTCTGCCGTCCGGCGTCCGCAGGCCGCCGCAGCGCCGCCGCAGCGCCGCCGTGAACACCGGCCCACCGGTCTTTCGACGGGATGACCAGGGCCAATTACTCACTCTCATCCTCCTCGGACCGTTACGGTGGCACATGACCGCAACGGACGGCCGTTGGCGGTCGCGGGGACGTGAGGAGCATCGGTGGGAAGCCCTGAGGAGGCCCGTGTACGGCTGCCGCAGCTGAAGTTGGATGAGCTGCTGGAAGAGCTGCAGGCCCGCATCGACGCGGCCCGCGGCACCCGTGACCGGGTGCACAGCCTTCTGGAGGCGGTGCTCTCGGTCGGCCGGGAACTCGACCTCGAACAGGCGCTTTACAGCATCGTGGAAGCGGCCGCGGTACTGGTCGACGCACAGTACGCGGCCCTCGGCGTCATCGGACCGGACGGCAAGCGACTGTCGGCCTTCCACACGGTCGGGGTCAGCGACGAGCAGATCGCCCGCATCGGCCCCTTCCCCGAGGGGCACGGCATCCTCGGTGAGCTGATCCGCCACCCCGCGCCCCTGCGGCTCACGAAGCTCTCCGACCATGCCTCCTCGTACGGCTTCCCACCGCACCACCCGCCGATGAACACCTTCGTCGGAGTCCCGATCCAGGTCAGGGACCAGATCTTCGGCAACCTCTACCTGACCGAGAAACAGGGCGGGGCGGAGTTCGACGAGGAGGACGAGTCGGTCCTGTCCACCCTGGCGGTCGCGGCCGGAGTCGCCATCGACAACGCCCGCCTCTACGAGGAGTCCCGGCTGCGCGAGCGCTGGCTGCGGGCGAACGCCGAGATCACCCACGGTCTGATGTCGGGGAGCGATCGCGCGGACGCGCTGAACCTGATCGCGGAACGGGCCAGGGAGATCACCGCGGCCGCCCTCGCGGTGGTCGCGATGCCCGTGGAGGACGCCGACTCGCTCGCGGTGGAACTGGCCGTCGGACGGGGCGCGGAGGATCAGCGCGGCCTGGTGCTGCCCGTGGAGGGCGGTCTGATCGGCGCCGCCTTCTCCACCGGCGCACCCGTCGACAGCCCGGACGTGACGCGGGACGAGCGCGTGTCGGAGGCCTCATCGGGTTTCACCGGCCTGGGGCCCGCTGTGGCCGTGCCCATCGGAGCCGGCGACAGCGTGCGCGGTGTCGTCCTGCTGGTGCGCGAAGCGGGCCGGCCCGTGTTCACACAGAAGGAGACCGAGCCGTTGCAGGCCTTCGCCGCACAGGCGGCGATCGCGATGGAGCTGGCGGAACGCCGGCGCGACGCCGAGCACATCGCCATGCTCCACGACCGCGACCGGATCGCCCGGGACCTGCACGACCTGGCGATCCAGCGGTTGTTCGCCACCGGAATGACACTGCAGAGCGCCGGCCGCTTCATCGAGCATCCGCAGGCCGCCGACCGCGTGACCCGGGCGGTGGACGACCTCGACGAGACCATCAAGATCATCAGGTCGACCATCTTCGGTCTGCGGTCACGCGAAGGGGGTGCCGGATCCGGGCTGCGCGCCCGCGTGGTGCGGGCGGTCGGCGAAGCCGCTCCGGTGCTCGGCTTCGCCCCCGGCGTGCGCATGGAAGGCCTGGTGGACACCGAGGTCCCCGGCCGGATCGCGGACCAGGTGGTGGCCGTCCTCTCGGAGGCGCTGACCAACATCGCCCGGCACGCCCGTGCCGACCGTGCCGGCGTGGTGCTGGAGACCGACGGTCGCGAAGTGCGGCTGACGGTCTCCGACAACGGTGTGGGGATACCGCCCGAAGGCCGTCGCAGTGGCCTGCGCAACCTGGCCGAACGGGCCCAGCAACTGGGCGGGGATCTGAAGTTCGACGGCCCGGCCGACGGCGGGACCGTTCTGGTGTGGCGGGTGCCGGTGACGGACGAGCCGTGACACGGCCCGCTCTCCAAAGGGGCCCGGGAGTTCGGCTTCCGGCGGGACGGGCTGATGGGCTGTGACCTGCTTGCCAGACGGTTCGGGTGGTGGCGCCCGTGTGCCGCTGCCCGGGCCTCCTCGACGTAGTCACTGTCAGGAAGATGACGAGTCTGAGACTCCGCGACATGGGCCGACCCGAGGGCATCGCGGCGCCGAACGGGACCAAGTCCCTGACCACGAGGAGCAGTTCGGCCTCATGGCTCCATAGCCGCAGGCCCCATGGCTGCAAGATCGATCGAACGCCGCGGTGCCAGGGCGGCGCACCGCACACCACGCCCTCGTCACGGCGGCCGACCATGCCCCGTCCGGCCATCGGTCACGGACGAACGGCCCCCCTGTCCGTGCACGTCGCGCCACCACCCTCGAAGGGCACCGGACGACGTCGCGGCTGATCATCCGTCCATGGAACTGCCAGGACGGATCACGACGTGCACGACCTCATCACCTCCCCCGGTGCGCGCCGCTGCTGTTCGGCGCGCACGGCAGCGGGCCTGTCGACCTCGAAGGCCTGGAGCAGTTGCTCCTGCGGTTGTCCCGCATGGCGCAGGACCTGCCGCAGCTGGCTGAGGCCGACTTCAACCCGGTTCTCGCGACACCCGGCTCGGTCACCGTGCTCGACGCGCGCATACGTCTGCTCCCGCGCAGGCCGCAGGACCCCTGTCTGCGCCGACTCCGCTGAGGAAGGAACCGTCATGAAGCACAACAAGGTCGGGTCCGTGATGACCACCGATGTCGTCCGGGCCTGGTACGGAACCCCGTTCAAGGAGGTCGCGCGGCTGCTCGCCGGCCACCGGATCAGCGGACTGCCCGTCGCCGACGAGGACGAACGTGTCATCGGCGTCATCTCCGAGACCGACCTGGTGATGCACCAGGCACAGGTGCCGGACTCGTACGAGCCGAACCGGCGCTTCCGGTTCATCGCGCTGACACCAGGCGCGAAGCGCCGGGCGGCGAAGGCGAGGGCCCGCACGGCCGGACAGCTGATGACCGAGCCGCCCGTCACCGTGCACGCCGACGACTCCATCGTGGACGCCGCACGGGTCATGGCCGAGCGGCACGTGGAACGGCTGCCGGTGCTGGACGAGGAGGAGCGGCTGGTCGGCATCGTCACCCGCCGCGACCTGCTCCAGGTCTTCCTGCGTCCCGACGCGGAGATCCGTCGGGAGGTGATCGAGGAGGTGTTGGTGCGTGCCCGGTGGCTGGCGCCGAGGAGTGTCGACGTGTCGGTGACGGAAGGTGTTGTCACGCTGCACGGCCACATGGAACGAAAGAGCGAGACCGAGATCGCCGTGTCCATGACCCGGCAGATCGACGGTGTGATCGGCGTGGTCGATCAGCTCGCCCACCGGTTGGACGACGCGCGACTCCAGCCCGACGAACAGGCACTGCATGGTGTGGTCGACGACTGGCTGCGCCGTACGTGAGAGGAGGTGGACCGGCATGCTGAAGCAGGTGCTGGTCGCCTACGGAACGAAGAACGGGTCGACGGCACAGATCGCCGAGACCCGCCGAGGTTCTGCGCAAGGCGGGACTCGCGGCCGAGGCACTGCCCGCCCGGTCCGTGACGAGCGTGTCGTCCTACGACGGCGTGGTGGTCGGAGGCGGACTGTACGCCGGTCGCTGGCACCGGGACGCCCGCCGCTTCGTCCGACGTCACCGCAGGTCCCTGGCCCGGCATCCGGTCTGGCTGTTCAGCAGCGGGCCGCTCGACCCCTCGGCCTCGGAGCGGGACATCCCGCCCGTGCCCGGTGTGCGGCGCGTCATGGACAAACTGGAGGTCACCGAGCACGTCACCTTCGGAGGCTGCCTCGAAGAGGGGGGCGAAGGACGCATCGCCCGGATGATCGTGCGTTCCGGCAAGGGCGGAGATTTCCGTGACTTCGCCGCGATCGAGGGCTGGGCGGCACGCGTCGCCGAGGAACTGGCCGGCGCGGAGAGCCGGTAGGAAGGCAGTGAGCCGGTGGACGTCAGGCAGAAGGACGAGTACCGATGACCGAGCCCTCATGGCCGAGTGGAGACGCAGTGAGGGCTCGGGGTCGTGATCATGCCGGCCCGAGCCGCCGGGCCGCCGCGTCCGGCCGTGCGAGGTGGGCGGTGAACCAGTCACCGGCGAGGTCTGCCACCGTGTCCAGGGCGCCGGGCTCGGGAAAGAGATGGGTCGCGCCCGGGACCACGGCGATTCGGTGCTCGCAGTGCATCCAGTCGGCCGCGAGCCGGTTGAGGCTGAGCACCCGGGTGTCGAGTCCGCCGACGATCAGCAGCGTCGGAGCCCGGACGTGTGCGAGTGCCGCCGGACGGGCCAGGTCCGGACGACCACCGCGGGAGACGACGGCGCGGATGTCGTCTCCCGCGGCGGCCTCCAGCGCGGCGCCCGCACCCGTGCTGGCTCCGAAGTAGCCCACGGGCAGGGCCGTTTCGCGGCGCAGCCATCGGGCGACGGTCTGCAGACGTTGGGCCAGCAGGATGATGTCGAAGACGTTGTGGCGGTCGCGTGCCTCGTCCTCGGTGAGCAGATCCAGCAGCAGTGTGCCCAGACCGGTGCGGTTGAGCACGGCGGCGACGTGCTGGTTGCGCGGGCTGTGCCGGCTGCTCCCGCTGCCGTGGGCGAACACCACCACCGCTTGTGCCGTGGCGGGTACGACGAGTCGTCCGGCCAGCCGTACCGGCCCGGCGGGCACCTCCACCTCGCCGGCCCTCGACGGGCGCTCCGGTCCGGACGGCCGGTCGGGCGGCGCGCCGGGGTGGTCGGCCTCGACCAGCAGCGCGGCCACCTCCCTGTCACCGGTCTGTGCGAAGTCGCTGTACCAGGCCCCGACGGACCCCAGATGACGCGGGGCCTGCAGACAGACGACCTCGTCCGCTGTTGCGCGAAGGCGCGGCAGGGTCACATCCGCCCCCACCGGGACGGCGAGGACGACCTCGCCCGCCCCACGAGCGCGGGCCACCCGGCAGGCGGCCTCGGCGGTGGCGCCGGTGGCCAGCCCGTCGTCCACCACCACCGTGGTCCGGCCGCCCAGCGGCAGGGGCGGGCGGTCGGCGCGATACCGGCGCACCCGCCGCTCCAGCTCGGCCCGTTCGGAGCGCTCGACGTTCTCCTGCTCGACGGGGCTGAGCCCGCTCTCGCGGAGGATGTCCTGGTTGATCACACGGACGCCCTGCTCGCCGATCGCGCCGAATCCCAGCTCCGGCTGCCATGGCACGCCCAGCTTGCGCACCACCAGCACGTCCATCGGCAGGCCGAGCAGGCGGGCCACTTCGTACGCCACCGGGACGCCGCCCCGGGGCAGTCCGAGCACCACGGCATCCGTGCCCCGCAGGTACTGCAGGCGACGGGCCAGATGACGCCCGGCGTCCGCGCGGTCGTGGTAGCGCATGCGCCACCTCCTCATGCGCGGCGGCGACAAACCGCCTCGCTGCCCATTGCACCGCACCTGCACCGCGCATGCACAGGGCCGGACGCCCCGGCCAACGGGGCCGCCCGGCCCTGCCCTGCGTCAGCCGGTTGGCTGGTTCCACCGCGGGCCTACCCGGTCCCACTCCTTGGCCCACTGGTCGAAGCGACGCTGGTCGAGTCGCCACCGGAGGAGGGCGCCGGTGCCGAAGGCGAGGCCGGACAGGGCCGCGGCTGCCGCGAAGCCGTAGAGAGCCGACTCGACCGTGGCCTCCGTCCGGCCCGTCGGCTCGGTGGTGAGCGCGCCACGGGCGTCCAGCCAGACCGTGACCGCGGATCCGGAGCGGAGACCGGTGCCCACCAAGGTCCGTCCGGTGCGGGTGGCGCCGTTGTCAGCCGTCCAGCTGACCTTCGCCAGGGCTCGGTCGGTGCCCCTGGCGACCGACGTGGTCGGGGGAACGTCGGTGAGCAGCACTGCTGTGACGGAGTGCCGTTCGGCGCGCTCGCGTGCGAACACCTCGTGGGCGGCGTGTGCCGTCACCAGCCCGACGATCGCCCCGCCCACGGCGACGACCGTCCACATCACCAGCACGATCCAGGCCTCGACCACGTCGTCGCGCCGGCGCAGCGGATTGCTGCGCCACCGCCACAGCCGCGTCCTCGTACCCCTGCTGCCATCGGGCATGGCCCACACCTCCTCGTCCTGCTGACCCATCGACGGTGTCACTGGCGGGGAACCCGGCACAGGGGCCGATGAGGCGGCCTACGTGGGCCGACCGGCCCCAACCTGTGCTGACGCGGACCGACTGGCCACCGACGCACGAGGACGAGGATGAGGATGAGGGCGGGAAGGCGCCGAGACCGCGCACGACCCCGGTCGGCCGTCTCTCATAGGGCCCAGTGGCCCAAGCATATCCGCCGACAGTCGGACAAGCTGGATATGCGGAGCACTGTCGGTGTCACGCCGGAGCCCGGCTCACCGAGTCGTGGCTCCCGCCCAAGAGCAAGAGGGAGGTTCCCCATGAAGGGCTACGTCTTCCACGGTCCAGGAAAGTCCGCCTGGGAAGAGGTCCCCGACCCAGGCATCAAGGAGCCCACCGACGCGATCGTGAGGGTGGACGCCGTCACCATCTGCGGGACGGACCTGCATATCCTCAAGGGCGACGTCCCCGAGGTGCGCCCGGGCACCGTGCTGGGTCACGAGGCGGTCGGCGAGATCGTCGAGGTCGGCAGCGACGTACGGACCGTACGGCCCGGAGACCGGGTTCTGGTCTCCTGCATCAGCGCCTGCGGGCGCTGCCGCTACTGCCGCGAGGCCATGTACGGCCAGTGCCGCGGCGGCGGAGGCTGGATCCTCGGCCACCTGATCGACGGCACGCAGGCCGAGTACGTCCGTGTCCCGTACGCCGACCTGTCCGTGCACGCGCTGCCCAGCGCGGTGGACAGCAAGGATGCCGTGCTCCTGGCGGACATCTTCCCGACCTCCTACGAGGTGGGCGTCCTCAAGGGGCACGTACGCCCCGGCGACACCGTCGCCGTCGTCGGCGCCGGTCCCATCGGCCTCGCGGCGATCGCCACGGCCCGGCTGTTCACGCCCGAGCGGATCGTCGCCGTCGACCTGGCCACCTCCCGGCTGGAAGCCGCCAGGCAACTCGGTGCCGAGGCGGTGGCCGACGCCGAGGAAGAGCCCGAGCAGCTGGTCGCGGATCTCACCGACGGCCTGGGCGCCGACGTGGTGATCGAGGCGGTCGGCGTGCCGGAGAGCTTCGAACTGTGCACCCGCATGGTGCGGCCCGGCGGTCACGTGGCCAACGTCGGCGTGCACGGCAAGCCCGCGACCCTGCACCTGGAAGACCTGTGGATCAAGAACGTGACCATCACCACCGGTCTGGTCGACACGTACTCCACGCCCACCCTGCTGCGTATGGCGGCCGCCGGCCGGCTGCCCACCTCGCGGATGGTGACCCACACCTTCCCGCTCGACCGCATGGAGGAGGCGTACGACGTCTTCGGCAACGCCGCCGACACCGGTGCCCTCAAGGTCGTGCTCGGCGGCCCGCAGCACGAGGTCGTCGCGGTGACGGTCGGCCCGACTGCCTGACGGAAGGCACGGCGACGAGGGCCACGACCACGCCCGCGAACCCGAACGGCCCCTGTGCAGGGGGCCGTTCGGCGTGCTGCCGGGCCCTCCGGGCCCTGCCTCGATCCCGGCCGGACGACGAGCATCGTCCCGGAACCGCCATGGTCCCCGGACAGCCGTTCGGGACGTCCGCCGTGGACGGGTCCTGGCACCTCCGGCAGGGGCAACGCACCGGGCGCCGAGGAGGAGGGAAGGAAGACACGTCTCACCATCCTGTGGTCGTCGGAGTGGACGGCTCGCCGGTCTCCGTCCGGGCGTTGGACTGGGCCTCGGACGAGGCGGCCCGGCACGGTTCGGTGCTGCGCGTCCTGTACGCCGTGCCCGACCGAGACGAAGCCGGACCGATCCTGGCGTTCGCCGCCGCACGAGTTCGTGACCGTCATCCGGGTCTTCCGGTGGTGACCGTCGCTGCCGAAGGAAGCGCGGTGCGGGCTCTGGCGGAGGCCAGCCGGTCCGCGGCCCTCACGGTCGTGGGCACCCGCGGACTCGGCGGGATCGCCGGACTGCTGCTCGGCGCGGTGAGCCTGCGGCTGGCCGCCCACGCGCACGGTCCGCTGCTCGTCGTACGCGGGGACCACGCGTGCGACAACGGCCAGGACGTCCTGCTCGGTCTGCAGGACGACTGTCCCGCCGCGCTCCAGGTGCGACGGTGACATGGGGCCCGTGCTGCCCCTGGCAGCCTGCACAACTGCCGCAGCAACAGCCCGCGCGCCCTCCGTTTTTCCACCGCGACGCCCCCCTGTGCTCCACCCGACATGGGCCTGATGGCCTCGGGCAAGGACCCGGTGGCCCCTGCCGAAGCACCGTCGTCGACGCGATCCTGGCAGCGGGGAGAAAACCTGCATCTGGAGGTGCGTCTCATGGTTCCATCCGTTGTCGCCGGAGTCGACGGCTCCGCCGAGAGCCTTGCGGCCGCCGAGTGGGCGGCTCGCGAGGCCGTGCGCCGCGAGCGAGCACTGCGGCTTCTGCACGTCAGGAACTGGCACCCGCGCCAAGGGGGCGGCGCCGTCGCGAACGCGGCCCAGCGGGCTCTGGCCGGGCGGGTCCTGTGGCAGGCGGAGAAGCGCGTCCTCGCCGCGTGCCCCGACGTGAGCCTGTACGACAAACAGGTCGAGGGCCCGGCGACCCCGGCCCTGCTGAAGGCGGCCGAGCAGGCCGACCTGCTGGTACTGGGCTCCCGCGGACTGAGCGGATTCACCGGGTTCCTGGTGGGTTCGGTCGCCCTGGGCGTGGTGGCGAGGACCGCGCGTCCCGTCGTTCTCGTACGGGCAGGCGAGGAAGCGGAGGACGAACACCGCCCGGCCGACGACGGAGGCGCCTCCCTGCGCACCGGATACCGGGACGTGGTGGTCGGCGTCGACGTCAACGACCCGTGCGACGAAGTCCTGGACTTCGCGTTCAACGAGGCCCGCCTCCGCAGGTCCAGGCTGCGGGCCCTGCACGTCTGGCAGGCACCCAACCCGCTTACTCTCGGGCCCGGCGAGGTCGGCCTGATGAGCGAGCAGCGGCGGGCCGACGAGTGGCTGGGCTTCCTCTCCGCCGTGGTCCAGGTGTGGCGCGACAAGTATCCCGACGTGGAGGTCCTGGAGACCGTGGCGGAGGACAGGCCCGCCGGCGCGTTGGTACGGGCGGCCACCGGAGCCGGACTCCTGGTCGTCGGCCGCCGGTTCACCGAGCGGCCGGGCGGCCCACGCACCGGCCCGGTCACCCACGCCGCGGTCCACCACGTCGGCTGCCCCGTAGCCGTCGTGCCCCATTTCTGAGCGTGCCGACGACGCCGGGCGGCCCACTTCACCGGACCTGTGACAACAGCACAGGCAGACGGCGGAGATGACGGTCACGATGGCGAGGCCTGTGGTCGTCGGCCCGGACGGTTCGCGCGGGAGTACCGCCGCGGTTCACTGGGCGGTGTCGGGGAAGCCCCGTGCCGAGGACCGCCGCTGCGGCTCTTGCCCGCCGTGAGAGGGCCCTCCTGAGGGCGACGACGGAGAGGTGAGTCGTTTCGTGCGGAGCCGATGCAGGGCTGGATGGCGCACCGCGAGGCCCCGTCCGGCCCCTGTGCGGGCCTGGTGGATCGCAGGAGTCTGGCCTCACAGGACAGGGGAGGCAGGGCCCGCCGGGCCGCTCTCACACACCTGCGCCCACGTCAGCGTGACCGCTGCCTGGCGCCGGTCGGTCGGCACGGCAGGTTCGGCCCCCGGAATCTCGGGACGAGGGGAGGGACCGTCATGGACGGCCCGGTCGTGGTGGGAGTGGACGGCTCGTGGGCGAGTTTCGCCGCGGTGGAGGTCGCGGCGCGTGAGGCGGATCGGCGAGGGCTGGGCCTTCAGTTGACCTACGCCGTCGAGTGGCCCTCGGAACTGGTACCAGCCGGTGTGTCGCCGTGGGATCCGGGCACGACCGGGCCGCGTGGCCGGGAGCACGGCGTGCTGCACGAGGCGGAGCGGCGTGCGCACGAGGCCGCACCCCGGGTGGCGGTCACGTGCGATGTACTCCTGGGCGACCCCTTGAGGGTGTTGGAGGTCGAGTCGCGCCGTGCCTCGCTCACGGTGGTCGGCAGCAGTCGGAGGAGCATGCGCGGGGTCCTGCGGCACGAGTCGGTCGCCGGGCGGCTCGCCGCGCACAGCCCCTCCCCGGTGCTGGTGGTGTGCGGAAGGCCCGAACCGAACGGTCCTGTGGTGCTGGTCCTGGGCACCTCTCCGGCCGCCCGGAAAGCGGCCGAGTTCGCCCTCGCCGAGGCAGCGGCTCGCGGCGTGGGACTTGTGGCGCTGGACTCGCGCCACTCTCAGGCGGGGCCTCGACACGGCGGATCCGTGCAGGCCCTGTCCCGTCTGACGGAGCGGAATCCCGAGGTCACCGTGGAGCGTCGGACGGCCTGGGGGAGCACACGCCGAGCTCTCATCGAGGCGATTCGGGGAGCCCAACTCGTCGTGTTCGGCGCCCACGGCCGGGGCGGACACATGCCCACGCCGGAGAGCTGGACCGGCAGCACGGTACTGCGGCAGGCCCGTTGTCCCGTCGCGGTGGTCCGTGCGGAAGGGGCAACACCGTGACGAGGCCGGTGACCGGCGGAAGCCGTGCGGGGAGAGGCACCGCACGAATGAGGCAGGCGGGCGTGAAAGACGGCTGCGGTCCGGCCTCGGAGAGGTCGCAGCTCTGCCAGGCGTCGCCCCGGGGAAAGGACGGAGCGGGAAGACGAGCCGGATGCCGGATGCCGGAGGCAGGTCGGTTGAGCGCCCGGTCCCACGCTCGATCCGGATGGAGGGGACCGTCGGTGCCCTGAGTGACCCGCGGGGACGTGGCGGCCCAGCCACCCGGCGCATTGCCCACCATCGCCCATTATCGTGAGGAGGTAAGGCGCCTGGTCCGGGTGCTTCCTGTCCGCTCGAGCCGGTCGGAGGCAGCGGTGAACGGAGAACGGCGCGGCCAAGAGCACCAACACTTGCCCAAGCTGCGACCGAACAGGCTTCTGGGGGTCATGAGGGGAGCGGTGGGCAGGGCGTCCGGCGAGCTCATCGTGGATCCCTCGCACGGCCGGGTAGCGGCCCGCTTTGTCGCCCTCGGTGCGGGGCAGTGAGAGCGATGCGTCTCCCCGTGATCGTGGGCGTGGACGGCTCCGAGCCGAGCCTGCGCGCTGTGGACTGGGCAGCGGAGGAGGCTGCGCTGCGCGGACTGCCGCTGCGGTTGGTGTACGCCTCCCTGTGGGAGCGGTATGAACGCGCTGTCTTCGCCGCTGAAGAGGACAGGACGGAGCAGATCCTCAACGGCGTCTTCGTAGCGGCCGCGGTCACGCGTGCCCGGAAGAGGGCCCCCGAGATCGACGTCTCCACCCAGGTGATACCGGACGGGCCGACGACCATTCTGGTACGTGAGGCACACGATGCCACCGTGCTGATCCTGGGGTCCCGCGGTCGCGGCGATGTCGCCGAGCTGCTGCTCGGTTCCGTCAGCCTGACCGTGGCCGGCCGGGCCGACTGTCCCGTGATCGTGGTCCGCGACGGCCCCGATCACGGGACAGGCACACACCGTCGCGTTGTGCTGGGCGTCGGCGAGGAGGCTGCGAGCACGAACGCCGTCCGCTTCGCCATGGAGGAGGCCGAGCTACGGGGCACCGCACTGGAGGCCGTACGCGCCTGGCGGCGTCCGGCGCACGAGACCACCGACCACCCGCTGTTCGCGGGGGAACCGGCGCATGTGCACGAACAGAGGGCGGCAGAGGGGTTGGAAGCCGCGCTTCGCGAAGCCCGGGCGGGCGTGGACTTGCACAGGCGCACGGCCGAAGGCTCCGCCCGCGAGGTGCTCCTGGACGCGTCCCACGGTGCGGACCTGCTCGTCGTGGGGGCTCGGCGTCGCCCGGGGCACTTCGGGCTGCAACTCGGCCGAGTCGCCCACACGATGCTGCACCACGCCGCCTGTCCGGTCGCTGTGGTGCCCCAACGGGTGTCAGAACCCTGACGGGCTGCCCAGAGGCTCACTGCGTGGTGGCGGGCGAGGCGCAGGCGAAGCGCGACCCCGGTACCGGCCGCGATTACGTCAAATCCTCCCGCAACCACGCCATGCCCAGGGCACAGGGTGCCCGCGGGAACCTGGCCCAGCGGGATGGCCGTCTTGGAGGGAACGTTCCGCATGTAGCCCGTCGGGTTCCTCAGGCGCCCTGCGACGCCATCTGCCCATCAGGTGTCTGTTGCGGCGGAGTGCGCCCGGCGGTGCAACCTTGACGTGCGGGTCTCCATTGACATCCTTCTGTGAGGGCGATGGTGCGCACGGCACTCACCCTCCCTTGGTCGAGCGTGCGTCGGTGACGGCGCAGCTCGCCACACCTGGGCCCCATCGGACGGGCACGACAGACCGAGCGCGGCTGGCCCTCAACCCCGGCTACGCCGCCGACCTGGCTGAGGAGGCACGACTGACCGAGCACCCGGGTGCCCGGGTCGCCGCGGCCGTGCTGGCCGTCTCAGTGGAGGACCTCGCCGGCGTACTCGACGAGCGCTTCCTGCACACCGCAGGCACCCGGCAGCGCATTCTGGCCGCCTACGCGCACGACCGCAGCCGCTGAACCAGCCCATGTCGGCCCCGGTCTCCTGCCGCCTCTACGGTCTGCTGCGTCGCGGCCGCGGCCTGCTGCTGGACCCCACCGCACGCCTGACCGTCGGCGGCTGGTCAGACCGGGTCGGTCACCTCACAAGGCACTCCCGCAAGCCGCCCAGCTGGGATCAGACGCCGCCGCTCCGGCCGGCCTGCGGTGAGCAGTTCGTGGATCTTCTCTTATGGGTAAAATTGCGGCAAAGATGTGAATGGACCTGCTTGGCGTGCACATTGCACCCCGGCACTCCTGCACCCTCGATCGTTCGGCGGGTTTCCTTTTTCCCAGGGGTATCGCGGCCGTCCCGTATCGGGGTGCAATGGTCGGAGTCAGGCCCTTCGTCACCGCACTGGTCAGAAGAGGCACGCAATGGATCCATGGCTGATCTGGTTGATCATCGCAGCCGTGTTGGCTGCCGCGGAGATCTTCACGCTTACTGCTGCGCTCGGATTGCTGAGTGCGGCCGCGTTGGTCACGGCGGGGTCCGCCGCGGTCGGGTTGCCACTGCCGTTGCAGTTTTTGGTGTTCACCGTCATCGCTACAGTCACCGTGCTGTTCGTGCGCCCCATTGCGCTGCGCCACGTTCTCCAGCCCCAGACCGAGCGCTTCGGCGTGGACGCGCTGGTCGGCCGGGCCGCCTACGTCGTCACGGAGGTGACGGGCCTGGGCGGCAGGGTCCGTATCGACGGCGAGGAATGGACGGCCCGCGCCTACGACGAGACTCTCGTGATTCCTCCTGGAAAGACCGTTGACGTCATGGAGATCAGCGGCGCCACCGCGATCGTCTACCCCCGGGACTGAAAACATGGAAACCTCGGCGTTCTTGATTGCCGGCCTGATCGTCGCGCTGATCGCGGTTTTCACCGTGGTGCGGGCGGTCCGTATCGTGCCCCAGGCACGCGCTCGTAATGTCGAGCGGCTCGGCCGCTACCACCGGACCCTGACTCCCGGCCTCAGCCTCGTGATCCCTTACATCGATCGTGTTCACCCAGTGATCGACCTGCGTGAGCAGGTTGTTTCCTTCAAACCGCAGCCGGTCATCACCGAGGACAATCTGGTCGTCGAGATCGACACCGTTCTGTATTTCCAGGTCACGGATCCGCGAGCGGCTTTCTACGAGATCGCGAATTTCCTTCAGGCGGTCGAGCAGCTCACCGTCACCACCTTGCGCAACGTGGTGGGCTCAATGGACCTGGAAAAGACGCTCACCTCACGGGACACCATCAACAGCCAGCTCCGTGGCGTGCTGGACGAGGCCACCGGCAAGTGGGGGCTGAGGGTCAACCGGGTGGAGATCAAGGCCATCGATCCTCCGCAGTCCATCAAGGACGCGATGCAGAAGCAGATGCGGGCCGAGCGGGACAAGCGGGCCGCGATTCTCGGCGCCGAGGGACAGCGCCAGTCGCAGATCCTCACCGCCGAAGGCGACAAGCAGGCCGCTGTCCTGCGCGCGGAGGGTAACCGGACCGCTGCGATCCTCCAGGCAGAGGGTCAGTCCCGGGCCATCGACGAGGTGTTCCAGGCCGTACACCGCAACGACCCCGACCCCAAGCTGCTCGCCTACCAGTACCTCCAGACACTGCCTCAGCTCGCGCAAGGCTCGGGCAACAACTTCTGGGTGATCCCCAGCGAGATCACCTCCGCACTGCAGGGCATGTCCCGCGCCTTCACCGAGGTACTGCCCCAGTCGCCGGCCACCCGCGAAAAGCCCTCGGACGACATGGTCGCCCAGGCCGCCAACGACAAGGTTCAGGCGGAAGAAGCCGCTGCCGCGGCCCTCGCCGACGCCGCCAAGGCCGAGGGCGCCAGTCCCGATGCGCTCCCGTCTCACCCGCCCCGCTGACGGAGGGTGGCGAGTTGAGCGCGACGTCGTACGCGTACCCCGGCGAGAGAAGGAACGGCAGGCCGTCCGGCAGATTGCCTCATCCAGCCACGACACCAGATCGCCGGGCCGTTACCTGCCGGCGCTCGGGGCTGTCGCGGGTAGTTCCACAGTGATGCGGATCCCGCCGGCGGAGCGCGGGGTGAGGGTGAGTGTTCCGTCGTGCGCGTGGGTGATGGTTTTGACGATGGCCAGGCCGAGGCCGACGCCGGCGTGATCGGTGTGGATGCGCGCGATCCCGCGCTGGAACGGTTCGGTGAGGGTCGAGACGTGCTGCGGGGTGAGCTGCTCGCCGGTGTTTTCGACAGTGAGCGTCACGGTCCTTGGGCGGACGCTGGTATTGACCCACACGGTGCCCTCTTCAGGCAGGTTGTGGACGATCGCGTTGTGCACGAGGTTCGTGGCCAGCTGCAGCAGGAGTGCGGGCGATCCGCTCGTGGAGGCGATGTCGCCGCTGGTCTCGATGGTGACGCCGTGCTTTTCCGCGAAGGGCAGGAGTGTCTCGGTGGCCTCTTCCGCCACGAGGGACAGGTCGACGACTTCCCTGGTGAAGGATCGCTGCTCGGCGCGGCTGACCAGCAGCAGTGCCTCGGTGAGGTCGATCGCGCGGGTGTTGACCGTGTGGAGGCGGTCGATGAGTTCCCCGATGTCACGGTTCGGATCGGTGCGGGCCACGTCGAGAAGCGCCTTCGAGATCGCCAGCGGGGTGCGCAGCTCGTGAGAGGCGTTGGCGGCGAACCTCTGCTGTTCGGCGACGTGTACTTCGAGCTGCGCGAGCATCGTGTCGAAGGCGTCGGCGAGTTCGCGGAACTCGTCCTTGCGGCCCGGTAGCCGGATCCGGTGGGAGAGGGATCCGGTCGTGGCCATGCGGGTGGCGTCCGTGATGCGGGTCAGGGGGGCGAGCATGCGTCCGGCGAGCAGCCAGCCTCCCAGGAGACCGAACGCCAGCAGGAACGCCATGACCACAGCCGCCCCCGACGCGAAGTTGAGTGCGAGCTCGGAGCGGACCTGCAATCCGCCGACGCCGGCTTTCACTTCGGGCAGGTCCCTCAGCAGGAAGACCCACACCGCCGCGACCATCAGGACACCGGTGAGCATGAGGAATCCGGCGTAGCTGAGGGTGAGCTTGAGGCGAACGCTCAGCCCAGGCGCCCTATCCACACTCGTCTCCCTGGTCTCCGGCCTCCGGTTGTGTGTCGATGCGGTAGCCGACGCCCGGCACGGTGGCGATGATCCAGGGTTCGCCGAGACGCTTGCGCAGCGCCGAGACGGTGATGCGCACGGCGTTGGTGAACGGGTCGGCGTTCTCGTCCCACGCGCGTTCCAGGAGCTCTTCGGCGCTGACGACACCGCCCTCCGCAGCGACGAGGACGTCGAGCACCGCGAACTGCTTCCTGGTCAGCGCGACATAGCGGCCGTCCCGGTAGACCTCGCGGCGGAACGGGTCAAGGCGCAGCCCTGCGATCTCCCGCACGGGTGGCCTGAGATGGGCCCGCCTGCGGTCGAGTGCTCTGAGTCTGAGTGCGAGTTCCTGGAGCTCGAAGGGTTTCGTCAGGTAGTCGTCCGCGCCGAGTTCGAACCCGGAGACCTTGTCGTCGAGCCGGTCGGCCGCGGTGAGCATGAGGATCGGCATGCCGGTGCCGGAGGCGACGATGCGTCGAGCGATCTCGTCACCGGACGGTCCGGGGATGTCGCGGTCGAGGACGGCGATGTCGTAGGTGTTGATGCTCAGCCTTACCAGAGCGGTGTCGCCGTCACCCGCGATATCGGCCGCGATCGCTTCCAGGCGCAGACCGTCGCGGATGGCTTCTGCCAGAAAGGGTTCGTCCTCGACGATCAGCACACGCATGTCAGCAAGGCTACGAGGCGGTACATATCGTCGGCATATCGAAAACCGCATACGTGCCGGCAACACCGAGCTGCCTTGACTGGCGGCATGCATCGAACACCGCCCTCAGCGCGAACGATGAGCCGCCGGACGGCATGGCTCGTTGGCGTCAGCCTGTTCGTCGTCACAGCAGTGATCACCGCAGTCCTCTGCCACCAGGTGGCGAAGTCTTCTTCCTCATCGGCCGTCTTGCCCGCCGCGGGCGCACCACCCTCGACGTCCTCCCCGGCCGAACCACCCTTGAAGCCGTCCTCGAACGCCGCCCCACATGCCTCTCGCGGTGAGCACCGGGGCGTGCCCGGCGAGGCGGACGGTGTCGTCCCCGACGGCGTGACGGTCTTCGACGACGAGATGATGGCCGTGGCCAACCTCGATCCGGACCTGCTCAAGGCCCTCCGCCAGGCGGCAACGGCTGCCGCGGACGGCCACGTCGAGTTCTACGTCAACAGCGGCTGGCGTTCCCCGGAGTACGAAAATCTGCTTCTCCACGAGGCGGTCTCGACGTACGGGTCCGAGGACGAGGCCGCCCGATGGGTGGCCACCGCGGAGACGTCCCCGCACGTGTCCGGGGACGCGGCCGACATCGGGCGCTCCGACGCGACGGCGTGGCTGTCCGAGCACGGTGCCGAGTACGGGCTGTGCCAGATCTACCAGAACGAACCTTGGCACTACGAGCTGCGCACCGATGCGATCGACGGTGGCTGCCCACGTATGTACGCCGACCCCACCCAGGACCCGAGGATGCAGCAGTGACCGGCAGTGAACGAGAACTGACGACGGTGCAGGTCGACACGGCGGACCAGACCGGACAGGAAAGCGAGGGCCGCCGGGACACCGGCCCCGGTGCCTGGCGCGCGGGCATCCGCCGGGCGATCCGTATCGGCTCCCGGCAGGGTCCCTGGAAGCGCGGCCTGGTGCTCGCGGCGCTGGCACTGCTGCTGGGCCTGTCCATGCTGCTCCACGCGAAGATCCCGAACCGGATCGGACACCTCGGCAGCCTGGTGGAGACCTTCCTGCCGTGGTTCGGCCTGTTCATCCCGGTGCTGCTGGCCGGGGCGCTGTGGCGCCGCTCCGCGTCCGCGGTGACCGCGCTGCTGCTGCCGGTCTTGGTGTGGGTGAACCTCTTCGGCGGGCTGCTCAGCGACAAGTCCCACGCGGGCAGCGACCTCACCGTGGTCAGCCACAACGTCGCCGCCGACAACACCGACCCGGCGGGCACGGCCCGCGACCTGGCCGCCTCCGGGGCGGACGTGCTGGCCCTGGAGGAGATCACCCAGCAGGCGAGGCCGCTGTACGAGAAGGAGCTGGCGACGGCGTATCCGCACCACACGGTGCAGGGCACGGTAGGGCTGTGGAGCAAGCTGCCGCTGTCGGACACGCGGCCGGTCGACATCAAGACGGACTACGGGCCGCTGGCGGACACCAAACCGGCCGACGTCAAGATGGTCTACAACCGGGCTCTGCGCACCACGGTGGCGACGGACCAGGGCCCGCTGGCGGTGTACGTGGCCCACCTGGGTTCCGCACGGGTGAATCCCAGAGGCGGCTTCGCGACGGACCACCGGGACCGTGGCGCGCAGGCGCTCGGCGAGGCCATCGCCGCCGAGCGGAACGAGCGGGTGGTGCTGCTCGGCGACCTGAACGGCACCACGGACGACCGCGCGTTCGCCGGCCTCACCTCGCAGCTGCGCTCGGCCCAGGACGCGGCCGGCGACGGCTTCGGCTTCACCTGGCCGGCACGGTTCCCGGTGGTGCGGATCGACCAGATCCTGGTCAACGGCGTAAAGCCGGAAAGCTCGTGGTCGCTGCCGGCCACGGGCAGTGACCACCTGCCGGTGGCGGCCGGAATCAGCTGGTGAACACCGCCTGCAGGCAGACCGGCCGGCGTGCCGCTGTCGTCACCATGACACCGAGCCGCACCACTCCAGACAGCCACCCGGGCAATGTCCATCCCTGCGCCGCGCTCACGCCAAAACGTGGATGGCCGACAACCATCTGCCGGCAGCCCCGACGCGGGAGTCATCCACGGCGGGGAGGGACGGGGCATGCCGGAGCAAGACCGGATCGAACGGGCGCGGGAACCGTACGAGTTGGCGATGTTCGGCGGGGACACGTCCGCACTGGTCACGGCCGATCAGGAGCTGGACGCGGTCGAGGCGCCGATCGCGCTGGAACGCGGAAAACTGCTGCACGTGCGTTTCCTCAACGATCGGCGGGAGGACTCGCAGGAGCTGGTGCTGTTCGAGCGTGCCGCCGAGCTGTACCACCGCCTCGATGATGCGGGCGGTGAGGCCGACGCGCTGTTCTGGATCGGTTGCTGGCACCAGGTGGTACGCGATGACAGTGCCACCGGCAGACCGTACTTCGAGAGGTCGTATGCGCTGGCGCAATCCGTCGGCGACCAGAAGACCATGTCCTACGCGGCGCGCCATCTCGGCTTCGCCGAGCAGGAAGCCGGTCGGTTCGAGCAGGCCCGCGAGCTGCTGGCCGAATCGGTGACACTGCGCCGCAGGATTGGGTTCATGCCCGGCGTGACCGCGGGCCTGGTGGCGCTTGGCTACCTGTCCGCCGAGACTGGCGAGCGCGAAGCGGCCGTCGGGTACCTCGACGAGGCGCAGACCACCGCCGAACAGTGCGGCGCCAAGGGTGTGCTGGGATGGATCGAGCAGGCGCGCAACGAAATCTGATTCATGGCCGAGCGGCACGGCAGCCAAGCGCCATGACCTCACCGTGCAGGTTGTGCTCTCGCATGAGGCTGGTGTCACGCCGACTGGCACCCCGCGGGAACCGCGCCAACAGTCCCGGCGTGCGACGACGGCCCCCACCCGAGGACTGGGCAGGGCGCCGTCTCGGCGGTGTGGGTCGACTGCTCGTCGATGTCGCGCCTCGCCCGCGCCCCCGCGCCGCGCACTCGGCGCCAGGGCGCGGTGCCGGGCACCAGTGCGGCCCGCCGAAAAACATGCGCGGGAATGTCGATCCCGGCAGGCTCTGTACGACGCAGGGGTGAGAGAACGACATCAACACGCGAGAGGTGAAGGCCATGCCCAAGGTCCGCGTACACAACGTGACGATCTCCCTCGACGGCTTCGCGGCCGGCGCGAACCAGCGACTGGACGCGCCGTTCGGTGACGGCGTCGGCTGGGGTGACGACCTGCACAGCTGGTTCGTCTCCGCGATGGAGGATTCCGCCGCGGGCAAGACCTCGGTCGACGTCGACTACTTCGTCCGCGGCGACCAGAACATCGGCGCCACGATCATGGGGCGGAACATGTTCGGCCCGCAGCGCGGACCGTGGGAGGACCAGTCCTGGAAGGGCTGGTGGGGCGACAACCCGCCCTACCACCACGACGTTTTCGTGCACACCCATCATCTGCGCCCGACGCTGGAGATGACCGGCGGAACGACCTTCCACTTCACCGACGAACCGCTGGAGACGGTGCTCCAGCGCGCGTTCGACGCCGCGGGCGGCAAAGACGTCCGGATCGGCGGCGGCGCGGCGGTCATCCAGCAGTATCTGCGCGCCAGGCTCATCGACGAGCTCCACCTGGTGATCGCGCCGATGCTCATCGGGCGCGGGGAGCGGCTGCTCGACAATCTGGGTGACGGGATCGACGGCTACCGGGTGTCCGAGATGGTCGGCTCGCCGAACGTCACGCACGCGGTGCTGGTCCGCCGCTGACGCGCGGGGTCAGGGTTCGCCGGGGTGGGTGTGAGCTCGGGCGCCAGGTCATAGGCGGATGACGATCAGGGCGATGTCGTCGCGGGCGCCGCTGCTGACGCCGAGGCGCGCGAGCAGGGCGTCGGCGACCCGTTCGGGGTGGTGGCGGGCATGGAGGGCGAGCGCGTCGGTGAGGCGTTGCAGGCCGGCATCGATGTCCTCGCCGCGGCGTTCGATGAGACCGTCGGTGTAGAGCACGAAGGTGTCGCCAGGGGCGTAGGGCAGGTCGGCCTGGAGGCGGGGGACGGGTTTGGGGCGTGCCCCCAGCGGAGGGTCGGTGGCCTGGTCGAGAAGCTCGCAGGTGCCGTCCGGGTGGAGCAGGACGGGGGGCGGGTGGCCGGCGCTGCTGTACATGATGCGGCGAGCGTGGGTGTCGACGACGGCTTGGACGACGGTCGTGGCCAGTGCACCTTCCACGTAGCGTGAATACAGGCCCAGGACGTCCAGGGCCCTCGCAGGCCCTTCGACGGCCCGGACGACGGCCGACAACGCGCTGCGGAGCATGCCCATGACGGCGGCGGCCTCCAGGCCGTGGCCGACGACGTCGCCGACCGCGACGGCGAATCGGCTCTCGGGCAGGTCGACCACCTCGTACCAGTCGCCGCACACGTTCAGTGACCCGGCGGCGGGCAGGTAGCGCACCGCGGTGTCCCGGTGCCGGGACAGGTGGGGCGAGTGGAGCATGGCCTCCTGCAAGGTCACGGCGACCTCGCGTTCCCGGGCGTGGGCTTGGCGCAGTTCCTCGTTCAGTCGCTTGAGCTCGCGCGCCCGCGCGTACAGTTCGACCTCCATGACCTCCACGTCGCTGAGCGCCCCGCCTCCCTGCGTGCGAGGGTGGGAGAGGATGAACGAGGTCACGTCCTCGCCCCGGTGGAGGATCCACTCCACCTGCCCGTCCGGCCCGAGCACCGGTGTGTTGATCGCGGACCACCACCGCTCCTCGAACACGCCGGGCCGGTCGGCCACCGGGATGTCGTATTTCATCGGCGCCATCGTGTCCGCCTCCCTCGAGCGCAGGACCCGGTGCAGGGAGGCGTGCAGATTCCGCACCCCGTCGGCGTCAGGGTCCGCCGGATTCTCGGGGAAGGCATCGAAGAGGTACTGCCCGAGCAGATCCTCCCGAGTACGGCCGGTCACTCGACAGGCTGCCTTGTTGATGTCGGCGAGCACCAGATCCGGGCCCAGCACCATACAGGGGCTGGGGGTGACCGTGAACAGCGCCTGGTAGTCGATCCCCGGCCTCGCCCCATGCTGCGGCCGAGCATCCTCATCAGGGCTGTTCTCGTCCCTCACCCTTACGTTCTACCGTTCGTCGGCGCCCTCGGCACCTGGGCGCACACTTACTCTCGGCCCGTGAGCATCTACCAGGGTCCCGAGGGTGCGGCCGGGTCGGACAGGTGGTGCAGGAAGGCCGCTGTCCACATCAGGTGGCCTCCTTGCGCGGTGCACGGCGGCGGGTCAGGCGGGTGCGGAGGCCGAGCCGTCCGCCGGTCACGACCAGGGCGACGATCAGGACGAGACCGGTGAACAGGCTGGGGGCCCACTGGGCGGAGGTCGCGAGGCCGAGGCCCACCGTCCCGGTGCCCAGCAGGAGGACCGCGATGATCGTGCCCCAGGAGTTGAAGCGGCCCGCGCGGAGCTGGGTGGCGCCGACGAAGGCGGCGGCGTACGACGACAGCAGATAGGGCGTGCCGGCCTCGGGAGAGCCCGAGCCGATCTGCGAGGCGAAGACGACGCCCGCGCATCCGGCGATGGCCGAGGACGCGACGAGGGTGAGGAAGCGAAGACGGTCGGTGGGCACGCCCTGCAGACGTGCGGCGTCCGAGTTGAAGCCGGTCGCGTACAGGCGGCGCCCGGTCGCGGTGTGCTCCAGGACGAACCACAGCGCGACCGCCACCACCAGGAGGTAGAGCACGGGGATGGTGAAGCCGCCCGCGCTCTTCTGCCCGATGCTCGCGAAGGGTTCACGCAGGAGTATGACGCCGGTGATCGACGTGCCGTCGGTGAACCTGGTGATGAATGCCTGGATGAGCGACCCGGTCGCCAGTGTCGCGATGAACGAGTCGACCCGCAGGGTCACCACGACGATTCCGTTGATCACGCCGATCATCAGGGCGGTGCCCAGGGCGAGGGCGATCGCGCCCGTGGCGCCGATGTCCGTGGACACGATCACCTTGGCGGTGATGACTCCGCTCAGCGACATCGTGTAGGCGAGTGACAGGTCGAAGACGCGCGCGGCCAACGGCGGCACCACGCTCAACGCGACCAGGCCGGTCACCGCGTTGCTGTTGAGTATCTGCTGGAACGTCTGCCAGGTGGGAAACGTGTCCGGCGCCCAGAACGAGAACACCACGATGATCACGATCCACTCGCCTACCAGTACGGCGACATCGCCCTGCGCATCGCGGGAGTGCGCCCGCACGGCGGCACGGTGGCGGGGGAGGATCCGGAGAATCCCTGATCGAGGGACGGCGCGACCGACGGCCTCGCCGTCATCGGATTCCTTTGGTGGATACCTCCGGGCACGCAGGATCCTCAACGAGCCCAAAGCCGACGAAGCCGTCCCCCGTCGGTCAGTCGAGTACGGAACGTCCCTCGGCGACGATGGCGGCGAGTTCCTCGACCTCCGGGTCGGTGAGGGGCGTCAGCGGCGGACGGACCGGCCCGGCTTTGACGCCGGAGAGGGTCACGCCCGCCTTCACCAGCGACACGGCGTATCCAGGCACCCGTCGGCGCAGTCGGACCAGGGGATGGAAGAAGGTCCGCTGCAGCGCGTCGATCCGTGCCTGGTCGCCCTCCTCGATCGCGCGGTGGAAGGCGAGGGAGATGTCCGGCGCGAAGGCGAAGGCGGCCGAGGAGTACAGCTCGACGCCCAGTGCCCGGTAGGCCTGTTGGCTGGCCTCGGCCGTGGGCATGCCGTTGAAGAACTGGAAGCTCTTGCCGGACGCGCTCAGCGCGTCACGTACGGCGGGGACGATCCGTGCGACGAGGTCGAGGTCGCCGGTGCCGTCCTTCAGGCCCGTCACGGTCGGCAGCTGGGCCACCTCCGCCGCCGAGGCCTCGTCGAAGCGGGCGTTGGCCCGGCTGTAGACGATCATTGGGAGGTCCGTCTCCTGGCCGACCGCACGGGCGTAGGCGACGAGTCCCGCAGCGGGTGACTCGACGAGGTAGGGCGGCATGAGCAGGAGACCGTCCGCGCCGGCCTCGGCCGCGGCACGGGCGAACTGCCGGGCCAGGCCCAGCGCGCCCCCGGCTCCGGCGTACACCGGGACGCGTCCGGCCGCCGCGTCGACGGCGGTACGCACGACCTCGGCATACTCCTCGCGGTCCAGGGCGTGGAACTCGCCGGTGCCGCAGGCGACGAACACGCCGCCCGGTCCGGCGTCGACCCCCACCGTGACGTGCTGGTGCAGGGCATCGAGGTCGACGTCACCGGAGGCGGTGAAGGGGGTGACGGGGAAGAAGAGAACGCCTTCGAGCACGAGTGGATTCCTAACGGGTCTCAGAGGTGGCGGGGGTGGCTGTCGAGGGGCCGTCGTCGTCCACGGCCTGGTGATCACCGGCTTGCACGACGTTGACGAGCGGATCTCCTCGTCGCAGGCGCCCGATGTTGTCGGCGATCTCCGCCGCACGCGCGGCGAAGGTGTCGGTGGTGTGACCCGAGTGGTGCGGAGTCATGAGCACGTTGGGCAGCTCGTGGAAGGGCAGTCGGCTCGGTGCCTGGGGCGGGCCGCACCACCACACGTCCAGCGCGGCGCCGCCGATGACGCCGGAGCGCAGTGCCTCGTACAGCGCCTCCTCCTGCACCACAGGCCCCCGCGCCACGTTGACCAGCAGTGACCCGGGTCCCATGGCGGCCAGTTCGGACGGACCGATCAGGTCGCGGGTGGCGGGGCTCAGAGGGACCGTGACCACCACGACGTCGGACTCGGTGAGGAGTTCGGGCAGCCGGTCCATCCCGCCGACCCAGTCGGGCCGCAGGTCGGCCGGGTACGGGGCAGAGGGGTGGCGCCGCACGGCGCGCACCCGCAGACCGGCCGCCTGACACAGGCGGGCGACCTCGGTGCCGGTCTCGCCGAACCCGATGATCCCCACACGGCGGTCCCGCAGCGTCGTCCCGAAGGGGAGCCCGGGTTCCACGGCCACATTGCGCCATCTCCCCTCGCGCAGGGCGCGGTCGGCGACCAGCACGTCGCGGGAGAGCATGAGGACGGACATGAGCACGTATTCGGCGATGGAGCGGCCGTGGTGGTGGGTGGTGGTCACCGTGACGTGGGGGCCGAGCGCGGCCAGCTGGATGCCGTCGTAACCGGCGCCGACGACGTGGACGAGCCGTAATCGCGCGGCCCGCCGGGCGTCTTCGGCCCGCAGTGTCGAGCCGACGTAGATCTCGACGTCCGGGAGGGCCTCGGAGATGCGCGCCGCGTCCCAGTCGCAGGCGTCCAGCCAGTCGTGGCTGCCCTCTGTACGTGCCTTGAGCGGCTCGTGGAACCGGCTCAGGATGCGGTGATTGAGCATGATGCGCACGAGGAGGTCACCACCGGGGGGTCTTGAGCGAGAAGGAGGGGTCGAAGCGGCGCACGTATCCCGTGTCGTCGCGGTCGCGCAGCCCGCAGTCGAGGTACTGCCGGTGGAGGCGGGCGAGTGCGTCCCGGTCCAGTTCAACGCCCAGGCCGGGTGCGGTCGGCACGGCGACGGCGCCTTCGCGGAATCGCAGCGGCGCGGGGTCCACCACGTCCTCGTCGGCGCGCTTCCATGGCCAGTGCGTGTCGCAGGCGTAGGTCAGTCGGGGAGTGGCTGCCGCCAGGTGGGTCATCGCGGCGAGGCTGATGCCCAGGTGCGAGTTGGAATGCATCGACAGGCCCAGCCCGAAGGTCTCGCAGATCGCCGAGAGTCGGCCGCAGCGCCGCAGGCCGCCCCAGAAGTGGTGGTCGGACAGCACGATGCCCACCGCCTTCTGGGACACGGCCGGGGCGAGGTCGTCGAAGGAGACCACGCACATGTTGGTCGCCAGCGGGGTGGGGGTCCGCCCGGCCACGGACGCCATGCCCTCGATGCCCTGGGTCGGGTCCTCCAGGTACTGCAGGACGCCGTCCAACTCGCGGGCGACCCGCAGCGACGTCTCCGTACTCCAGACAGCGTTGGGGTCCAGGCGCAGGGGGTGGTTGGGGAAGGCCGTCCGCAGCGCCCTGATCGCGGCGATCTCCTCGTCCGGAGGGAAGACGCCGCCCTTGAGCTTGATGGAGGAGAAGCCGTACTGGTCGATCATGCGCCGGGCCTGGTCGACCAGCCCCGCCGGGTCGAGGGCCGCACCCCAGTCGTCGTCCTCCTGGCCGGGGTGCCCGGCCCACTTGTAGAAGAGGTAAGCGCTGTAGGGGACCGAGGGGCGCACCGCGCCTCCCAGCAGGTCGCAGACCGGCCGGCCCACGAGTTTGCCCTGGATGTCGAGACAGGCCACGTCGAACGGCGCCATGACCCGGTCCACGGCGGAGCTGCCGGTGACCATCCCGGCCATCCCGTCGCCGCCCGTGGTGTCGGCGCCCAGCGCCCGCGTGGTGCGGGCCATCAGGTCGTTGAGGCTCCAGACGTCCATGCCGACCAGCTCGGCGGCCGTACGGCGCAGCCGCTCCAGGTGCAGCGTGCCGCCGTAGGTCTCACCGACGCCCCTGATCCCGCTCCCCGTGGTGATCTCCACGATGGTGCGCAGCGCGTAGGGCTCGTGCACACCGACCGAGTTGAGCAGGGGCAGGTCGCGGAACGCCACGGGGGTCACGGCCACGTCGACGATGTGCTCGGAGGTACCCGCCATGCCACCGTCCTCATACGTAATCGACGTTCGCATATGTAGACACCATTTGTACGCACGGGTGCGCGGTGGTGTCAATGGGCGGCCCCGCTCGACGGCGGGGGAGCGGTGGTGCCGACCGGGCGCAGCCGCCTCCGGGCGCGCCCCCGCTTCAGGAGGCGGCGGCCTCCGGTGCGCGGGTGAGCAGGACGCCCTCGTTCATGAGACTGCGCAGGTTGCGCAGCGTCAGATCGCCCGTCGCCGTACGCGTCTGACGCGTGGCGCCGGCGATGTGCGGGAGCAAGGCCACCCGGTCCGACTCCGGCAGCGCCCGCGGCACGTTCGGTTCGTCGGTGAAGACGTCGGGCGCCGCCCCCGCGATCCGGCCCGCTCGCACCGCCGCGACCAGGGCCTCGGCCGCACAAGGCTGCTGCCGGCCGCCGAGGGCCGCACGTCCCGACCGGTGTGGCGAGGCTCCGGGTCGGATCGCGGAGGCCCGCGGCGGGCCGGTGCATCGGCACACCCGTCCCGTCGTACCGGAGGAGTCGCGTCCGAATGTCCGGTCCTCCGGATGTCTTGACGCTGCCACGGCGCCGGTTTAGCTTCGGCGTTCACAGATACAGACCGAGTGCGCAAGTGTAGACAACTGGTGGTGACCGGTCCCAGAGACCCGAGTTCGGCACGTGACACATCAGCACTTTCCCGGAGACACGCGACGATGAAGTCCTCCGTTCCATCCACCCGGCTCGCCGCACCGCCGCGGCCCCGCACGACGAGCGCGATGCTGCTGGCGGGCGTCCTGCTCACGTCCAGCGGGTGCGCCGTGGCCAACAGCGCGGGTGGCGACACCGGCCGCGCCGACGGCCGCACCTTACGGGTGGTGCTCACCCAGGAACCGCCGACCCTGGAGCCCTGCGAGGCGTCACTGACCGGCACCGGCGTCGTCGTCCGGTCCAACATCACCGAACCCCTGGTCGAACGAGATCCCACCTCCGGTGAACTGAACCCCCTGCTGGCGACCGCCTGGAAGCAGACCGCGCCCCGCACCTGGACCTTCGACATCCGCTCCGGGGTGACCTTCCAGAACGGCGCCCCCTTCACCGCCGAGGACGCCGCCTTCTCCATCGACCGGGCCGTCAACTCCGACCTCGCCTGCAACGTGGAGGGCTACGTGTTCGGCGACGAGGACCTCGAGGTGAAGGCGGTGAACGACGACCGCCTGACCGTGACCACCGAGAAGCCGGACCCCATCCTGCCGCTGCGCCTGAGCTTCGTGGAGGTCGTGCCCCGCACGACCGACACCAAGGCCAAGGTCCGTGTCCCGGTCGGCACCGGTCCCTTCGCCGTCCGCTCCTGGCAGCCCGGAGCGGCGATCTCCCTCGACCGCTTCGACGACTACTGGGGCAAGACGCCCGACTTCGCGCGGGCCCGCTATGTGTGGCGCAGCGACGCCAGTGTCCGTGCCGCCATGATCGACAAGGGCGAGGCGGAGATCGCCGTCTCGCTGGATCCGATGGAGGCGGAGAAGGACACGACGGTCGCCTACCCCAACAACGAGACGACCGCCCTGCGGCTGGACGGCCGCGAGGCCCCACTCGACGACATCCGGGTGCGCCGGGCCGTCGACCTGGCCGTGGACCGCGACGGCATCATCGACGCACTCCTCGGCGGACTCGCCGAACCGGCCGGGCAGTTGGTGCCGCCCGGAGTGGTGGGGCACAGCGACCGGATCGAACCACCCCGGCAGAACGTCGCAAAGGCCCGCGCCCTGGTGCGGGAGGCGACCGCGGACGGAGTGCCGACCGACCGGCAGATCACCCTGGTGGCCCGCAACGGCATGTTCTCCGGCGTCTCGGAGACGGCTGAGGCCCTCCAGTACCAGATGCAGCAGATCGGACTGAACGTACGGGTCCGGATGGCCGACACCGCCACCCAGCTCCAGTACCAGCTCCGCCCGCTGCCCAAGAACGTCGGCCCCATCGCCCTGCTGATCATGCACGGCAACCAGGCCGGTGACGCGGCCTTCACCACCAGCCAGTACCTGCTGAGCGACGGCCCCCAGTCCACGTTCGGCACCGAGGCTCTCGACCGGCGCATCGCCGCGGCTGGGGCGCTGTCCGGCGAGAAACGTCAGGAAGCCTTCGCCGGCCTGCTCACCGAGCAGAACCAGTCCGTGGTCCAGTACGCCCATATCGCCCACATGAACGGACTGCTCGGCCTGTCACGGTCGATCCGGTACGCACCGAATTCCGCGACCGGAGACGAAATGCGGCTGGCCGAGGTCCACTCGGCCAAGGGGGCGAAGCACTGACATGATCCCTTTCCTGCGCAAGCGCGTACTCTCCAGTGCCGTCCCCCTGGTCTGCGTCGTCCTGGGCGTGTTCTTCCTGGCCCGGATGACCGGCAACCCCGTCGACCTCTATCTCCCCCTGAGCGCCACTCCCGAGCAGCGAGCGGAGTTCTCCGCCGCCCAGGGCTTCGACCTGTCGATCCCGGCGCAGTTGTGGAACTACCTCGTCGACGCCGCACAGTTGGACTTCGGCACGTCGCTGCGCACCGGGCAGTCGGCGGGCTCGATGGTGATCGACGCGTTTCCCGTCACCCTTCAACTCGCCGGTGTGACCATGCTGCTGGCGATCACCGGAGCCGTGCTGGTCGGCAGCCTCGCCGCCTACCGCCCCAATTCCCTGATCGACAGGATCGCCAGCCTGCTGTCGATGACCGCCGCCAGCATCCCCGACTTCTGGTTCGCCATCATGGGCGTACTCGTCTTCGGCGTGAGCCTCGGGTGGTTGCCGACCTCGGGCACGCTCGGCGGCCCCGAGATATGGGTCCTGCCCATCGCGACCCTGCTGATCCGCCCCTTCGGCGTCCTGGTCCAGGTGATGCGCGGCAGCATGGTCAGCGCGTTGTCCGCCCCCTACGTCAAGATCGCCCGGGGCAAGGGCGCCACGCCCCGGCGCGTGGTCTTCGGGCACGCCCTGCGCAACGCCGCGACACCCGTCCTGACCGTCGCGGGCGACCTGACGGTGGGCCTGGTCAACGGCGCAGTGATCGTCGAGACGATCTTCGGCTGGCCCGGCATCGGCAAACTCATGATCGACTCCATCCTCCAGCGCGACTTCGCGGTCCTGCAGGCAGCCGTGCTCCTGACCGCCGTGACGATCTTCGCGCTGAACATCCTCGTCGACGTCTGCCACGCGCTGACCGACCCCCGAGTGCGACAGGCGGTGCCGGCGTGAGCGAAGCAACCAGCACGACCCGACAAGAGACCGACCTCTCGGAGGAAGCCTCCCCCGCCCACCACCGGCGGCCGAGCCTGTGGCGGATGCTGGGCCGGGACCGGGCCGCCGCCGTCGGGGCCGTCATCCTCACCGTGGTCGCCCTCGTGGCCCTCTTCGGCCGGCTGTTCATCGGCGACCGAGCCCAACGCCAGGACCTGGACGCCTCCCTGCGCCCGCCGTCCCTGAGCGAGGGGATGTACGGGCTGCTCGGCACCGACGTCCTGGGACGCAGCATGGTGGCCCGGCTGATCGAGGCGGCGGCGACGACGCTGTCCGTCGCCGTCCCGGCGGTGCTGTGCTCGCTGGCGATCGGCTCGGCCCTCGGACTGTGGGCCGGCTACCACGGAGGACACCGCGAGAGCGTGGCCATGCGGCTCGCCGACGTGATCCTCAGCTTCCCCTCGCTGCTGATCGCGGTGGTCGTGCTGTACGTCTTCTCGCCCAGCGCCCTGAACCTCGTACTGATCCTGGCCGTGACCCGTATACCGGTGTACCTGCGCACCGCGCGGGCCGAGGCGGCGGAACTGCGCAGCCGGCTGTTCGTCGACGCGGCCCGCACCTTCGGCACACCCGGCCGGGTGATCATCTGCCGGCACCTCCTGCCGATCGCCCTGCCGACCCTGCTCACCGTCGCCACCCTCGACTTCTGCTTCGTGATGCTCACCGAGTCGTCACTGAGCTTCCTGGGCATCGGAATCCAGCCCCCGGACGTCAGTTGGGGCCTGATGGTCGCCCAGGGACGGCAATACCTCCAGACCGCGTGGTGGATCACCGTGCTGCCGGGACTCGCCATCGTCCTCACCACCGTGTCCGCGACGGTGCTCGCCGCCTGGGCCCGCATCGCCACCGACCCCGCCCAGCGCTGGCGCCTGACGCTGCCCAAGAAACGCCGGGCCGTCTCGGCCGCCGTCCCTCCGGAGATGATCCCGTGACGAGCAACACCGCTTCCGCCCCGACCATCACGGACACCCCCGCCCTGGACGTCGAGGGACTGTGCGTGGACCTGAGCACGCCCTCCGGGACGGTACGCGCCGTCGACGGCGTCAGCTTCAGCGTCCGCCGCGGCCGCACCCTGGCCCTGCTCGGCGAATCCGGCTGCGGCAAGTCGATGACCGCACTGTCCGTGGTCGGGCTGCTGGACCCCGCGGCGGCGGTCACCGGCGGTGCCGTTCGGGTCCGGGGCGACGACACCCTGCGCATGAGCCCCGCGGAACGCCGCAAGCTGGCCGGCCCGGTCCTGTCGATCGTCTTCCAGGACGCCCTGACCGCCCTCAACCCCGTGCAGCCGGTGGGCAGGCAGATCGGCGAGCCCTTCCGCATCCACCACGGCCTCTCCCGGCGCCAGGCCCAGGAGAAGGCGATCGAGCTGATGACGCGGGTGGGCATCCCCGAGCCGAGGCAACGGGCCCGGTCCTATCCCCACCAGTTCTCCGGCGGCATGCGGCAGCGGCTGCTCATCGCGATGGCCGTCGCCCTCGCTCCCGACGTGCTCATCGCCGACGAACCCACCACCGCTCTCGACGTGACCGTGCAGGCGCAGATCATGCGGCTGCTGCGGGACCTCCAGGACGAGAGGGACATGGCCGTCGTCCTGATCACCCACGATCTGGCCGTGGTCGCACAGCGCGCCGACGACGTGGTCGTGATGTACGCGGGCACGGTCGTGGAGAACGGACCGGTGCACGACGTCTTCTCCGCACCCCGCCACCCCTACACCCGGGGACTGCTCGACTCGGTGCCCGAGGGCAGCGTGCGCGGACGCCCGTTGCCCGCCGTGCCCGGCAGCCCGCCCGAGCTGAGCGCGGTGCCGCCCGGCTGCGTCTTCCAGGCCCGTTGCCCGCTGGTGCGCGAGCGCTGTGTCCAGGAGCGGCCGCCCCTGCGTCCGTCGGGCGACGGTCGCTTCGCCGCCTGTCACTTCTCCGAGGAGCTCGACCGTGCCTGAGTCCCGCGCCACCACCGCCGCCCCCGGGCCCCGAGCGGACGGAACCTCGGAGAGCCCCCCGCTGCTGGAGGTACGAGGGCTCACGAAGACCTTCGGCAGCGGCCGGCGCCGGCTGACCGCCCTTGACGGAGTGGACGTACACATCGGCAGGGGCCAGACCCTCGGACTCGTCGGCGAATCGGGCTGCGGCAAGTCCACCCTGGCCCGGGTGCTGCTCGGGCTGGAGCGTCCGGACGCGGGCACCGTGCGCTTCGACGGAACCGACCCCTTCGCCCTGCGCGGCAAGGAGCTGCTGGCCTGGCGCCGGCGGGTGCAGATGGTCTTCCAGGATCCCTTCGCCTCACTCAACGCGCGTATGTCCGCCGCCGACCTGATCGGCGAACCCTGGCGCACCCACAAAGACGTCGTACCGGGCGCCAAGGCCCGCGGGAAACGGATCCGCGAACTGCTCGACCTGGTCGGACTGCGGGAGAGCGACGCCCACCGCTACCCCAACGAGTTCTCCGGCGGACAGCGCCAACGCATCGGCATCGCCCGCGCACTCGCCCTGGACCCCGACCTCATCGTCTGCGACGAACCCGTCTCCGCCCTCGACCTGTCGGTGCAGGCGCAGGTCCTGAACGTACTCTCCGACCTGCGCACACGCCTCGGCGTGACCTACCTGTTCATCTCCCACGACCTGTCCGTGGTCCGCTACATCTCCGACCAGGTCACCGTGATGTACCTGGGCAAGGTCATCGAACACGGGGACACGGAGGACGTCTTCGAACAGCCACGACACCCCTACACGGCCGCACTGATGTCGGCCGCCCCCGTCCTCGGCACCGGCCGCGACACCCACCGTCAGGAGATCCAGCTCCAAGGGGAGATCCCCTCTCCCTTCGACATCCCCTCCGGGTGCCGCTTCCGCACCCGGTGCTGGCGCGCCGAGGACCGGTGCGCGACCCAAGCACCTCCGGTCGTCGTGCGGGAGAGGGCGGACGGCGCCGAACCCCACACGGTCCTGTGTCACTTCCCGCTGGAGGCGGAGTGATCTGCCCAAGGCCGTGTGGCAGGAGCAGCGGGCGGGCCGCCTGGACGGGAGCGGAGCGAGGAGCGAAGCGAGGGCAAGGGCGAGCGGGACCAACCCGCGCAACCGGTTCTTGATCGCCTGTGGGGGTATCGGGCCCTGGCCCGCAAAGGTTCCTCCGCGGACAGGCATGCGCGGGAGACGCCGGCCTCGGCGGCGACATGCGCGATTCGGCGCATGCGGCAGCGTTCCACGAGCCTTCGGCGTCCTTCGATGTGCAAGGGGGCGTTCGCATGCGTCACCGGAGCACCTCGGTGCTATGGCCGGTCGCGATGACAGAGAGGAAGGGAAACGCGATGACCAGCGCGACAGCGACCAGGAGCCCGCTTGCCCACAGCGGCCCCAGGTCCCCGACCGCGGTGCCGAGGGTGGTCGCTGCGACGAGTGGCCCTACGGCGGCGCCGATGTTGAGTGCCGCGGTCGCGTAGGAGCCGGCCATGGTGGGGGCTCCCGTCGCCTCGTAGAGGACCCGCGTGATCAGCGTGCTGCCCAGCGCGAACGACAACGCACCCAGGACGAACACGAGGACGAGTAGAGCGACCGGCTGGTCCGCCAGCACGGCCAGGGCCGACCAGCCGATCAGCAGCAGCGGCCCGCCGGCCGCCACAACAAGGTGGGGACGCCGGTCGGACAGCCGGCCGGCAACAGTGACGCCGATGAAGGAACCGATACCGAAGAGCACCAGAGTGACAGGGATCCACCACTCGCCGAGCCCGGCGGTACCGGTCACAACGGGGGCAAGAAAGGTGAAGCTCCCGAACGTTGCCGCGTTCACCAGGGCACCGAGCAGCATCACCAGGATCAACCGCGGCCTTGTGAGCTGGGCGAGTTCTCCTCGCAAGGTCGGCCCGCCAGCCGCCTCCTGCTTCACACGTCCCGCTGGGATCCCCCTCAGGATGCCGAATGCCGCAGGCAGGCAGAGGGCGGCAACAGCCCAGAACGTAGCTCGCCAGCCAAGCACCGTGCCGAGTACCGACCCACCAGGGACACCGGCGATCGTGGCCACCGTCGTGCCTGACAGCAAAACGGCCAGCGCACGTCCCTTCTTGAGGGGAGAGACCAGCGTGGCGGCAGCCGTCAGAGCGACCGCAAGGAAGCCTGCGTTCGCGAGCGCGGCGACGATCCGGGAAGCGAACAGGACCGGGAAGCTGGTGGTGATGGCGCCCACGGCGTGAGCTGCCGTGAAAGCGAGAATGAACCCGAGAAGGCTGGAGCGCCTGGGCCAGTTGCGGGCAAGCACGGCCACAAGCGGGGCGCCGACGACCATGCCAGTCGCGAAAGCCGAGGTGAGCGTGCCTGCTGTCCCGACTGTGACGTCGAGATCCGCGGCGATGTCCGGCAGCAGACCGGCAAGCATGAACTCCGAGGTGCCCATAGCGAAGACCGCCATGGCAAGCAAGTACAACGGGAATGGCATCGAGTGGCTCCGAGGTGAGGAGAAGCACGAGCAGGTCATCTCGTCACCGCGCGCCAGCCCCTGGGGCACACCCGTCCCACCGCAGAATGCGGCGCGAGGGCAGGACTACGGGCTCAGTGGTTCAGGGGGCTGACGGCGTGACCGAAAGCCCCCACCTTGTCCGACTCAGGACTCGACATGGCCCGCACGCTACCCGACCGATGCCCGTCGAGGCACCCCGGTTTCACCGGCATCAGCCGCTCTCGCCATGGATGACGGGCGATGACCTGTGGACGCTGGTCGCGCCGCTGCCACCGCCCTGGCCCGAGAAGGCTCCTGGCCCGCGACCGGTGCCGGACCGGCCGTGCTGCACGGCATTCTGTACGTGCCGCACAACCACATCGCCTGGCAACTGCTGCCCCTGGAGCTGACGTTGGACTTGGGCCAGCCCTACGGGCGGCGGCTGGAGCGGTGGCCGCCACGGCCGTGCGAGCCATCATCGAGGCCCCGGCCACGGAAACGCCGTGACCGGGACCCCAAATCAGCTGTGGCGAAAGGTGCCGACCGCCGCTAGTTCCGGTACCGGAACACGATCCGGCCGCGCGTCAGGTCATACGGCGGGAGCTCCACCAGCACCCGGTCCGCCAGCATGATCTTGATGTAGTTCTTGCGGATCTTCCCGCTGATGTGCGCGAGCACGTGGTGGCCGTTCTCGAGCTCGACGGTGAACATGGCGCTGCGCAGGCACTCGACGACCTTGCCCTCGACTTCGATGACGTTCTTGTTCTTCGTCATCGCACCAGCTCCAGGTTGCTGCTCATCGGCCGGGCGCCGATGCCCTCGAACAGCGCCGAGGCCGGTTGGTTGGACTCGTGGACTTCGGTCCAGGCCGCGGCGAACCCGGAGCGGTGCAGCGTCCCCAGCGCGTGGGTCAGCAGCGCCCGCGCGATGCCGCGCCGCCGTTCGCCGGCCCGGACCGCGACCAACCCGATGCGCGGCCGGTTCACCGTCACCACCCGGATCAGACCCAGGTAGCGGTCCCGCGCCTCGGCCACCGCGTACTTCGACGGGTCGACGATGGTGTCGCCTTCGGGGCGGCGGATCACCTCCGCGGGCATCGACTGCCACCCGACGGTCGCCTCGACTTCGTCACGGATCGCGCGGTCCACCGCCCGCAGCAGACTCTCATCCGCCTGACCGGCGGGCACGATCGTCACGCCCGAAGGCGGCAGGACTGCTTCGAGCCCTGTCATCCGAAGGTCGGTCGGCACGACGTACTCCCACTCGCGGCGCCGGATCGTGAAACCGGCCCGCCGCCAGCCGGCCGTCAGCCCGACGTCGGCTTCGTCGACCACCGTGTACAGCGGCGCCGGCAGTTCCGCCAGCATCGCCTCGGCGAGCCGGTCGAAGGCGGCGTCGTGCCAGGCGTCGATGCTGACGAACAAGCGTCCGTCGGCCCGGTACTCCGCATGCCCGCGGCCGACCACCAGGTCGTCATCCAGTGCATGCCATTGCCTGTCCG
This sequence comes from Streptomyces sp. Q2, assembly GCF_056820935.1. Lineage (NCBI taxonomy): Bacteria > Bacillati > Actinomycetota > Actinomycetes > Kitasatosporales > Streptomycetaceae > Streptomyces > Streptomyces sp. Q2. The sequence goes on along the minus strand of NZ_JBXEJE010000003.1, from coordinate 31,690 downwards.
CGACCCGCGTGATCATCACCGCGTTCTCGCTCAGGCCAGATGTCAAAGGCTTCGTGTTCATCGGAGTTTCCCTCCAGGAGTGCCTTGATCTCAGGCGCTCCTGGCGACACCGAACGTCAGCCGCCGGACCGTGACGGGTTGAGGGAGCACCCACGGGTAACTGTGTTCACGGGGCTCACCTCCATACGACGACTTCACGGTCCACCACGAAAGTAGCAGCGGGGCGCCGCCCCGCTCAAACCCTTTCTCGTGAGCTCGCAACGCGATCACGGTCCGGTCCTCTTGAGACGTCTCCAGCAGCTGAGGCGGCAAACCAACGAGAGTAAGACGTCGGGCGGTTTCCTCTCCCGCGTCAGCCCTCCGTGCCCGGATCCAGGAACGCAGCTGGTCCCAGGAGGCCCCGAGACCGTCGAACGCCCCGCAGTGCGTCAGCCGCGCGGCCAGCCCTCCGGGAAGCGAACCGGCCACGACCCCGTCCTCCGGCTCCACGGTCCGGTCCGCGACGAAGCCGACCTCCAGGTCCAGGGTCTCTCCCGGCTTCCCGTGGTAGAAGCCGAATGCGGGACTCAGCGGGGTGATCCGCTGGGCCTCGACGGTCCGGGCCAGGCGCTGAAGGGCATGTAGACCTGACATGCGTCGAGAACTCATCGCCCCGCCAGGCCGACGGTCGAATGTGCTGACAGGAATGGCCAACGCGCCCGATCAACGGCCAACTTGCGTCTGCGGCCGGGCGCGAGGGTGGCGAGGAGTGTCGCGGCGGATCGCCCCGCCAGTCACTGACAGGTATCGTTCTGCGAGATGGTGTCACGTATTTAGAGACAGTGTGGGCCGTCCTGCGGTACCGTCCAGCGATGGAGCCCACACTTGAAGGTTCGTCGATCGTCGTCACGGGCGGCGGCTCGGGCATCGGCCGAGCCATCGCCCGGCGCTTGGTCGACGACGGAGCCACCGTCACGATTTGCGGCCGACGTGTCGACGTCCTGGAAGCGACCGCAGCCGAGTTGAACTCCGCCTGCTCCGGTCCGGGCCGAGCACTCGCCATTGCAGCCGACGTCACCGATGAACGGGCCATGGGTGAAGCCGTGGCCAGGGCCGCCGAGGCCGGCAGCGGCATCACCGGAGCGGTGGCCAACGCCGGCGGTAGCGGGCAGATGCGCCCGCTGCACGAGATCAGCGCCGCCGACATCGCGTCGGTGCTGAACCTCAATGTGGTCGGAACGTTCAATCTGCTGAAATTCACCGTGCCGTTGATGATCGAGCGTCAGGGCGGGTCGTTCGTGGGAATCTCCTCCGGCGCCGCTTCCCAGACGAGTCGCTACTTCGGGGCGTACACGGCAGCCAAGGCTGCGGTCGATGTGCTGTTGCGCAACGCGGCTGACGAGTACGGAGGCCGGCTCGTGCGGTTCAACTCCGTACGCCCTGGGCTCACAATGAGCGAGAAAATGGAGTCCCTGGTACCGGCCGATGACCCGGTCCGCGAGAGTTACGTCGTGAACACCCCGCTGCCGGGGGTCGGCGAGATGGCAGACGTCGCCAATCTCGTGCGTTTCCTTCTCGGCCCTGAAGCACGGTGGATCACCGGCGAGGCGATCGCAGTCGACGGCGGCAACAACATGCGCACCGGGCCTGACATCTCGTCGATGATTCCGATCTGAGCGGGGGAGTCCCACACCACTACCGCGCCCGGGTTGGTGGTTGAGGGCCTTGCCGGGACGGCCCGGCACGCCGTGGCGTACCTGTCTCGTTCTTGTGTTCAGCTCTGCGAGGTCTCCGGAACTACACCTCGGTGGCGCCGGCTCGGTCGCCAGCTCAGGCGAGGGCGTGGCCATGCCACGAGGCCCACACCGAGATGTTGAACGGCAGGAGCTGGTGGGGAGTCGACCGGGTCGCTTGGGGCGGCGGCGCGGTGGACACGCAGTCCTACGGCGTACTGCCCCGTCAGATCGAGGGAAGCCCGGCCGTGCAGTCCACGATCCTGACCGGCTCGAAGGGCGTGCGGAGGGTCGGGACGGAAACGGTCGACGGAACCAGAACCACGCACTACAAAGGAACGGTCACTACGGACACGCTGTCGGACGCGCGCGATGCCGCCGCGGACACAGCGACGCGGGAGCGCCAGATCAGGAGCCTCGATCACTTCATAGGGCTCCGCATGGACCGCACCCTCACCATGGACCTGTGGATTGACGGCGACGACCCGCGCCAAGCAGTTCCGTATGCGGGGCCTGGCCTATTTCTTGCGGGCAGACAACAAGGCCGGCCCGCTCGACCTGACCGTCACCTTCCTCGACATCAACCAGCCGGTGAGCGTCCAGGCCCCGCCGGCAGAGGACACCCGCAGAGGGCTTCCTTCAACGGAGTGATCAGCTGGCCCGCCCGTATTAGGAGGTCAACCGCGGGTCATACGGGTGCGCGGCGAGCCCCTGCCTCCGCTCCCTTTACTCCCGTGGCTGCCCTACAGGTCACCGCGGTTCATGGTGTTCCCTCAGTGACAGTGGACCTTCCTCGTCTCTCGCAACTGCCGCGAGCATGTAGGCCAGGTCGGCAGGACCATCCTGATCTGGACTGATCGCGCCCCCGCACGATGGCCGGATCAGGCGGTGCGCATCAGCGGAACGACGCAGAGCCGGTGCGCTCGCTGGACCCGTCCGGGGGCGGCAATCGGTGTCGGTGGCGCGAACTAAGCTCCCATCCATGAGTGAGGCAGACAGAGGCGCCGGGAGACGAGTCGTCGACGGCCGTTTCGAGTTGGAGGCGCGCCTCGGTGGCGGTGGGATGGGGACGGTCTGGCGGGCCAGGGACCTGGTGCTGCACCGGTTGGTGGCGGTCAAGGAGGTCCGCCCGCCAGACCGGGACTTGGCCGAATATGATCCCGAAAGCGCGCGGATGCTGCGCGAACGGGTGCTGCGCGAGGCCAGGGCCCTGGCCCGGATCGACCATCCGAACGTCGTCACCATTCACCACATAGTCAACGGCGGGGATGGCACGTACCCGTGGATCGTCATGGAGTTGGTCAGCGGGGGCTCGCTGGCCGACCGGCTGGCCCAGGGGCCGATGCCCCCGAGCGAGGCGGCGCGGGTGGGAAGGGGAGTGCTGGCCGCGCTCGTCGCCGCGCACGACACCGGTGTCCAGCATCGGGACGTCAAGCCTGCCAACGTTCTGCTGCGGCCAGACGGGCGTCCCGTCCTCACGGACTTCGGCATCGCCGCGATCCGGGAGATGACCAGCCTCACGGTCACCGGGTCCATGATCGGTACGCCCGACTTCATGGCTCCGGAGCGCATCTCGGGGCACGAGGACGGACCCGCCTCCGACCTCTGGTCGCTGGCGATGATGCTGTACACCGCCGTAGAGGGTCACCACCCACTGCGCCGGGGCACCACCTTGGCCACCCTCGCCGCGGTCCTCCACGACGACGTGCCGCCGCCGGTGCAAGCCGGTCCCCTGCAGGACGTCTTGGCGAAGGTCCTCGTGCGGGATCCGTCGGCGCGGCCGTCCGCCGCTGTGCTGGACCGGATGTTGGCCCAGGCCGAGTCGGGGCCGGCCGGTCCGGCGGCTTCGTACGGGGAGCCCACCTCGTACCTGCTGAACGCGCCGTCGGCCTCCACCTCCCCGGGTGGTTCACTCCCTGGGGTTCCTGTCTCGCCGAACGTGTTCGGGTCAACAGGTGTGCCCGCGCTGCCGGTTGCCGGCGCCGGAGTGGGCACTCCGTTCGGCGTCGGCACGGCCGTACCTGCGGGTGCGGCCACCCCCGCTGGGTTCGGGCCGCCGCCGGGCCGCTTCGGACCGGGGCAGGCCACGCCCCAATCGGTGACCGCACCCCTTCGAACTGAACGCCGACGCATCCCCGGCTCGGCTGTCCTTCTGAGCCTCTCGGGGACCTCGCTCGCCGGAACCCTGGCCCTGCTGTGGTGGCTGCTGCCCTTCGGAGGCGACTCAGGTGGCCCGGATGTGGGTGCCTCGCCTTCCGGGTCAGCTGCGAAGGCGACCGTTTCACCGACCGTCGCTTCCCCGGCCGCCCAGCAGTCGCAGCAGTCGAAGACCACCAACATGCTGACCCCGGGCGGCATTCGCACCGCCATCGCAGCGTTCAAGGAGGAGACCGGACGGGACATGTTCGGCGACTTCACCGTCTACCCGGAGTACGTGTCGGCTCGCTTGATGGTCAACGGAAGCACCAGCAAGTTCGACTCCTACACCTACCGCCCCGGACAGGGCGTCGAGAAGGGCATCATTTCGGGCACCCTCTCCGGTTCCGACCTGCCTGTCAGTCTCGACGGCTTCAACTGGGACAAGGTGCCGGCTCTCCTCGAAGAGGCGGAGAAGAAACTCAACGTCGACGATCCGGAGTCCCGTTACTTGATGGTGAGACAGCCCAACGACGCCTTCGACACCCCGGCCGGAATGGCCGTCTACCTGACCGGCAAGTACAACGAGGCCGGCTACCTGGAGACCGACACCGCAGGCAAGGTGACCAGGGTGTTGCCCGCAGAGGACTGACCATCCACCGCTCACGCAGCCGCCCCGTCCGCTCCGGGCACTCGTCATCAGTGACTGGCATCGCTGCTCCGGGACAGGCCGCCACGGCAGAGCTGGGCCGAGCGCGTCCATCGGAGTGCTCTGCGGCCAGGCCAATGCCGTCGACGCCTCGCCACCGGGCGCCGACGGATCAACAGGCCTTCTGTCGCCGAGGCGTGTCTCAGCCTCAGTGTCCATGATCTCGTCGGGCCTCTGAGATCCCGAACAGGGGTGAGCTGCCGAGGCGCCGGGTTCGTCTGGTTTCGGGATTTATGTGATGTATATGGCTGTTACTTACTTTTGGGTGATGGGTGGAGTGCTGGGGGGTGGCGGGCTGTGGCGAGCGGGTGGCATAGCCGCAGTCCGGACGGTTGCCTCGAGCCGACCGCCCATCAGAATGCTGCATTCAGTGCATTGATGGACGATGCATGCGAGAGTCACAGCAATATGGACAACGTGTAACACGGCTCGTATTTCGCGCGCCCGGCCAAGTCGGAGGACCAGAGTGTGGGTGTGCGGCCAACCGGCCGCCACCCGCACTCGCACCGTCCTCGTACGTGGCTTCGCGCTGGGCCGCTTACGGGGGGGGTGCCCGCATCCTGCAAGGAGACCTCGTGTCCGTTTCGACTGTTTCCGCCCGTCGTCTGGCTGCCGCCACGCTCGCGGCCGCTGCCGTGATCGGGGCGGTGGCCCTCCCGGCGTCCGCCGCCGACCACCCGCGTCCGGACCGTACGCGGGTGGAGATCAGCAGCGTGCAGTACGACTCCCCGGGCTGGGACAACCTCTCCAACCGCTCCCTGAACAAGGAGTGGGTGGAGCTCACCAACACCACCCGCCACAGCGTGAACCTCGACGGGTGGACGCTCGCGGACGAGCACGGCCGCACCTACACCTTCGACCACTACCGCCTGGACGGCCGATCGAGCGTCCGTATCCACACCGGTTCAGGTCGCGACACCCGCACCGATCTGTTCCAGGACCGCCGCCAGCACGTGTGGGACAACCACGCCGGCACCGCCACCCTGCGCAACGACCGCGGCCGCTTCATCGACGACGCCTCCTGGGGCAGCGACCGCCACCACCACCGCGACCGCAGCAACCGTCACCACGACAGTGACGGCAGCGACCGCGGCCACCACCACCACGGCGACCGCTCCCATGGCTGACTCGCAGACGCACGTGCCCGTGACTACTGAACGCGGCACCGGCAAGCTCGCGTAAGACGGCGGCGCGCCCGGCCCTTTGACGGCCGGCGCGCCGCTGACGTGCGCCTGGCGTGGCCCACTTCATCAAGCGGCGTTGGCGTCCGCATCATTCGGTGTGGGGGTTCATGTGGCCGCTTCAACGAGAGACGTTGGTGACGAGCCCAGGGGTGGCGACGTCGATGGGGTAGCGGAAGGCTTCCGCGGCTGCTTCGTGTGCGGCGTTCGGATCTGTCCCCGGCCACAGGTGGGTGAGCATGAGCCTGGCAGCGCCTGCCTGGCTGGCGTACTGGCCGGCCAGTCGTGCGGTCAGCAGGTACGGTGCGTCGGCGGCCGGTACCTGGTGGACGTAGGTCGCCTCCGACAACAGCAGGTCGGCACCTTGAGCGAGGCGCAGGATGTCGGGACTTGGACCCGTGTCGCCGGTATAGGCGAGCACGGCGTGCGGCGTGGTCAGCCGGATGCCGGCGTTGGGCACGAAGTGCGGCAGGAGCCGGGTGTCAACTCTGAAGGGGCCGATGTCGAACTGGTCGCCTGGCTGGAACTCGCGAAGTCGGTACGCCTCGGCGAGCATGCTCGGCTTGTCGAGCGCGAGAACGGCATCGGCCGCGCCGTGGGGTGCGTAGACCGGCAGTGCAGGCGGTGGCGTATCACTCAGACCTCGAGCCCGTAGGAGCGGGTTGAGGTCAGCGCAGTGGTCGGGGTGCCCATGGCTGAGGAGCACGGCGTCAAGCGCGTCGGCGGTGTTGTGGTCGAGCAGGCGTGGCAGCGTGGCGTACCCGGGGTCGATGAGCAGGCGGAAGCCTTCGTGTTCGACGAGGTAGCCGCTGCATGCCTGGAGTGCGGTGGGCCACGCTCCGCAGCCGCCGAGAACGGTCAGATGCATGCCAAAGGACCCTAGTTGCCATGCCGTGGAAGTGAGCAAGCATTTTCCGGGCAGGGAAGTGGAGGTGATCGAGACGTTGGTGCCAGGAACGCTCGAAGATCCACTTGTTCACCGAGCAGACCGGTCTACCCCTCTCGGTCCGCATCTCCGGTGCCGACTTCACGGCATCCAGGCGCTCAAGCCGCTGGGGCGCGGTATCCGGCCGATCCGGCCCGGCGCGGGCCGCGCAGGCGACGGCCCGCCAAACTGCACGCGCACAAGGGCTGCGACGAGCCAGGCGTCGCTGACCGACCAGCCGAAAACCTGAACTACAGGGTAGATGACGGGGGTTGGGGCATAGGTTGTGCCGTGGATGATCCACCTCTCGGTTGAAGGACGGACGCGAGTTATGGCCGACCCTGTGACGACGCCCGAACCAGCGAAGCATCAGAAGATCGACACGTCGCTGCCGCACTCCGCCCGCATCTGGAACTACTGGCTCGGCGGCAAGGACAACTATCCCGTCGACGAGGAGGCCGGCGACGCGTACACAGCAGTCTTCCCCGGCATCGTCACCATCGCCCGCTCCAGCCGGGCCTTCCTACGCCGCAACATCAGGTATCTCGTGTCCGAGGCGGGCATCCGGCAATTCCTGGACATCGGCACCGGCCTTCCGACCGCCCAGAACACCCACGAGGTCGCTCAAGGGCTCGCCCCCGAGGCACGGATCGTCTACGTCGACAACGATCCGATGGTCCTCGCCCACGCCCGCGCCCTGCTCCAGTCCACCCATGAGGGTGCGACCGCGTACATCGACGCCAATGTGACGGACCCGGACCGCGTCCTCGCGGCCGCCGCCAGGACACTGGACTTCGACCGCCCCGCCGCGCTCATCCTCAGCAACATCCTGGGCCACGTCGCCGACTACGATCAGGCCCGCTCCATCGTCACGTGGCTGATGGACGCCCTGCCCTCGGGCAGTTACCTCTCTGTCAACGACGGGTCACGCGGCATCGACCCGGTCTTCGAGCAGGCCCAGGATCACTACAACAACAGCGGTGCCGTCTCGTACAACCTGCGCACCGTCGACGAGATCACCACGTTCTTCGACGGCTTGGAACTCCTCGAACCCGGCGTCGTCTCGGTGACGCAGTGGCGCCCGGAGCCCGGTTCGCCCACCCCGGAGGTCGTCGCCGAGCACGGCGGACTCGCCCGGAAGGCGTAGCTGACACGAGGCCGAGCACGGCGGACTGGCCCGGAAGGCGTAGCTGACACGAGAGGGAAGCCGCTGCTTTACGCCGGCCCTCGTGGTCGACGTAGACCACCGCGAGTGGATCGCTGGTCAGGGACGTTGGCCACGACGTGAGCATCGCCTCGGCGGCCACGCCGACCGCGTATCGGGGATCCCGGCGGCAGCCGCCTTGACCTGAGGCCGGCTGGGGAAGGTATCTCCAGCCCGAGGCCGAAAAGCTTGCCTCCGTCCTCAACACCGTTCACGGCTGATCGCCGTGTCGGCCTGAGGCCGGTGCCCCTGGCGGCGTGAGCATCCCGAACCGGGTTTGAGCTGCTTCTCCTGTCCGGGAGGGCTCTTGCCGCGAATCGACGATCAGGAACCGCAGGTGAGTCGCCGGGCGCGACCCGCGCAGGCGGCGAGATGGCCGACGGTCGGGAAGATGCTGCCGTCGCCGATCTCGATGAGGATGCGGGCTCCCGTCCTGGCGCCGACTTACGGCGTGGACGTCAGGACTTTGGGGGGCGGGTCGGAGGCGGAGCCGACGGCGTGGATCCGACCGGTGGGCCGACGCGGCGTGTTTCCGGCCGCAGTGTCTCGACGGCGCGCTGACCGCGCCTTCTGCAAGCGTCAGCAATCGGCCCGGGTGTCATGGCAGGAGGAGCACTTTGCCGGTCTGCCGTTGGCCTTCCAGGTACGAGTTGGGCCTCAAAGCCGGGCACAACCCGGACAGCGGGTCACCGCACCCTGCTGCGCGCCGAACGCGAGCGCCTCGCAGCCGGGGTCGAGAGGTCGCCGCGTAGCGGATGCCAAGCTCAACTACTCAGATTGTCCGGGGTCGATGGTGCGAGAGGACGATGGAGTCAGCGCGAGAGCGCTGGCATGCCGACCCTGGGGCGGGTTCCTGCGGGAGGCGCAAGGTGAACGTTGCTCCCTTGCCCAGCCCGGCGGATTCCGCGGTGATGTCTCCGCCATGAGCCCGGGCGATGCCCCTTGGACGGCGGGACGATGCAGGACGCCATTCGCTGCCGGGAGCGCCCGACGAGTCGCCGGCCCCGGGGGACGGCGGAAGCCTGCGGTCCCAATTCGCGTGCCGTGGTGGCTTACGGCTGCTGGCCGGTGGCTTTCGAGGTGGGGGCGGGGCGTTCCGCCTGCCGGGGCGCGGTCATGTCGAGCAGGAGCAGGGCGTCGTGGTCGGGGGTTCCGGGTTCGGCGGTGTAGACGCCGATGCGCTGGCCGGGGGTGCCTTCGACGTGCAGTGACTGCGAGGTGAGGGTGACCGCGCCGACTTGGGGGTGCCGGAAGGCCTTGTGGGCGGGCTTGCGGCCGGTCACTTCGTAGCGTTCCCACAGTCCGGCGAAGTCGTGGCTTTTCAGCAGCAGTTCGCCGACGAGGCTGGTGAGGTCGGGAGCGTCGGGTGCGTTGCCGGCGATGGCACGCAGGCGGGCGACGCATGCGGTGATCTGCCGGTCCCAGTCGGGGAACAGGTCGCGCGCCACGGGGTGCAGGAACAGGTAGCGGGCGAGGTTGCGATGCTTGGCCGGCCAGTCGTCCAGGCCCGCGTAGAGGGCGAGACCGCCGGGGTTCCAGGCGAGCATGTCCATGCTGCGGCTGATGACGTAGGCCGGGTTCGGGCGCAGTGATTCGAGGAGCAGCTTGAGGTGGGGGCGCACGGTGCGGCTGGGCGCGGGCGGCGGCTCGGGGGTGTAGCGGGCGGCGCGGGCGGCGAGCTCTCGCAGGTGCTGGTGTTCCTGGTCGTCCATGCGCAGAGCGCGGGCGAGGGCGTCGAGGACGGCGGGGCTGGGGCGGGTCTCCTTGCCGCGTTCCAGGCGCACGTAGTAGTCGATGCTGATGCCGGCGAGGGTGGCCAGCTCTTCGCGGCGCAGGCCGGGGGTGCGGCGGATGCCGGCGCCGACGGTGAGGCCGACGTGTTCGGGGCTGGTCTGGGTCCGGCGGGCGCGTAGGTAACGGCCCAGCTCGGCGCCCTCGCTGTGCGCGCTCTGGGATGCCATGACTCCAGTCTCACCCGCTGGGCACCCGCTGCGCGGACGGGAGGGGAGCCCTGTCACTACCCCTGAAGAGCCCGCCCTGCCACACCGGAGCAATCCGGGCCAAGGTGAAGGAGCAAGACGCCGGCACCCCGGCCGACGCCAGAGCCACCACAAGCATGACGTGGCCGGACGGGCGAGGGTGAGGATGCCGGTACACCACGGATCGAAAGAGGGCGAGATGCGGTACATCAAGCTGCGTGACCTGGAGGTTTCCCGGATCGGGCTGGGCGCCATGGGGATGTCCCACGGCTACACCGGCTCCGGCACGGACGACGCGGAGTCGATCAGGACCGTGCACCGGGCGCTCGAGCTGGGAGTCACGCTCATCGACACCGCCGAGATCTACGGGCCTTACACCAACGAGGAACTGCTCGGGAGGGCGCTGAAGGGACGCCGGGAGAAGGCGGTGCTGGCCACCAAGTTCGGCCTGGTCTCGCACGGCGGGGACGGCGCCTGGAACCTGGACTCCAGCCCGGCGAACATCCGCACCGCGGTCGAGGGCTCCCTGAAGCGGCTGGGCACCGACCACATCGACCTGTACTACCAGCACCGGGTGGACCCGAACACGCCGATCGAGGAGACCGCCGGCGCCGTCAAAGAGCTGATCGCCGAGGGCAAGGTGCGCGCCTTCGGGCTCTCCGAGGCAGGCCCGGACACGATCCGCCGCGCCCACGCCGTCCAGCCGGTCACCGCGGTGCAGTCGGAGTACTCCCTGTGGACGCGCGGAATCGAGGAGCGCGTCCTGCCCCTTCTGCGGGAGCTGAACATCGGACTCGTGCCGTTCTCCCCGCTCGGGCGCGGCTTCCTGACGGGCACGGTCCGCTCCACCGACGAGTTCGACAAGGACGACTTCCGACGCGACAACCCGCGCTTCACCGGTGAGAACTTCCGGCGCAACCTCGCGATCGCCGATGAGGTACAAGCCCTGGCCGCCGAGGTCGGCGCCACGCCCGCCCAGGTCGCGCTGGCCTGGCTGCTCGCCCAGGGCGACGACATCGCCCCGATCCCCGGCACGAAGCGGGTGGGCCGCGTAGAGGAGAACACCGCCGCCGACGCGATCACGCCGACCAGCGAGCAGCTCCACAGGCTCAGCAGCCTGCCCCCCGCCGCCGGCGACACCCACACCGAGGCCCAGGCGCAGCTGCTCGAACGCTGATCCCGCCCCCGGCACGCCGCGCTTCTCGTGGCGCCACCCCCTCCCTCGTTTGGAATAACACCCCTCATGCGTGCAGCAGTGATGTACGGAGCCGGCGACGTCCGCGTCGAGCACCGTCCCGACCCGAAGATCGTCCAGCCGACCGACGCGGTCGTGCGCACAGTGGCCGCGTGCGTGTGCGGCAGCGACCTGTGGCCGTACCAGTCGATGCCCGCCACCGACGCCGGCCGCCCCATGGGCCATGAGTTCCTCGGCGTCGTCGAGGAGACCGGCGCGGACGTGATGGGCCTGACGGCGGGGGACCTGGTCGTCGCCCCGTTCACCTACAGCGACAACACCTGCGACTACTGCGTCAAGGGCCTGCACATCTCGTGCCGCAACGGCGGCCGGTACGGCGTCGACGGCGGGCAGGGCGAAGCCGTCCGCGTGCCGCATGCGGCCGGCACCCTGGTGAGGCTGCCGGTCGCCGCCGACTCCGCGCTGCTGCCGTCGCTGCTGGCGCTGTCGGACGTGATGACCACCGGCCACCATGGCGCTGTCACCGCCGGCGTCGGCCGCGGCGATGCGGTGGTCGTGGTCGGGGACGGCGCGGTCGGCCTGTGCGCGGTGATCGCCGCCAAGCGGCTCGGCGCCGAGCGGATCGTGCTCGCCGGCCGCCACGAGGCCCGCACGGCTCTCGGCCGCGAGTTCGGCGCATCCGACGTCGTCGCCGAGCGCGGCGAGGAGGGCATCGCCCGCATCCACGAGCTGACCGGCGGCGTGGACAAGGTCATCGAGGCTGTCGGCACCCGCCAGGCCCTCGACACGGCTCTGGGCGCGGTCCTGGACGGCGGCACCATCAGCCGCCTTGGTGTCCCGCAGTACGAGCAGGGTCCGATCGGCCCGGCCGAGTTCATGCGCAACATCACCCTGACCGGCGGCGCCAGCCCCGCCCGCGCCTACATCGAGCACCTACTGCCCGACGTCCTGGACGGCACCATCGCCCCCGGCCGCGTCTTCGACCAGACCTTCACCCTCGACCAGACGCCGGACGCCTACCGGGCCATGGCCGACCGTCAGGTCCTCAAGGCCCTCATCCGCCCCTGACTTCCCTCTCCCCACCGGACAGCGAAGGACATCCCGCTCATGCAGACCGTCACCCTCAACAACGGCGTCAAGATGCCGCTCCTCGGCTTCGGCGTCTACCAGATCCCCGCCGAGGACACCGAGCGCGCCGCGTCCGAGGCGCTGGCCGCCGGCTACCGCCTGCTGGACACCGCCGCCGCCTACGGCAACGAAGAAGCCGTAGGCCGGGCCATCAAGTCCAGCGGCATCGCCCGCCAGGACCTGTTCGTCACCACCAAGCTGTGGATTCAGGACGCCCCCGCCGAGGACCACACCATGCGCGCCTTCGAGACGTCCCTGAACAAGCTGGGCCTGGACCACCTCGACCTGTACCTGATGCACCAGCCCTTCGGTGACGTCTACGGCCAGTGGCGCGCCATGGAGGCGCTGAACCGCGCGGGCGCGGCGAAGGCGATCGGCGTCGCCAACTTCTACCCCGACCGGCTGATCGACCTGATCGTCAACAACGAGATCACCCCGGCGGTCAACCAGATCGAGACCCACCCCTTCTTCCAGCGCGCCGACTACCAGGGCCTCATGCGCGAACACGGCGTGCAGATCCAGTCCTGGGGCGGCTTCGCGGAAGGCAAGAACGACCTGTTCACCAACCCGCTGCTGGCCCAGATCGGCAAGGAACACGGCAAGTCGGTCGCGCAGGTCGTGTTGCGCTGGCTGACCCAGCGCGGCGTCATCGCCATCCCCAAGTCGGTGCGCGCCGAGCGCATGGCCGAGAACATCGACATCTTCGACTTCCAGCTCACCGACGGGCAGATGGCCCAGATCGCCACCCTCGACACCGGCGGCTCCCTGTTCTTCGACCACCGCGACCCCGAGATCGTCACCTGGCTCGCCACCCGCCGCCTGGACGCCTGACCCGCACCCGCCCCAAGGGCAGGACATGCTGTGGGTGGCCGGCTCCCGGGGCTCTGCGGTGCGGGTCCCGGCCGAACGGCGCCGCAGGGCCTCGTCTTCGTTCTCGGTCAGCCGCTGGTCGTCACAGCTTCGCGACGGCGACACCGGCCGAGCAGATGACGGCGCTCGGGTCCAGCGATCGGGGCGGATCCGTGGAGGCGGTCATGCCCGGAAAGTGATGTGCGTCACATGCTGTCACAGTGATCGAGGAAGCGGTGTCTTGTGTCCGAAGCCCTCAAGCGGAGGAGACACCATGACTGAGAACACCGATGTGGTCGTGATCGGCGGCGGGTACGCCGGCGTCATGGCGGCCAATCGACTGACACAGCGCGACGACGTGACAGTGACGCTGATCAACCCGCGCCCGAGTTTCGTCCACCGGGTCCGCCTGCACCAACTGGTGGGCGGGTCCCACGGCGCGGTCGTCGACTTCCGGGAGGTTCTGGGCGAGCGCGTCCGGCTGGTGGTCGACACCGTGGCACGGATCGACGTGGCCGGGCGCAGCGTGACGTTGGCGGCCGGTGGCACGGTCGGCTTCGACTACCTGGTTTACGCGGTGGGCAGTGGCAGCGCCGACCCGAGTGTGCCCGGGGCGGCCGACTTTGCTTACCCGATCGCCACCTTCGAGGAGGCGGGTCGGCTGCGGCCGGTCCTCGACGCCGCCCCCGCGACGGCCGCGGTGACAGTTGTCGGAGCCGGTCCGACCGGCATCGAGACCGCCGCCGAGCTGGCGGAGGCCGGCCGCGCCGTGACCCTGGTCTGCGGAGGGGTGCTTGGCCCGTACCTGCACCCTCGGGGCCGACGCTCGGTGGCCGGGCGGCTGGCCAAGCTCGGTGTGACCGTGCTCGACGGCCCCGACACGAAGGTGACGGCTGTGACCCGCGATGCCGTGCAGCTCGCTGATGGCCGCGAGCTGCCGAGCCAGGTGACCATCTGGACCGCCGGATTCGGCGTGCCGGACCTGGCCGTGCGCAGCGGGCTGAGCACCGACGCCCTGGGCCGCCTGCTCACGGACGAGACCCTGACCAGCATGGACAACGTGCGCATCGTTGCGGCCGGGGACTCGGCGGCGCCCTCGGGCCTGCCGCTGCGGATGAGCTGCCAGGCAGCGATCCCACTGGGCGCGCGGGCCGCCGACACGGTGCTCAGCCGTATCGCGGCTGAGCAGCCCGCGCCCCTCAACGAGACGTTCGCGGGACAGTGCATCAGCCTCGGCCGACGCGCCGGGATCTTCCAGTTCGCCCACCGGTACGACGTCGCGGTGTGGTTCCACATCGACGGCGGCCTGGGCGCCAGGCTCAAGGAGTTCGTGTGCAAGGGCATCACCAAGCACCTGGCCGACGAGGCAGGCAAGCCGGGTTCGTACCGCTTGCACCTCATGTCAGGGGGTGCCAAGCGCCAACAACTGCTGCAGGCCGAGCGCGGCGAGACGCCGGCCACCGCTGAACGGGCAGCCTGACCAAGCACTCGTGGTCGCGTGTCACAACCGTGCGCCGGGTGGTGTCCCACTCTCGATCGCACCGAAGAGGTGGGCCAAGATCGAACGGCTACCTACGAAAAGGACCTTGTTGTGGATGCACGCTTAAAGGCCTTGGGCAACCTGGGCCGGCCGCGAAGAAGAGGGGCCGAGATATGAGCGACCAAGCCGCTGACCCGGCGACCGAGACGTTCGTCGCCCACCGCAACCTGCTCTTCACCGTCGCATACGAAATGCTCGGATCGGTCGCCGACGCCGAGGACGTGCTTCAGGAAACCTGGCTGCGATGGGTCAAGGTCGACCTGGAGCAGGTGCGCGACCACCGCGCCTACCTGGTCCGGGTCACGACCCGGCAGGCCCTCAACCGGCTGCGCACCATGACGCGCCGCAAGGAGGCGTACGTCGGGCCCTGGCTGCCCGAGCCGATGCTCACCGCACCGGACGTGGCCGAGGACGTGGAGCTCGCCGAGAGTGTGTCGATGGCGATGATGCTCGTCCTGGAGACACTGTCGCCGACGGAGCGCGCCGTGTTCGTGCTGCGCGAGGCCTTCGATGTCGGCTACGAGGAGATCGCGGCCGCCGTCGGCAAGAGCACTGCGGCCGTCCGCCAGATCGCACACCGCGCCCGCCAGCACGTCGACGCCCGCCGCCCCCGCAAGGTGGTCTCCCCGGGTGAGACCCGGGCGGCCCTGGAGTCGTTCCAGCGCGCGCTCGAAACCGGGGACCTTCAGGGCCTCCTCGACGTGCTCGCCCCCGAGGTCGTCTACATGGGCGACGGCGGCGGCGTCAAGCACGCTGCGCTGCGGCCGATCATCGGCGCCGACAAGGTGGCCCGCCTCATCGTCGGCGGAACCGGCAGGCCCGGAATCGCGCTCACCCTCGACCCCACCGTGGTCAACGGCAACCCGGCACTCCTCGTGTACCTGGACGGCGAGGTCGACGGCATCATCGCGATCCGGGTCGAGGACGCCCGCATCACGGGCCTCTACTTCGTCCGCAACCCCGAGAAGCTGTCCGGCATCGCATCCGAGACCCCGCTCACCCTGCGATGAATGCAAGGTGACGGGCCGGCCACCCGGAGGTCAGGTGCAGCGCTGAACCCCCGTACGGTCCTCGCGGGTTCACGACTTCGCCTGTCAGGACATGCCACGCTCGCGCTTGCTGTAGGGCTTTGCCTCCCAGTGGCTGGGAGGCAAAGCCATGCCCCCGGCTCGGCGACGGCATCGGCCTGCGGGGTGGGCCCGCCCGTGCGGGAACCTCGAAACGGTGTTCGGGGCGGGGTTGCTCCATGTCCTGCATGGAGCGCCTACGGCTCGGGGTCGGACCAAGTCGCCACAAGTGATGGCCGATCCGGAAAGAGGGGACCGGGGACCATCTCCTTGAGGGTTTCACCGTTGAGCCAGCACACCTGCTCGGGGCCGCCGTCGCCGGTGTCGAACAGGCAGCACACGCCGCCACTGGCGGCGGCGAGGTCGGTGAACACCTTCCTGATGTTGGTCGACCGCGCGAACAAGCGGCTCATCCCCGACGTCGCTGCCCAGCACTCCACCGACGCGTAACCAGGGTGCAGGAAGGACACGAACCGGATCGTCACGTAGACGTACCCGATCTGGATACGCCCGTCCGCCTCAGGTTCAGGGCCGCCCGTCGCCGCGTACTCGCGCAGTGCTTCATCGACGTCGAACATGATCGACGTGTCGAGCTCGAGCGTGCTGCTCATAGAGCAGTCGACCGGCTCGCTCTTGTACTGGGACGTGAACGGGAGGACGAGCCGGTCCCCACCAGGCAGCGTGATCTCAAGTGGGGGCACGGCACGGGTCGGTGGCGCCAGCTCGGCCAGATTGGCCAACGCCCTGGCGACGTTCCAAGGACGCAGATGGATGTCGTAGCCGTAGATCAGCCCCAATACTTCCCCCTGTACCGGATCGAACCGCACCCTCTCATGACCTGGCCCTCGGGTGCCTGCCGGTTTCGGAGAGGCGCACCGATCCGGCGCCACAGTGGTTTCCTGATGCTCCTTGCCTGCGTGGGTTCATCGTGCGTCTTGTGCATACCCGCGACGGGCGAAGCGAGACGAACGCCGGCTCACCGCCCTCGGGCCAGCTCAGTTGGCTGGGGAGCCGATCGGTGAGTGCGGTGACGGTCTTTCTGGTTCTTGGAGCCCTGATCGACCAGGGCCTTGTCGACAGCGCTGCTTGTTCGCAGCGAGGACGGAGCCTCCGCGAAAACCCGTTGGCGGACCACGGCGGCCGTTGCTAATCTCCCGGAGGCCGTGCGAGAGAACGAGGAGGTGGTACCTGTGAACGCAGAATCGACATGGGTGCTCCCCTCCGGGGTCACGGTCGGGCTGTAGGTCGTCCGGGAGCGCCGTTCAAGAGCACTCCCGAAAGGCACGACCATGCAATTCACTTCTGAGAAGCGCCTTGACGACGGCGTCCTCGAGCGCGAATTCACCCTCGGGGAGATCCCCGGCACCCTGTGGACGCCCGGATCCGCACCAGCCCCGCTGATCCTGATGGCCCACAACAACGGCCTGCCCAAGGCGGACCCTCGGCTGGTGGCCCGGGCCCGGTACACCGCGGCGCGCGGCTACGCGGTGGCCACCATCGACGCCGCCGGGTGCGGTGACCGTCCCCGTTCCGCCGCCGACGAGCAAGCCCGTGCCGACCTCCGGCGGGCGATGCGGGCCGGCGAGCCGGTCGACGAGATCTTCGAGTCCTTCATCGGCCCGCTGGTCGACAACGCGGTCCCGGAATGGCAGAGCACTCTGGACGCGCTCCTCGAGCTGCCCGAGATCGGCGGCCCGGTCGGGTACTCCGGGGGGTGGACCGCCCTCGGCATTCGGCTGGCGGTGGTCGAGCCGCGCATCGTGGCCGCAGGCTTCTTCGCCGGGGGGTACGTTCCTCGGGCCCAGCGCGAGGAAGCCCGGCAGGTCACCATTCCGCTGCTGTTCCTGCTGCAGTGGGACGACGAAGGGAACCCCCGGCAACGGGCGCTGGACCTGTTCGACGCCTTCGGCAGCAAGGAGAAGACGCTGCACGCCAACCTGGGTGGGCACACCGGCACCCCGTGGTTCGAGCTGGAGGACGGGTGCAGGTTCTTGGACCGGCACCTGAAGTGAGGCCGGACCGTCTGGCAGGCAGCAGGCAGCAGGCAGCAGGCAGCAGACGGTAGGCGGTAGGCGGTGCCGGCCAGGATGCCGTCATCGAGGACAGGTCCCGGCCCTCCTCATGGCGGTGGCCGGCACAAGCACAGCCGCCACAATCGCGGTGCTTCCGGCCATCGGCTGTACGCCGCGTTCAGCATTCCGCGGGCGCCGTTGGCCGGCCTCTGTGAACAGGACCTCGGTGGCGGCGGGTGGCGGCGGGGCAGGACTCGATTCCCCTGTGGCGATCACGCCCACGAAGTCGAACGCCCCCCAGGCCAGGGTCAGTAGGACCCCCTGAGCGATCCGAGGACCTGCCGCGCATACATCTACGTGGAGTGACGGGGATGCCCCAGGCCCGCGTCCCGCGCGAGGGCCGCCGCCTCCGTGCGGGATCGGGCGTGCAGTTTCGCCAGGACGTCGCTGACCCGGTTGCGGATGGTCTTCTCGGACAGGGACAGGCGGCGGGCGATGGAAGCGTTGTCCAGGCCGCGGGAGATCAGGTCGAGGGTCTCGCGTTCGCGGTCGGTGAGGTGCGGAAAGGGGAGGGGCGATCTGGCGGTGGACGGAGCGGCGAACTGCGACAGGACGCGCTGGGCGATCCGGGGGCCGAAGACCGCTTCGCCGCGGGCCACACCGAGCAGGGCACGGTGGACGTCGGCTCCGTCTGATTCCTTGAGCAGGTAGCCACGTGCGCCGACGCGCAAGGCGGCGAAGACCGAGTCGTCGTCCTCGTCCATGGTCAGGATGAGGACGGCGATCTCAGGATGGGCCGTCGTGATCTGGGCCGTGGCCTCCAGGCCGCTGACGTTCGGCATGCGCAGGTCCATGAGCACGATCGCCGGCCGCAGCTGACCGGCGGCGGTGATGGCTTCGGCACCGTCGGACGCTTCTCCGACGACCGTCACATCGGGGAGATCGGCGAGGACGGTGGCCATGCCTGCCCGGAAGACGGGATGGTCGTCGACGACGAGGACGGTGACGGGGACGTTCACTGGTGGTCACCCACCGGGAGGATGGCTCGCACGAGGGTGCCGCCGCCGGGCGCGGCCGTCACCTCCAGACGGCCTCCGATCTCGGCTGCACGCTCCCGCATACTGCGCAGGCCGACACCGGCCCTGTGCCTGGGGGGAATGCCGCGTCCGTTGTCGCGGATCGAGAGAATCAAGACGGTGTCCTTCATCCGGGCGGTCAGTTCGAGGCGGCCGGCGGCGCTGTGTCTGACGGCGTTGGCGACCGCCTCGGCGGCGATGGCGTACGCGGCGACCTCGACGGCGGCCGGCAGGCGGTGGCAGGCGCCGTCGATGCTGTTGTGGCATGCCGGTGTGTCGTATCCGGCGAGCAGTTCCCGTAGGGCGCCGGGAAGCCCCAACTGGTCGAGGACCGCGGGCCGCAGCCCGTGGACCACGGTGCGCAGATCGGCGACGGTGGAGCGAAGCCTGTCCCGAAGTGTCCTGACACACCCCGCGAGATGGGGATCGTCGATGCGCCGGGCGAGGGCATCGAGCTGGTGGGCGGTGCCGGCCAGAGAGGGGCCGATGCCGTCGTGGAGGTCCGCGCGCAGCCGCCGGCGCTCCTCCTCACGCACCGACAGGATGCGTGAGCGACTGCGGGCGATGTCCTCGACGAGACCGGCGGCGTAGGCGAGTGTTCCGGCGCGGTCTGCGACCTCTTCCACTGCGGCCTGCTCCTTAGCCGTCCAAGGGTCGTTGACGCTTCGCCGCCCTACGCGAAGTACCCCGAGTTCGCGGCCCAGAGCCCGGCAGGGAAAGGCCCGCCAGCCCGCGCCCGCCGCCGGCCTGCCCGAGGCCGCTGCCACGGCGGGGCTTTCGAACGCCGCGTAGGGCAGGCGCAGCGCATGCCGCAAGGCGTCGACGAGATGCTGCATGGCTTCCGCCGGCTCGCAAGCCGGAGCGACACGGCGACCGACGTGGGCGACAACGGCGTACGGATCGTGGCGATGCCCGAATAGCGTGCGGTCCACGGCCGCCTGGACGGCGCCGCGCCCGTTGGCCGCGAGCAGCGCGGTGAAAGCGATCAGACACGTTCCCGTCAGGGACCCGGGCGCGATCAGTCTCGCGCCGGCGACGACCGCGGCGTACACCCCCAGGACAAGCGCGCTGAGGACGGCGAAGACGATGGCGCGGCCGAGGACCAGCTCCACGTCGAACAGCCTGTGCCGCAGCATGGCGACCGCGACGCTCGCGGGTGGGCCGAGCAGCCCTACCAGCATGACGAGGTCACCGACCAGAGCCGGCTGCTCGGCGTCGTCCAACAGGAAGGAGAAGAAGGAGAACACCATCAGCAGCCCGCCCAGCATCAGCCACTGCAGTTGAGCCCGCTCGACACCGGTCGCCGCGCGGGTGCGCAGGACAAGGAAGACGGCGGCCGCCAGGCTGCCGCCGAGCATGGTGGCCGCGGCACAGATGAACATCACGGTGTGCAGCCACCCCCAGCCCGCGATCCCGAGAGGGTTCGGGACACCAGGGACGGGATCGGTGCCGCTGGGCCGCAGCATCGTGGCCAGCGTTCCTGTCGCGGCGACTGTGATGACCGCCCAGGCGCACGCCCGGCGCGGCGCCGTTTCCAGGCGACCGTGCGGAAAGAGCAAGGGCACCAAGGGGGTGGCGAACCAGTAGCCGACAAAGCCCCAGCAGCCGATCCAGGCCCCCACTTCCCACCCGGGAAGCGGATCCGCCGCCACTAGGCTGCTGTAACCGGCGTAATAGGCCAGCAGATAGTACGGCCCGATCATCGCGGGCAGCAGCATCAGCCAGCAGACGGGATTGCGCGGGCGGCCCCTGGCAACGAGGGCGCCCACCAGCGGCCAGACCGTGCCGAGCACGAGGTCAGACCAGTACAGGGGGGTAATGGCGATGCGTTCGGCCAGCCAGCCGTGCACGGGCACCGTCGCAACGCAGCCCGCTGTGCCCAGGCCCGCGATGACGTACGCAGTGTGACGCAGTGCCAGATCCCCCCGACTCACACCCACATGTTCCCGTAATGCGGGCCCTTACCGGGCGCGATCCGGCAAAACCATCCCAGTCGGTCGGGACCCGGGTCCCTGGGCGGCGGGACACGCCTACCGCGACATTCGGATCGGCAACGTACCCGCACATACAGGGAGTTGATGCGGATGACCACCATCGATCCGGAAGCCCGCTCGGGGGACATGGCGCGACAGGAGCGTGACGGAAGGGCGAAGTGGCCCCTGTTCGGGGTGGGAGCAGGCCTGTTGGGAGGAGTCGCCACGCTTCTGGCGGATGTCCGGGCCGGCACGGACCCGCGGGAACCCGTCGATGCGTCGGTCCTTGACGACGTGGGGCGCTCCATGGCGCATCTCGGTCTCGTCGCCGGCTTCCTGACGGTAGTCCTGCTCCTCGTGCTGGCTGCGGCATGGCGGCGTCAGGTCGAGCCGCGGGTTCCGGGCAGCACCGCTGCCTACGTGGTCAGCGGCGCTTTGACGGCCTCGGCCGCAGGACTGACCTACGGTTACGGATGGAAGGGCGCCCTGGCGATCTATTTGCCGGCCGGCATGGATGAGCAGTCCTTCGGTCAGGACGGACTGTTCGTCTACTTCATGCTCAACGACTTCGGCGGGTACATCGGCTGGCTCGGCGTCGTGGTCGCGGCTGGAGCGGTGGCCTGGATGGCGTTGCGTGAACGCACGATCTCACGGTGGATCGGCTGGTTCAGCCTCGTGCCCGTACTGGCAGTGGTCCTGTTCGCGGGCATCACCGGCCTACCCGGCTTCCAGGGTGTCGTCGGACCGGCATGGATGCTGGTCACCTTCGTCGGATTGACGTGGGGGCGCAGCGCGATCGTCCGCTGACACGGCGGGAGACAGGGGCGGCTCACCGGCGAGTGAACCGCCTTCCACAGGCGTCAGCTCCATCGCAACTCCAGCCCCGTCCGAGGGCGATGACGGCACCAGCCCATCCTGTCGAACTGATCGCGGGCGGCAGCTTGTGACTGCGGGCGACTTCCTCAAACGGGCCCGCCGGGCCGGGGCCAGTGCGGCCACCGGCCGTTCACTGCTGCTGGGCAGCCTCCGCCGCCGTGAGCAGGGCGGTGCGCGAGTCCGGCGTGCGCAGGGCGGGGGCTGGCACGGTGCGCGCGGCGACGTGGACGGCCAGCTCCTCGCCGAGTTCCCTGAGCCCCGCGCCCCAACGGCATGTCCGGCCCACCGAGGGTCCCGGCAGGCCGGGCCTGGGCCGATCCCGTCCGGGTCCGGTTGATCATGTCAATCGAGCCGACCCCAGTCGCCGAACGTGCTGAAGAAGTCCTCGACGGTCCGTGAACTGGTGGCCGCGAGTCTGTTCCGCTGGTCCTCCCAGTCGCTGAGGAACACATCGACCAGGGCCTCGGTCGCCCTCGGCGTTCCGATGATCTTGCGTAGGCATGCTTCGCGGCGGGAATCCTCGAAGTGAATGAGCGCGACACGTGCCACGTTGTAGGCGCGGCTCGCTGCGCTGAGTCGATAGGGCGGGTTTGGCCGGAACCGGTGTGCCAGTCGCGCCGACGGGACGGCCAGAACGCTGACCCCGGCACGCCATGCCCGCAGGCTGAAGTCGACGTCTTCCAGTCCGAGTTCCCGGAAAGTCCCGAAGCCGCCGAGGCGGTCGAAGGTGGTGCGGCTCAGGGCCAGGCATCCTCCCGGCGCGATGGGCAATCGGTACGAGGCGTCATCCGGGCCGGGCGGCAGCCAGCGCATCCGCAGTGCGGGGCGGCGGGCTTCTAGGCTGGCAGGCTGGCCCTCATGTGCGAGAACCTGTGGGGTGACATCTGCCGACTCCCTTGCAACCGCCTCCGAGATACATGCCCACCTCGTTGCGCAGCTCAACTGCGCCCTTCGTTCCCCTGAGACGTTCGGAGGTGAGGTCTCACTGCACGTACTGATCACGAACCTGCTGTTCGTCGAACGTCGGCCCGAGGCCTTCGCCCCCCAGCGGCAGGCTTGGATTGACAGCAGGACCCTTATGGCCACCGGTGTGAAGGGGGCGTACAGGGAGTTGATTCCCGGACACTGCTACGACGACTGCATGGCCTCGGTGTACGCGGAATTCGCACAACGATCCGGTTGGCTGGAGTCGGACCGGCTGCTCACGCCCACCGAGTACGAGGCTCTCAAGGGTTCCGTGCGCTCCTGGGCCAAGAAGGACCGCACATGGCCGGACGTGACTGCGGCGTTCGGGCCACCCTCCGTCTTGCTGGGCGGAGAGAACCCCCTGTACGGGAAGACGCTCGGCTACCTCAGCGAGGACATGGAGCAGCCGATGGTGGTCTTCCACCTGTGGAACGGCAGCGCGCCAGGAACCAACTCCTGGCCGCCCGAGCATGAGCAGCCGCTGCTCCTCGCGGTGCGTTTCGGTGACGGCCCTTTCCGCGAGACCTTCACCTTCACCCCGGAAGGCGAGCGAAAGAGGCCCGAGGTCGTTTGCCCGCACTAGGGAACATATCGGGAGTGGATCTTGGAAGTGGATCTTGTGCGGAGGGTGTGGGTATGTCGCTTGGCAACATGGCTGGTCACGGTGAGCCGGTGATGCCGGCCGACGTCAGCCGAAGAGAAGGGCGACGTCCTTCTCGATGCAGAGCTGCAGGACGACCACCAGCTGGCGGGCGTCGTCGATGTGCCCCTGGACTACGGGGTCGACGCTTCCGTCCTGAGGATGGTCGGCGCCTGTAGGCGGGGCAGGATCGCGGCGCACTGGATCGACGTGAGGTCGGGGCCTTCGTCATCGGGGTGATCGAGAAGGGGTGCCAGAGTGGTGGAGACATCGTTCCAGGAGCGCTGTCCACCGAAGCCATGCATCTCGTCGAGTGCGAATCCCTCGGCCCGAGCCAGTCGCTGCCGGAACACTCCGAAGCCGGTGTAGGACCAGGACACGTCCGGGCTGCTGGTGTCGTCGTCTCCTGGGAACAGAACGAGCCCCACGTGTCCTCCTCGTTGACCGAGCACACAGGATCGGCTTGAGGAACGGGCGACGGCAACTGGGATTATTTCGTCGTGGGTGGCACGATCGCGGCGTCGGAGCGGCGGACTGGGGCCGCGCCTGCACGCCGCAGTGCGCTTGGTCCTGCTGGTCGTCACATACCAGCGCACTACGCCTGCGCCTGCAGACCGGCAGCTACCTGGCCCCCTGCTGCAACCGGCTGTGTGGTATCCGGCCGCCGTGCTCGTGAACGTCCGGGTCGGTATGCAACGCAAGCTGATGAAGACCGCCGTCGCGGCCGGCCTCTGCCCGCTCGCGACGGCACCGACGCCGTCCAAGCAGCTGCAGAGCATCGCGGCTGCGGATCTGGCAGAGATGTACTTCCGGAAGGACTGCACCAGTGTCCACGGCATGGTCGTGGAGTTCAGCGACGCGGAGCAAGCGAGATCGATCTGCGGACGGTGCCTCATCATGCGCCCGAACCAGGTGAGACCCCGCCCCCACGCGCGCAGCGTGGAGGCGAGGCCTCAGGGCCACGGCTATGGCGGGACCCCTGCTGATCACGGTCCGGCGGCCCCTAGCAGAACGGGGTGTCCGGGAGCACGTTGTCTGGGTAGTCGACGTAGTAACTGGCCATCCAGCCCTCGAAATTGGGCAGGATGACATAGACCCAGTAGGGGTTGCCGCCCACTGTCTGGCTGCCGACCTTCTGGCACCATGCCTCGAACGAGACGCCCGGGTTCACCTGCCCCCGCACGTTCGGACAGTTGGCCGCGGACGGTGAGTTGTTGCAGACGGCGAAGTTGCTGTGGTTGTGGCGCACGTTCACGTTGGTGGCCCAGGTGGTGAAGGCGCGCTTGATGGAGACATCACCAGCGCTCTTGCCTGCGACTGCGGGGCGGGGCCCAGGAGTCGCAGTGTCGGCTGCTCCCGCAGGGGCGGTGGCGGCCAGGCTGAGTCCGATGGTCAGGGCGGCTGCAGCCAGAGTCGAGCTGATTCTCATACGATCCCCCGTCCGGCCGGTGGTCCCTCCACCGCTACCGGACTGCTCCATGCTCCCCAGTCGACGCTCAGTCTTTAAAGGTGCATGTCAGCCATCGGCGACACCGTGCTGCCAAACCTCTGGTCGAGGTGCGCGATGTCCACGGGAGTCGGCCGACTGTGCACATAGCTCGCTGATCTCGTCCTGCGCGGCACCGACGACACGTTTCCGGCCAATAATCAAATCGCCCTGGTCGGACACATCTTGGGGATAGTTGCCCCAGTGCTGTGACCGGATCGGTTTCCGGGTTGGCGGTACCGTCCAAGCATGAATCAGCTCCCTTGCACTTTGGAAGCTCTCGTAGTGCGCACCGACTTCTCCGCCGGCGCTGCTTGGGACGCTCTGAGGGCGGCGCTGTACTCGCCCGGCAGGGACGGCTTCCTGGCCAACGTCGCACTCGTCGATGACCGGAGGTACGAGGGTTTGACACCTGGCCAGGCCCTCGATCTGATTCCTGCGGAGTACCAGCATCCACTCCTTGTCCTGGCGGACTCTGTAGCTGTCGCCTCGCCCGAACTGCCGCTCCTCGTGGTGGACCTGCGGGGTGAGCGTGAGCGGTGTGTCCGCGTTGTGGCAGCCGAGCTGTGGAGCATCGAGAACAACGTCGAGGGCGCGAACATGGACTTCGAGGAGTTCGCGGGCGCCGTCGGCGGCGACGGCGTTTTCCGCGGCTTTTGAGTCACTGGCCACCAGATGGTCAGGCTGCGAGTGCGAGGGGACGTCCGCCCCGGCGGATACCGTCTTTCGCTGCATGTGCGGGCGCTTTCTCTGCGCTGGGCTGCGAGTGCGCCGGGGTGGTGGCATTGGGCCCCCGACCCTGCGTCCGACGTCAGCGGATCGTCGCGGATGTGGGGGAGAAGCGACGACGGATCACCGGTCGTGTCCGCCGACCTCCGCGCAGGAGAGCAGGAAGTCGAGGAAGTGGTCGTCCAGTGGTTCCCCCAGCAGCGGCTGCAGGAAGAGGAACTGCCCCTGCGGGTTGACCTCCAGCCAGACGGGCTCGCCGTCCGGGGTCAGCTTGATGTCGATGGCGCCCATGCGCAGCCCGAGGCGCCGCAGCACCTCAACCACCCGGCGGCCCACGTCGGGCGGTACCTCCCACCTGGAGATGGGCACGTTGAGGTCGGGACGCCAGTCGAGCCGGTCGGTCTCGATGAGGGCCGCGTACATGCGCTCGCCGAAGCAGTTGAGCCGGACGTGCCTGCGGCCGGGGATGTATTCCTGGTAGACGGCCGGGCAGACGCTGAAGGACTCCTCGGGGATGGCCTGCGGGTCGTCGATGTACTGGGTGAACATGAGCGGGCCAGTCGCGCCCACCACGGGTTTGACGATGACGCGGTCCACGGTGCGGGCGAACTCCGCCACCTCGTCGCGGGATTGGGAGACGAGCGTGCGCGGCACCCGGAAGCCCGCCTCCCGCGCCACGGAGAGCTGGTACAGCTTGTCCGCAGCGCGATCGGTTGCTTCAGGGGTGGAGATCCACTGGCCGCGGAAGGACGCCGCGAGGATGCCGCCGAGGGCGCCGCGGCTGTCGTTGTCGACCAGGCGTTGCTGGTGGTCGGTCGACGCGCGGGCCGAAGCCTGCTGGTTCGCTCGCATTCGCCGCCACCACAGCACCGACACCGCGTCGAGGGGGATGGTGCGCCCTTCCGAGGTCAGGACGGTGCTGGGTGTGTCCCCGTGCGAACTCCATGTCAGGCCGGGACGTTCGCTGATGCGGTCGCACTCCAGGACGTGGAAGTCGCGGAAGCCGCGGCGGACGGCGGCGTCCCGGATGACATGAGTGTGGAAGTCGTCCTCGACGGACACCGTAAGGATCATTGGACGGGGCAGTCCACGCAGCAGTCGTCGGAGCAGCCGCACGAGCACGACTCCGACGCCGAGCCTGCCATGCGGGTGGCGTCGATGCGCATCCCGGTGGTGGCGCGGACGGCCTCCTCCCAGTCCCGTAGCTCCTCTGGTGTGTTCAGGCGTACGAACGAGTCGGGCTGTGCCCTGAGGATGACAGGAGGAGCGAGTTCGGTCGAGATCTTGGACCGGGCCTGAGCGTCCTCGGCCACGGAGTCTCCGAGCTTGAACGATGCCATGGTGAGTCACCTCCATGGAAGGTTGGTGACGTGTGGGCTCTCCACCAGCACAGCACCGTTACGGCGTTGCCGCACGTCGAGCAAATTGACGACTCAACAGGCCTGGCGCATCGTGCCGCCCGGCCCCGCCCTGCCTCGCGCCGCGTCAGCCGGTCGGTGCTGGAGGTGCGACCGTCGACGAGCTGCCCCGCGCGTACCGCGTTCACCTGGTAGCCGGGGGCCGCCCCACGCAACACCCCGACGCCGTCCGCCGTGCCCCCGTCGAACAACCTGCCAGGCTCGGCCCACGCGTCGAACCGGTGCCGTCCGGTCGGCCCCCGCTCACCACGCCCGGTTCCCCTCGTCGTCTGCTTCCCGCGGAAGCCCGAACCGCCACCGCGACCCTGACCGCCACCGCCAACGCGACCGCGACCGTGACCGCCACCGCCACCGCCACCGCCACCGCGACCGCCACCGCGACCGCCACCGGCGGCCGCGGTTCGGCATCGAAGGAATCCGAATGCTCAGCCCAGCGTCGGCTCACCGTCCTCGTCCGAGGCGACGACATGGACAGACGGCCCGTCCCCGCCGGACAGCACGGCGGCCGTGAAGCACTGCTCCCTGGTGAAGGGCATGCGGCCGTGTGTATGGCCCGTGGCCGTGACCCGGATGCGCCAGACGCCCGCCATGCCTGCCTCGAAGCCGCCGCGGAATGCGCCCGGCAGTTCCTCGCCGAGGGGTACGGACATGCCGACGCCGTCGGGACGCGTCACCTCTGCCACCACCTCGGCCCGGCCTGCGACGTGCTCGCCGAATTCGGTGAGGGAGGCGTCGATCCGCAGGCGCGTTCCCGGTTCCAGGCTCGGCTGGGCGAGACGGGCGTTGAACCGCAGGTTGCTCCAGGCGTGGATGAGGAGGCCGTACCTCGGTCCGTGTGCCTCCAGCCCGTCGATATCCACCAGCCGGGCAGGGTCTCCTGCGGCCTCGGTCCTGAGCCGGTCGCTCTCGTTGCGCACCGAGTCCCCGTCGGCCGTGAGGCGCACGTGCCAGGTGCCGGCGTGCGCCCCCGGGCCGACGGCCAGCGGCAGGTGGAAGCGGCAGTAAGCCATGGCGGGGCCCGGCCGGACGGGCGCGCCCAGCGCGGCGAGGTCTGCCTCCGTCAGCAGCTGCCCCGCCGGAGTCTCCAGCGTCAGGCGCACCGCGGCTGTGTCCCTCAGCAGGATCACTGTGGCCTCGATGTCGGCCTCGGTGAGCCGGAACGGGATCCGGACTTCCGCCGCGTTGGTGACGACGCCCGTCCCCGTGCTCACCACGTCGTCGTCGGCGGCCGAGGCGAGGGCTTGAAGGACGTACGAGGAGAGGCGGAAGCGGTCGTCCGCCTCGGCGCCGAGGGTGTCGGTGATCAGCAGGCTTCCCTCGGTCGTCTGGGTGAGCCTGGTCAGCACCGGGGCGCTCACCGGCTGGGCGCGGCCGAGACCTACGGCGAAAGTGCGCAGACCGATGCTCCCGGCGACGTCGTCCAGGAACTCGGGCTGGTTCTCCTGGCCGTCGGTGACGACGACCAGCGCGAAGTCGGCGAAGTCGCGGAGCACGGGTAGGACGGCCTCCTGTGCCGCGACCAGTCCGTCTCCGACCGAGGTGTTGCCACTCGGCTCGAGCGCGGCGACTGCCGCCAGGACGTCGTCGCGCTGGCTCCCGTCCGGGGTGAAGGCCGCCGGCTTCACATCGGGGTGCGCGTCCTGGTCGAATGCCACCACTCCGGCGCCGCTTCCGTCGCGGACGAGTTCGACGCCTTGGGCGACGGCCTCGCGCAGCAGCCGGATGCGGCTGTCGCCCGTGCGCACGGGCCGGGCCATGCTGAGCGAGGTGTCGAGTGCGAACATCACTGCGGTGGTCTGCCGTGTGACGGTGTTGGCCGTGAGAAGTACGTCGAAGACCTGCCCGGTCTCCACGCAGCGGATCTTCACCGGACCGCCGGCCGCGACGCCTGCCGCGGCCTCGCCGGTGAAGGCGAACCAGAACTTCACCACGTCGAAGGGGGCGTTGTCGGGCACCGGGGTGTGGGTGACGGTGCCGCCGCGTGTGGTGAGCCCGTACGGTGCGGCCGGTCCGCTGCCGGGCACGATCTCCAAGTGGACGCGGGCGGCGGCGCGGACCCGGAACTCGGCGGCCCGCCAACGGGTCGCTCCCGAGGGGATGTTGCGGAAGTTCACGGTGGGTGTCGCCAGCTCCACCAGTGGCGGATCGGTGTCGAAGATGAAGCCGAGGTTGCGGCGGTAGTCGAGGGAGCGGGCGGGGGTCGTGTCGGTCGTGTCGAGGTGGGCCATGGTGTCGTGGAGGTTGTGCCCAGCGGGACCGTCGCCTGCCGGGAGGTACGGCGCGTTCGGGTGCGTGTGCTGCCAGCGGGCCCACAGGCGGTCGACGTTGCAGTGGTGCAGGAAGAAGACGGGGTCGTTGGGGGAGGTGCCGGGGCCCATGTCTCCGCCGACCCAGATGTGGACGCGGTTGTGCAGCTGGGAGCCGCCTTCGGTGTCGGTCTTGCGCCAGCCTTCCAGCCGGTTGCGGAAGCTGCGCTGGCTCCGCCGCCCCCAGGGTGCCTCGTCGTACGTGTCCCAGTTGAGGACCATGTCCTCCACTTGGGCGGCGGTGGGAAAGGTCGGCAGATTTGAGGCGGGCGCACCCGCAGTGCTGCCGAGCGCCCGGACGATGCCCGGGCGGGGGACGAGACCGCCGGTCTCCAGGTCCTCGATCAGTGCGGTCCAGTGCCGGAACGGTCCGGTGGTCACTTCGCCGTTCGGGCCGTCGCCGTCGCCGCCCATGTACACAGGGCCGGCAGCCGGGTCCGTGTTCCACAGCGGGGCCGCCGACGGCGCGGCCGCGTCGGCCGACCAGTCCCAATAGGGCAGCGTGACGTTCCTCTTCTTGGACTGAAGTAGCAGCTCCAGTTCCCGGCAGAAGTACCGGTGCCACGGCAGGAACGCGGGTCCGCGGTGCGCGGCGTTGCGGACGTTGGTGTCCGCGTCCTCGCCGGGCAGCGGGGTCGCGTCCATCATGGCGTGATGGTGGCGCGCGATGAAGTCGTCGTAACTGCCGTCCGCCTTGATGGCGTTGAGGGCGTCCTGGAAGTCGGCGAGTTCCTGCGGGGCCAGATGGTAGATGTTCTTGCGAATGTTCACCGGGCGCCCCCGCCGTTGCCGTGCTCGTGGTCGTGGTCGTGGTCGTGACCACCGTGGTCGTGGCCGCCACCGCCGTGGTCATGCCCGCCCCCGCCGGTGTGACCGCCGCGCAGAACCCAAGTCCTGCCCTGCGTCTCCAGGAGCGACTCCACGAGGTCGTCGATGGTGGGAAATCCGGTGAACATGTTGGCGAGCTGACTGTGGTACTCGCCGTCCATGTAGGTGACCTGGACAGGCATGCCGTCCAGTCGGAGGTCGACGCTCCCTCCCTCCCCCGCAACGATCCGGACGTCCACTCCGCGGCTCACGTAGTGGCGGCCCTCGGGCCGCTGGGCATCTTGTTGTGACGACATACAGTCACTATGGTCACGGACGGTAACATTTTCGGATGGGGCGCACCGCCGGGCGGCCGGGATTCACCCGGGCGCACCCCGGGAACCTTGCGTCGCCCCGCGCCCCACACCGCCCCGCCTCCCAGGCTCCCGCTCAGCGCTCCGGCGCCGTCCGCGGTACCGGCACGGTGACGCACAGGCCGTGAGGGATGTTCGTCTTGTACGAGGGGAGCGCTCTGCCAGCGGCGACCGGTGCGGCCGAGCAGGTCGAGGGCAGCCTGGGAGGCCGTGGTTGCGGCGCGCGTGGACGTCGGCGTCCAGGCCCGGCAGGGCATGATCAGGCGCTCGCCGGGGCAGGGACTGTTGGCCGGCACGGCCGGGGGTTGGTGGTGACGGTCGGCGACAAGATCGAGCAGGCGGTCACCGGTCTGCCTGGCTCGCACGTTGCCGGGCGGGTTCTCGAGCGACTGAGGGGATGCGCCGCGCTCGCGGGCTCCCGGCCCGGGAGTGGGCCATGCGCTTCGGCCAAGCCGCGCTGCTGGGCGGCCGGGCCGAAGCGCATGGCCCCTGCGGGGCTGCGCGGGCCGGTGGCTTCGGCGAGTTCGCCGTGGTCCGGATCACCAATGACCGGATCCTGGAGAACGCCATGGTGTCGGCGCCCCGTCGTCCACCGGGTCCCACACCGAACTGACGGTGGACGTGATGCACAAGGCCGTCTACGCCTTCGTCAACGGCGCAATGGCCGACGGCTTGATGCCCCGGGCGCCCGCGGCCGGGACAGCGTCGCGCCGCCTGTCCGGCCCGGCGGACACGGCGACGTCGGCCCGCTGTCCCGACCCATGCCTAAGGGAGGCAGCCGTCTGCCGGGCTGGGTCGGCGGCGACTCAGGTCGAGGCCGACGGGCAGTCGCGAGGCCATGCACCGGAGTCGCTCGCCCCGTCCCACATCCGCGAACGGCTGTGCGAGGACGACCCCGCGTACGCGGTCGCTATCGCCCCTCGAGCTGCGGCGGTTCTGCAGCCGGGGCGACAGCGGGTCCTTCTCGGCCCTGATGTTCGTGCAGCGGGCAGGGAACAACGTGGAAGTTCTCCGGTCCCGTCGCGACCGGCGCAGCGCGGCGTTCAGTATTGCTCGGTCTCCACGAAACCCCCGTCCGCATCGTCGTCCGCGCCGAGTGCGGCGGTGGTCGGGTCGAATCCGGGCGGGCTGTCCTTGAGGCCCAGGCCCATGCCGGCGAGCTTGGCCTTGACCTCGTCGATCGACTTCGCACCGAAGTTGCGGATGTCCAGCAGGTCGGCCTCGGAGCGGGCGACGAGCTCACCCACGGAATGGACGCCCTCGCGCTTGAGGCAGTTGTACGACCGGACGGTGAGGTCGAGATCCTCGATCGGCAGTACCAGGTCGGCGGCCAGGGCGGCGTCCGTGGGGGACGGGCCCATGTCGATGCCCTCGGCGTCGATGTTGAGCTCACGGGCCAGAC